>JAWXTX010000005.1:0-51118 GCA_044433165.1 Ferrimonas sp. | reverse complement strand
CATGGTCACCATGGCCTTACGTACCAAACGGGGCTGACCATCGAGAAACACTAACGTCAGTTGATCGCCAGGATAAATAAGATGCGGATTCGCAATTTGCGGGTTTGCCCCCCAAAGCGTTGGCCAGCGCCAAGGATCGTCTAAAAAAACGGCCGATATATCCCAAAGCGTATCGCCTTTTTTAACAACGTAACTCTCTGGATGACCCGGTTTTAACGTGAGGGTATCGGCCCACGCAACAGTGGCAACGAACGCTGCCAAAAACACCACCAATTTTTTCATGACACATCCTTGTGCGTTGCTGGGAGAGCAGTCATTTTGTCATTAACAGCAGCAACGGGTTAAAATTACCCATCGACTGCCCAAGTTACCGAAGGCAGCCACTATTTATCAATCACTTATTTATTATCGAGAACCCAATGGCCATTCGAGAAGTACTCCGATTCCCCGACGAACGACTGCGTACCGTCGCCCAACCTGTGACTGACTTTGGTCCAGAGCTGCAACAACTGATCGACGACATGTTTGAAACCATGTACGAAGAGCAAGGCGTGGGCTTAGCCGCTTCGCAGATCGATCAACATATCCAGTTGATTGTTATGGATCTAACGGAAGATAAAAGTGAGCCGCGCGTATTTATTAACCCAAAAGTCATTGAGCAACATGGTCATTTCATTAATGATGAAGGCTGCTTATCTGTACCTGGGATCTACGCTAAAGTTGAGCGTGCTGAAACCATTACCATTGAAGCTCAAGATCGTAACGGCCAACCTTTTATCTGCAAAGGCGATGAACTGCTGTCTATCTGCATTCAACATGAGATGGATCATCTTCAAGGCAAATTATTTGTGGACTACCTATCACCATTGAAGCGCCAACGGATCAAACAAAAATTAGAAAAAGCCGCTCGAGTTGAAGCGAAACAAGGATAACAGTGACGGTGTCTTCTCTTAAAATCGTGTTTGCTGGTACGCCAGACTTCGCCGCCGATCATTTGCGCGCTTTATTAGCCAGTGAGCATGAGATCGTGGGGGTTTATACCCAACCGGATCGACCTGCGGGTCGAGGCAAAAAACTCACCGCCAGCCCAGTCAAAGCGTTAGCCTTGGCACATAACCTGCCGGTCTACCAACCTCAAACGCTGCGAACAGAAGAGGCACAACAAGCACTCGCGGCACTGGATTTCGATATTATGGTTGTGGTGGCCTACGGTTTAATTTTGCCTCAAGCCATCTTAGACACGCCCCCGCTCGGCTGCATTAATGTCCACGGTTCGTTGTTACCCCGCTGGCGCGGCGCAGCACCGATTCAACGCGCGATTTGGGCCGGAGACAGCCATACTGGCGTCACGATTATGCAAATGGACATCGGACTCGATACCGGCGCCATGTTGCACAAAGTGCATTGCACTATTGAAGATACGGATACTTCTGCCAGTCTCTATCAAAAACTGGCTCAATTAGGGCCGCAAGGCTTATTAGAAGCCTTAGCCCAAATTAAGCAAGGCTGTACCCAGCCTGAGCCACAAAACGAAGCAGCGGCAAACTACGCCAATAAACTTTCCAAAGAAGAAGCCGCCATTGATTGGCAAAAATCCGCCACCGCTTTATGGCGTGAAGTTCGTGCCTTCAATCCTTGGCCAATGAGTTATTTTCAGTGCCAAGAGCACCTCATTAAAATCTGGCAATGTCAGGTAGAAATATGCCATCACCAAGCGCAACCTGGCACCATTTTGCGGGCCGATAAACAGGGCATTCTAGTTGCCTGTGGTGAACACGCTTTGCTGTTGCAGTCCATTCAATTACCCAACAAAAAAGCCCTCACCGCGGCAGAGGTATTAAATGCCCGCCAAGAATGGTTTACCCAAGGTGCACAATTGGCATGAGCAAACCCAATTTAAGAGCGGATGCCGCCCTCGTCATCCACGCCGTGCTTGAACAGGGTCAATCCATGGCGTCTGCGCTGCCACAGGCTCAACAACATTACCATGATGGCCGAGATAAAGGCCTGTTGGCTGAGATCTGCTATGGCATCATGCGTACGCTGCCGCAGTTAGAGGCACAACTACGTCGCCAATTAAGCGCCCCACTTAATGGCAAGAAACGCCGCATTCAATGTTTGCTGCTTGTGGGGTTGTATCAATTAAAACACACCCGTGTACAAAGCCACGCCGCCATCTCTGAAACCGTAGAAGCGTGTCGCAAACTCAAAGCCCCCGGCATGACCGGCTTCGTGAATGGGGTATTGCGAGCCTTATTGCGTAATATTGACGCCTTAAAACAGGAGCAATTTGAAGCCGCCCCCGTACAGTGGGCCCACCCCAATTGGTTACTAAAACGGTTGCAACACGCCTATCCCGAGCATTGGCAACAGATCGCCGCCGTCAATAATCAAGCGCCACCACTGTGGTTACGCAACAATCGCCGCCATCAAAGCCGTGAGCAATATATGGCACGCCTGTCACAAGCCGGCATTGAAGCCATTGCTGGCGCCAGTACCGACGCCATTCGCTTGCCGGTAGCACAAGATGTCCGCCAATTAACTGGGTTTGAGCAAGGGGATGTATCAGTACAGGATTTATCCGCCCAATACAGTGCCGAACTGCTTGATTGCCAAGTGGGTGATGTTGTTTTAGATGTGTGCGCGGCCCCTGGTGGCAAAACTTGCCATATTCTGGAATCTCAACCTCAAATTGGTTCAATGCTGGCCATTGATCTTTACCAAGAGCGTTTAGATCGCGTACAACAAAATTTAGAACGGCTGCAGTTAATCGCCACCTTACGCCAAGGGGATGGCCGTTACCCAGAACAGTGGGCTCCCGGCCAACAATTTGATCGCATTCTCCTCGATGCTCCCTGCTCTGCAACTGGGGTGATCCGCCGTAATCCAGACAGTAAATGGTTGCGCCGAGATGCCGACATTGCGCAACTGGTGCAGATCCAAGCGGAAATTTTGGCTGCAAACTGGCAAATATTAAAACCCGGTGGCACCCTACTTTATGCTACATGCTCGGTATTGCCGGAAGAAAATTGCGAGCAAATCAAAGCGTTTCTTCAACAAAACGACGATGCTATGCTCAGCTCCATTCATTCTCAAGACAATGCGCTTCAACCCGGCTGGCAATTGCTCCCTCAACTAGAAGGGGGCGACGGTTTCTATTACGCCCGCCTCATAAAGCGCAGCTAGACAGTAACCATGAAAATTATCATTTTGGGCGCAGGCCAAGTTGGCGGTACTTTGGCGGAAAATCTCGTCAGTGAAAATAACGACATCACTGTCATTGATAACAACCCAAAAGTATTGGAGATCCTTAACGACAAACTGGATCTGCAAACCATTATCGGTAATGTCAGTCACCCCCGTGTGTTACGCGATGCGGGGGCGGAAGACGCCGACATGTTAATTGCCGTCACCAACTCCGATGACACCAACATGGTGGCTTGCCACTTGGCCTATACGTTGTTTGGTACCCCAACCAAAATAGCTCGGATCCGTTCCACCGAATACATTCATTTTCGTGATCAGCTGTTTCATTCTGGCGGTTCCGATCCTGAAGCTCGGGGGCGTTTTTACATTGATGAAATCATTGCCCCCGAGCAATTAGTAACCGATTACATTCGCCGTTTGGTGGAATACCCAGGGGCATTACAAGTGCTCGAGTTTGCCGATGGCAAAGCCAGTTTGGTGGCCATTAAAGCGTATTACGGCGGTTCTTTGGTGGGTAATGCGCTCTCTGCGTTAAAAGAGCACATGCCCAATATTGATACTCGCGTTGCCGCCATATTCCGACAAGGGCGTGCCATTTTGCCCCGCGGCACTACCGTGATTGAGGCGGACGATGAGGTGTTTTTTGTCGCCGATTCTCGCCACATCCGAGCCGTGATGAGCGAAATGCAAAAACTCGAGCCCAGTTACCGCAATATTATGATTGCTGGTGGGGGCAACATTGGCTCAGGCTTGGCGAAAGTGCTTGAACAATTCCATGACATTAAATTAATTGAGTGGGACTACAGCCGTGCAGCCAATTTGTCAGAACAACTGCAAGATGCAACGGTGCTGGTAGGGGATGCCTCGGATGAAACGTTGCTGCATGAAGAGCAAGTGGACCAGCAAGATCTGTTTATCGCCGTCACAAATGACGATGAAGTGAATATTATGTCGGCGCTGCTGGCTAAACGAATGGGCGCCAAAAAGGTGATGGTGTTGATCCAGCGAGAGGCCTATATTGATTTGGCGCAAGATGCCAATATTGATATCGCCATCTCTCCTCAACAAGCCACCATTTCAGCCATGCTAACCCACGTTCGCCAAGGCGATATAAATAACGTTTACTCGTTACGACGCGGCGCGGCTGAGGCCATTGAAGCCATCGCCCACGGTGATCCCAACACCTCAAAAGTCGTTGGGCGCCAAGTACAAGAGATCAAACTGCCTCCAGGAACCACCATCGGTGCCATCGTTCGAGCAGATGAAGTATTAATGCCACATAATAAAACCGTCATCCAACAAGACGATCACGTCATTTTATTTTTAGTGGATAAAAAACACATTGGTGAAGTAGAAAAATTATTCCAACCTTCGGCTCTGTTCTTTTAACGGCACCATGTGGGTTGCTTTTCGCCCCAATGACAACCAAGCAAACAGCTCAAAAGTGTAAACACGACAACTCACAACAGTGAGCCGTGTTTACGGCTGTTTGGCTTTTTTCTGCTTTAAAAACAAAAAAGTCTTACGGTTGCCCATAAGACTTTTTATCAAACGCATGAGCAGCAAAGCCGCATTACGAACGCCGAAGAACACCTATTCTGAGATTACTGTGGCGGCAATAACTGCAAGGCAAACGCTTCTACCTCATCCCAGTCGGTATAATCAATCACCGTATCTGAGGCGGTTGGTCCTTTGGTCATCCACATAATCAGCTTTATCGACATGCTGTCAAAAAAGCCCCACGATGGGTAATCCACCTTACCAGCAAACACTTTCAAATGCGCCGGTCGCCAAGTTTGCTCCGTTAAAAACTTCTGCATATAACGGTTGCCTTCCACCGTTGCTTTCGCTGGATTTCGAGCTACTACCGACAAGCAGAAAAAGCCATTATTACGCGCTTCTAACCGTGCCTGATGCTGATGAATAAACGCTTTGATTCGTTTATCAAAATCACCATACAAGACTGGGCAACCAATAATAACCGTATCATATTGCTCCCAATCAATTCCTTCATGATGAGCTTCAACAACATCCATCATGTCACAGCGTTGACCGGCCTGTTGCAGTGTCGTCATTATCCGTCGAGCAACTCGTGAGGTATGCCCACCGCGGCTAAAATACACAATTAAAGTGGCTGCCATCTCTCTTCCTATGCAATGCATGTATTAGTTACGCCAATAGGTTGGCGTGAACAGTACCAATAAGGTAAAAATTTCCAAACGGCCGAAAACCATCCCCAAAATTAAAATCCATTTAGCGGGATCATTAATGCTGGCGTAGTTAGCAGCCACTTCTCCAAGCCCTGGGCCTAGGTTATTTAACATGGCGGCCGTTGCCGTAAAAGCGGTTACGTTATCTAAACCGGTGCCCATCAGGGCAATCATTATCACCACAAACACTAATGCGTAAGCCGCAAAAAAGCCCCAGACGGCATCAATAACACGATCGCCAACCGCTTTATTATTCAAACGAATGGAGAAAACCGCGCGTGGGTGGATCAAGCGTTTTAGTTCCCGGATCCCCTGTAAGCATAATAGCGTTATCCGAATGACTTTAATGCCGCCGCCGGTGGAGCCAGCACAACCACCAATAAAGCTGGAAAAGATAAGCAACATTGGTAGAAACAGTGGCCACTGAGCAAAGTTCTCTGTCGAAAAGCCCGCCGTAGTCGACATAGAAACCGCTTGAAACAACGCCTGATCCAATAAACCTTCGGTTGAAACATGATCAATTTGGCTGGCCAGCACCGCAAACACAATCGCCACTAACCCCAATTGCACCCAAAAAAAGGTGCGCACTTCGGCATCGCGAAAGTACACCATGAGGCGATTACCCGGCTTACTAAAGGCCGCAAAATGAAGGGCGAAATTAACGGCAGAGATCAACAAAAATACCACGCAGATAAGATTGATAAGCGGGCTATTAAAATGACCAAGCGAATCATCATAGCTCGAGAACCCTCCGATCGCGATGGTGGAAAACGCGTGCCCTATGGCATCAAACGCATTCATACCGGCTAAGTAGTAAGCCCCAGCACACAACAGCGTAATGGTTAAGTAGATATACCATAACGCTTTTGCAGTCTCGGCAATGCGTGGTGTCATTTTACTGTCTTTCACTGGTCCTGGAATTTCGCAGCGATAAAGCTGCATGCCACCAATACCTAGCATCGGTAACACCGCTACCGCTAAGACAATGATCCCCATTCCCCCAAGCCATTGCAGTAAATGACGATAAAATAAAATGGCTTTCGGTAAAGACTCTAAGCCTGTGATCACCGTGGCTCCTGTGGTCGTTAAAGCAGAAAACGACTCAAACATCGCATCGGTGACGCTCAGTTCGGGCTGATCGGAGAGAATAAAGGGGATCGCCCCAATACAGCCCAGCACAGTCCAAAAAAGTACAACAATTAAAAAACCCTCCCGATTACGAAGATCGGCTTTGGCATCACGATTGGGGTACCACAATAATCCGCCGAGCAAACAAGAGAGCCCAAATGCTTCCATAAACGCGGTACCACCACCGTCGTTATAAAGCACCGCAATCATGGCTGGCGGCAACATCGTGATACTAAAGAGAGTCACCAACACCCCGATGATGCGGATGATCGTACGATATTCCATAAAAACACTTACATTTGATGGGAAATAGAAGGTGTCATGCCCAAACACATCCTCGATTAAGGCGACATTAACGCTGTACAGCCACAGGTTGGCTGCCAATATAGACAGGAACCTCAAAGCAATGGATGGGCATGCAGCACAATAAAACGGCCTTAGCATACTGCAAGCGTTACGATATGCGCATTATTCCTCAGCAGTTATCCCAGTGCCTGTAATTGCAACCGCCCCCTAGAACGTGTCGATAATGCCTCCGCAAAGGGCGCCCATTGCGTTTGAGGGAGCTCTAATAACAACTGACACTGTTGTTGAAAGGTCGAAGATAACAACGTGGCTTGATAGCTATTTAGCAAATGTTCAACCAAAGCCATATCCGCATATTCACACTGTAATATGGCTTGCGAACGAGCAATAAAAGGCTCAATGCTCAACTCTGACAAAGCGAGTTTCACTCCACCAGCATACGCGCGTACCAAGCCGCCTACCCCCAATTGAGTGCCGCCATAATAACGCACGACAACGGCCGCTAACTGGCCAATGTCCGAGCCTAATATCACGTTTAACATAGGTCGGCCGGCCGATCCCGATGGTTCGCCATCATCGCTGCAACCGATATCTCGCGTGTCTTTAGGAGGGCCAGCATTAAACGCCAAACAATGATGACTGGCCTCCGGATGTGCCAAACGCAATCGTTGCTGTAAAGCCCGCCCTTCACTACCACGGGCTATAGGCGCGATGACCGTAATAAAGCGGCTGCGTTTAATCACTTGTTCAACGGTGATCTCAGCTGCCGGCACAAAATAGCTGGCGGCCATTAGGGTAAGTGGCACTCACGCGTTAAATTACGGATCCCCTCAGGCAGGATCACAATATTATCTTCGATGCGGATCCCGCCATAAGGTCTGAGTTTGTCAATCACGGCGGTATTCAAACACGCTTGCGCTTCGGGGCTTAAGGCCGCCAACAAGGAATCAATCACATAAAATCCCGGTTCAATGGTGAGTACCATGCCCACCTCTAAAATACGCGTACAGCGTAATGTGGTTCCAGCGGGAGGCAGCTCTTCAGTCCCGTCCGCTGCCTGCATATAACCGGCCGCATCATGCACCTGTAACCCTAAAGGGTGGCCTAAACCATGAGGAAAGAAGGCTTTGGTGATCCCCAATTGAATGAGCTGCTGTGGCGTGCCTTCGGCGATATTAAATTGCACCAGTAATTGAGCAATGCGCCGATGCATCTCTTGGTGTAATGCAAGAAACGCCATACCCGGCTTAATGGTGGCCAACAAAGCCTGTTGATGAGCATCCAATGCAGCCAATAACTGAGTAAAAATGCCGCTATCCGTTGCACTGTAAGTGCGCGTAATGTCCGCAGCGTAACCATTTACTTGTGCCCCTGCATCAATCAAAAAGCTTAAAGAGCTCGCCGGTTTTTGGCTTTCTAATTGAGTGTAATGCAAGATCGCACTATTTTGATTTAATGCAATTATATTGCCGTAAGGCAGCTGGTTTTCGGTTTGCCCTATCGCCGCTAAATACGCTTGATGGATGGCCAGCTCGCTCTCTCCAGCCAAAAAGGCTTGTTGCGCAGCACGATGACCGACGACGGCAAGACGGTTTGCAGCAGCAAGGCAATCAATCTCGTACGCCGTTTTAATGCTGCGATTAAACAGCAATGCATTAATCACCTGCGGTGGATTAACTTGTTCGATCCCCAAACGGGCGGCGCGCTCAACATCCGAACCAATGTAAGCCCACTGACCAGCTCGCTGACACAACGCCGATAATTCGCTATCGCATGCGTATGGTTGTACATCAAACGCTTCAATCCAAGCATCCGTAGGTACTGGCGCCACTTTATGCCAAAAATCAACTGGTTGATAAAATAGCAAGGTGGGCTTGCGATTCGTTTGTAACAGCAGCAAACAATGAGGGTGATCGGTTAATGGCAACCATTGTTTAAAAAAAGGGTTCACTTTGAAGGGATAGTGCATGTCATCCATAAACACCCCTATCGGTGAACCGGCATCAATCACAAAACCATCAAAGGAGTGGGCAGCCAGAATGGTTTCGCACCGCAATTGCTGTGTACTAATATGGTTAGTGTAATGTTGGAAAACATCATTCATAACAGTCGGCATCTTATTTTATTTATTGCAGGGAAATGCAGTGTAACACCCTCTTAAGTTCTCTGTTATAGCGCAACCTAGACCACCATCATGATTTTTACCAATCACCACACCCCACAGTTTAAATAACGAATCACCAACAAAATCAAACGGTCGTTTAAAAAATCTTGCAAGTTATTGTGACCCAAGTCACACTTACTGCGCAGTGTCGGCAACTGCCGGCATCACGGATGTGTTTACTGACGTGGTAACAAAGGACCCCGACCATGATTTATCAAAATACTGATCTTCATGTTGACTGGCTGGAACCTGGCATCGCGCAATTGCTATTTGATGCCACAGGCTCAGTTAATAAATTTGACCATGCCACTCTAGTCCAATTAGAGCAAGCCCTCGACACCTTAGCCGATGCCCCTGAATTACGTGGGCTTGTGGTGACATCCAGTAAATCAACTTTTATTGTTGGTGCCGATATCACCGAATTCTTAAGCAGCTTTTCTCAACCCGATGAAGAAGTATTGGCGTGGCTAAAACACAGTAATGCCATCTTCAATAAGCTTGAAGATTTGCCAGTACCAACCGTGGCGGCAGTAACCGGTTTTGCGCTTGGTGGTGGGTGTGAAGCCATTTTAGCCTGTGATCTACGCATTGCAGACACCACCGCAAAAATCGGTTTACCAGAAGTGCAATTAGGGATCATGCCGGGATTTGGTGGCACTGTGCGTTTGCCACGGATCATTGGCGCTGATAATGCTATGGAGTGGATCACCGGCGGCAAACCAAATAGCGCTTCTGCGGCCCAAAAAGTTGGGCTTATCAACGCCGTTGTCGCACCGGAATTACTGCAATCGGCGGCTTTAGATTTGGTGCGTTCGGCCATGAATGGCGACATTGACTGGCAAGAACGCCGGCAAGCAAAATGCGCCCCGCTTACACTCAATAAAATTGAAGCCACCATGGCATTCAATACCGCTAAAGGTATGGTAGCGCAAAAAGCAGGGCCACATTATCCCGCCCCCCATGCTGCCGTTGCCGCAATTGAAGCGGCAGCAGAATGCCATCGAGCGCAAGCATTACTCATCGAACATCAAGCTTTTTTAACGCTAGCTAAAAGCGATGCTGCAACCGCACAAATTGGCATATTCCTTAATGATCAATATGTTAAAAACATTGCCAAAAAAGCCACCAAAGCCGCCAAACCCACCACTCAAGCCGCCGTATTAGGCGCAGGCATTATGGGCGGTGGCATTGCTTACCAAAGTGCCAGTAAAGGGGTTCCGGTGGTTATGAAAGACATTAATCAACCGGCCCTAGATCTGGGCTTAAATGAAGCAGCCAAATTACTGAATGGCCAACTGACGCGCGGCCGCATTAATGCCGATAAAATGGCTAAGGT
Organism: Ferrimonas sp.; assembly: GCA_044433165.1. GTDB lineage: Bacteria > Pseudomonadota > Gammaproteobacteria > Enterobacterales > Shewanellaceae > Ferrimonas. Next base: position 40,767 of record JAWXTX010000005.1, on the reverse strand, counting down.
ACTCAACCACATTGTGCCGGCATTGGATTACAACGCCCTGAGCCAAGCCGACATTGTCGTGGAGGCGGTCGTCGAAAATCCCACCATTAAAGCGGCAGTACTGGCCGAAGTGGAGCAACACCTTCGCACCGATGCCATCGTCACTTCAAATACCTCAACCATCTCCATTAACCAGCTCGCCCAAAGTGTGCAACGCCCCGAACAGTTCTGCGGCATGCATTTTTTTAACCCGGTCCATAAAATGCCATTAGTGGAAGTGATCCGAGGTGAACACAGCTCTGAGGCCACCATCGCCTCCGTGGTTGCCTACGCCGCCAAAATGGGCAAAACCCCCATTGTGGTTAACGATTGTCCTGGGTTTTTCGTTAATCGAGTGTTGTTTCCATACTTAGCTGGTTTTAATTTGCTGCTGCGAGATGGCGGCGATTTCCAACAAATCGATAAAGTCATGGCCAAGCAATTTGGCTGGCCTATGGGACCCGCTTATTTGCTGGATGTGGTGGGTATTGATACGGCGCATCATTGCAATGACACCTTAGCGGACGGTTTCCCAGAACGAATGAAATTTGATTTCAGCACGCCGATTGATTTGATGTATCAAGCGGCACGCTTAGGGCAAAAAAATGGCCTTGGGTTTTATCAATACACGCCTGATCGCAAAGGCAAACCGAAAAAGTCGCTTGATCCTGCGGTCACGACACTGCTTGAAAACGCCTATGGCGCGACCCAAGCCTATGATCCAGAAACCATCATCGCGCGCACCATGATCCCCATGATCAATGAGACCGTTCGCTGTTTAGAAGAAGGGATCATTGCCAGTGCTGCTGAAGCGGATATGGCGCTGGTTTACGGCTTAGGCTTCCCTCCCTTTAGAGGCGGGGTTTTCCGCTATCTCGACACCATTGGTTTAGATCGTTACGTTGCGATGGCGGATCAATATGTTCATTTAGGGAACATGTACAAAGTTACTGATAAGTTGCGTGAAATGGCAGCCAATGGCGACCGTTTCTACCAAGGATAAGGAGCGCATCATGAATCAAGCCGTCGTTGTTGACTGCATTCGTACCCCCATGGGGCGATCTAAAAATGGCGTTTTTCGTCACGTTCGAGCAGAAGATCTTTCTGCGCAATTAATGCAAGCGTTGGTACAACGCAATTCCGCGCTCGATCCGAATGAACTGGAAGACGTGATCTGGGGCTGTGTTCAGCAAACGTTAGAACAAGGGTTTAATATTGCCCGCAATGCCGCATTACTGGCCGGCCTTCCTAAAAAAGTGGGAGCCGTTACAGTAAACCGCTTATGCGGCTCTTCCATGCAGGCGTTGCATGATGGCGCGCGCGCCATCATGAGTGGCGATGGGGATGCCTTTATCATTGGTGGTGTTGAACACATGGGTCATGTCCCAATGATGCATGGTGTTGATTTTCATCCAGCCATAGCTAAAAACGTTGCAAAAGCGTCCGGCATGATGGGCTTAACCGCAGAAATGTTAGGCAAAATGCATGGCATTTCTCGAGAACAACAAGACGCCTTTGCCGCTCGCTCTCATCGACTTGCCTATGAAGCCACCATCAGCGGCCGTTTTGATCGCGAGATCTTCGCAATTGAAGGCCACGATGTCGATGGTCGTTTAATTAAAGTACGCCACGATGAAGTGATCCGCCCTGAAACGACTGTGGCCAGCCTTGCGGCCTTACGGCCTGTTTTTGATCCCATCAACGGCACGGTAACCGCAGGTTCTTCTTCAGCGTTATCTGACGGTGCCGCGGCAATGTTAGTGATGAGTGAAGCCAAAGCCAAAGCGCTTGGGTTGCCGATTCGCGCTCGAATTCGCGCCATGGCGGTTGCAGGATGTGACGCATCAATCATGGGCTATGGCCCCGTGCCCGCCACGCAAAAAGCGCTAAAACGTGCCGGATTAACCATCGATGACATTCAATATGCCGAATTTAATGAAGCCTTCGCAGCTCAAGCTTTACCTTGCCTGCAAGAACTCGGGCTTTATGACAAACTGGAACAGATGGTCAATCTCAATGGCGGCGCCATTGCGTTAGGGCATCCTTTAGGTTGCTCCGGTGCCCGCATTGCAACCACATTAATAAACATGATGGAACATCAAGATGTTGAACTTGGGTTAGCAACCATGTGCATTGGCCTTGGCCAAGGAATCGCCACCGTCTTTGAACGAGTCTAAACTCAGTCGCAATAAAAAGGGCAACCGTGACGGTTGCCCTTTTTGATGCGCGATTGCAAGATTCGGCCATCCGGTATACAGCTGAACGCCGATGCTTGACCAAAATACCGAACTGCGTATGATGTGCGCCTGAATTTTGACCGGAAGCACCACCCTATGCCTGAATATCAACATGCCCAACATCAACTTGATGCCATAGGATTACGCTGTCCTGAACCGGTGATGATGGTACGTAAAGCCGTACGAAATATGGCAGAAGGTGAAACCTTGTTGGTCATTGCGGATGATCCCTCCACCACACGAGACATTCCAAGCTTTTGTACCTTTATGGATCACACCTTGGTGGCCAGTACCATTGATAGCAGCCCATACCAATATTTAATCCGCAAAGGGCGTTAATCGATCCAAACCATCACACATCGGGTTTCACGTGAAACACATCGCTCCAAGGCATCGATACTCATCGGTAGCGAGCTTAGCGTCTGCCGGTTTCACGTGAAACCGTTGCGGCATTAACCCGTTGTGCGAATACCACGCGGCTTTACTGCCGCCTCTTGGGCGCAAGCAAGTCGGCAAGCACAATGTAAGAGGTGATCATTCACCAAACCACACGACTGCATAAACGCATAGGTAATGGTTGGCCCAACAAAACTAAAGCCCGCTTTTTTTAATGCACGGCTCATGGCCATCGACTCTGTGGTCGTCGCACTGATATCAGCCATACTCTGAGGCTGATTCAAACGTGGCTGGTGATCGACAAACGCCCAAATAAACTCAGAAAAATCGATCCCTTGTGATTTTAGTGCTAAATAACTCTGCGCATTTTTAATGATCGATTGCACTTTTAAACGATGGCGAACGATGCCGCTATTTTGCAAAAGTTGCTCAATCTTAACCTCATCGTATAACGCAATTTTGTGTGGATCGAATTGATCATAAGCTGCACGATAATTAGCGCGTTTACGCAAAATGGTGATCCACGCTAATCCCGCCTGCTGTCCTTCCAAACACAGTTTTTCAAATAACGCCAATGAACGCCATTCCGGTCGCCCCCACTCCGTATCGTGATACGCCACATAATCGGGATCGGAGCCACACCAACCGCATCGTTCCACGTTCGCCATTCACTGTTTTCCTTTGGTTATTCAAACCGAACTGTTCAAAATTAACCTACATTCGACTTTAGGCACAGGGTATAATTGCGCCCATTTACCGACATTCACACCGCACTCAGGTGAGATCCCATGAATAAGTACGATACCAAGACTTTCCAAGGGCTAATCTTAGCTCTACAGGACTACTGGGCCCAGCACGGTTGTGCTGTGGTGCAACCACTGGATAAGGAAGTGGGGGCTGGCACCTCACACCCATTAACCTGTCTGCGTGCGCTCGGACCCGAGCCATTTGCCGCCGCTTATGTGCAACCGTCTCGTCGCCCAACCGATGGCCGTTACGGTGAAAACCCCAATCGCTTACAGCATTACTACCAATTCCAAGTAATGATGAAGCCTTCGCCCGATAACATCCAAGAACTCTATTTAGATTCGTTGCGTGCCATTGGTATGGACCCAGAAGTGCACGACATTCGCTTCGTGGAAGATAACTGGGAAAACCCCACATTAGGCGCTTGGGGCTTAGGCTGGGAAGTGTGGATGGACGGGATGGAGATCACCCAATTTACTTACTTCCAACAAGTGGGTGGACTGGAGTGCAAACCGGTTACCGGTGAGATCACCTACGGCTTAGAACGTCTGGCAATGTACGTTCAAGGTGTTGATAGTGTGTATGATCTCGTCTGGGCCGATGGCCCATTTGGGCGCATTACCTATGGTGATGTTTTCCATCAGAACGAAGTGGAACAATCGACCTACAACTTTGAACACGCCGATGTGGCCTTCTTATTCCAATATTTCGATCAGTGTGAGAAAGAGAGCCAACACTTATTAGCACTTGACGTACCTCTGCCATTACCGGCTTATGAGCGCATTTTAGATGCCGCCCACGCGTTCAATCTGTTGGATGCTCGCAAAGCCATTTCGGTTACAGAGCGTCAACGCTACATATTGCGGATCCGCACCTTAACCAAAGCGGTTGCCGAAGCCTACTACGCTTCGCGTGAAGCGCTTGGTTTCCCAATGTGCAACAAGGCGAAGTGAGAACTCCATGAATAAAAATACTTTTTTGGTTGAACTCGGAACCGAAGAGCTGCCACCGAAATCACTGCGTACCCTTGCTGAAGCGTTTTGTGCCAACATCAAAGACGGTTTAGATAAGGCCGAATTGCCTTATCAAGCCATCGAATGGTTTGCTACCCCACGTCGTTTAGCCGTGAAAGTTGCCGCCTTAGCTAGCCAGCAACCTGACAGCGAAGTGGAAAAACGTGGCCCTGCCATTCAAGCTTGTTTTGATGCCGATGGTAGCCCAACCAAAGCCGCTCAAGGCTGGGCTCGTGGCTGTGGTATTAGCGTTGAACAAGCAGAACGACTCGTGACCGATAAAGGAGAGTGGTTGCTCTACAAAGCGCAAGTGGTCGGTCAAGCCGCCGTCGCATTGTTACCAGCAATTGTTGAACAGGCTCTGGCCAAATTACCCATTGCTAAGCCTATGCGTTGGGGCGATTCAGAAACCCAATTTATCCGCCCAGTAAAAACCCTGACCATGTTGTTTGGTGAGCAGGCAATTGACGCGACAATTCTGGGTAAAGCTTCAGCAACAACCTTGCTTGGGCACCGTTTTTTAGGGGCGCAAACGGTTACCATTAGCCATGCTGATGAATACCCATCGCTGCTACTCAAAGACACCAAAGTCATGGCCGATTACGCGGCTCGTAAAGCCAAAATCAAAGCCGACGCCCAAGCTGCTGCTGCAGCCATAGGTGGCGTGGTTGACTTAGAAGAAGCGCTGCTAGAGGAAGTCACTTCGCTAGTGGAATGGCCTGTGGTTTTAACAGCCTCTTTTGAAGAGTCTTTCTTAAAAGTACCTGCGGAAGCGTTGGTCTATACCATGAAAGGCGATCAAAAATACTTCCCTGTATACGATGAGCAAGGCCAATTACTGCCTAAATTCATCTTTGTTTCCAACATTGAATCGAAAGATCCCGCCGTTGTTATCGCCGGCAATGAAAAAGTGATCCGCCCTCGTTTGGCGGATGCGGAATTCTTTTTTAATACCGACCGAAAACAAACACTCGCATCGCAATTGCCTCGCCTAGAAAGCGTGTTATTCCAACAACAACTGGGCACATTAAAAGACAAAACCGATCGCATCCAAGCCATGGCTGAGCACATTGCGAGCGCGATTGGCGCCGATCCCGTTGATGCAGCCCGCGCAGGCTTACTCTCCAAGTGTGATTTAATGACTTCGATGGTGTTTGAATTCACAGACACACAAGGGATCATGGGCATGCATTACGCCCGCCACGATGGCGAGTCTGAGGCGGTGGCTGTCGCCTTAAACGAGCAATATCAACCCCGTTTTGCCGGTGATGCCTTGCCAGCATCAGGCGTTGCACAAGCACTTGCCATCGCCGACAAGATGGATTCGTTAGTGGGGATCTTTGGCATTGGTCAACCACCTAAAGCCGATCGCGATCCGTTTGCGTTACGACGAGCCGCCATTGGGATCTTACGCATTGCGGTAGAAAAGAACTTGCCATTAGATCTGGTTGAGCTGGCGCAATTGAGTTTCGACGGCTTTGCCAAACAAGGCAAACTGGCTGAGAGTGTACGCGCGACCACCATCGAACAGGTGGTTGAGTTTATGCTGGCACGCTTCCGAGCTTGGTACCAAGAGGCCGGTTTCCCAGCGGATGTTATTCAAGCGGTTTTAGCCGTTCGCCCTACCCGTCCGGTTGATTTCGATCGACGCGTAAAAGCAATGCAAAATTTCCGTTCTTTGGATGCAGCGCAAGCATTGGCCGCCGCCAATAAACGCGTGGGAAATATCTTAGCGAAAGTTGAAGGAACCATCAGCGATCATGTTGATAACGCCTTATTGCATGAAATGGCCGAGCAACAGCTGGCAGAGAAAATTGCATTTATCCGCCAACAAACCATGCCTCTGTACCAACAAGGCGACTATCAGCAAGGGCTAGAGTTGCTTGCGCAATTGCGTGAACCGGTGGATGCCTTCTTCGATGCCGTGATGGTGAATGCCGAAGATCCGGCTTTACGCGCCAACCGCCAAGCTTTGCTGCAACAATTACGGCAATTATTTATGCAAGTAGGTGACATAGCCTTACTGCAGCAATAAATTCGCAGCGGTGTATACCCGCAAGTAAAAAAATGCCCATTACCCTCATCGTAATGGGCATTTTTTATGCTTTAAAAGCACTGCCAACAAATCGGTTTCACGTGAAACGTTCACCACAAAAAAAAAGCAGCCGATTGGCTGCTTTTTGTATGAAGTAATGGTACTGATTACACGTCGAGATTAGCAACCGCTAACGCATTACGCTCAATAAATTCACGACGAGGCTCAACTTGATCGCCCATCAGGGTGTTGAATAATTGATCCGCACCAACGGCATCTTCAATGGTTACCTGCAGCATCCGACGCGTTTCCGGATCCATAGTGGTTTCCCATAATTGCTCGGGATTCATCTCACCCAAACCTTTATAGCGCTGAATGTACAAACCACGTTTGGACTCTTTAATGAGCCACTCCAGCCCTTGTTCGAAACTGTTGATAGGCAAACGACGCTCACCACGGCTCACATAAGCCCCGTCTTCAATTAAGCCTATCAAGATCTCGCTCAAATCCGCGATCCGTTTATAGTCACTGGAATGCAAGAAGTCGTAGGTCAACAAATAATCACTTTCAACCCCATGCTGGCGTAAAATAATCATCGGTAACCACAAGTTACGCTCTTCTTCAAACACCAATTCAAAGCGGTAAGACGCGCCTTCAACATCTTGTTCGTTTAAGGTTGCCACTAAGTGTTCTGCCCAGTCTTGAACCTGATTTTCATGGGCTAAAATGGCATGGTCAATTTTGGTGGCGTATAACAACTGGTTAAGTAATACCACAGGGAAACGGCGGCTTTGACGCAAGATCACCGCTTCCACTTCACGGTATTGATTCACTAAGCGTTCGAGCTGTTCCCCTGCAATTGCTGGAGCGTTGCTGTTCACGTGGATGGCCGCATTATCCAATGCCAGTGTTGTTAGGTATTCCGTCAACACTTCATCGTCTTTGATATAGCGTTCCTGCTTACCTTTTTTCACTTTGTATAGCGGCGGTTGAGCAATATAAATATAGCCACGCTCGATTAATTCCGGCATTTGACGGTAGAAGAAGGTCAACAGCAAGGTACGAATGTGCGAACCATCGACGTCGGCGTCCGTCATGATGATGATTTGGTGGTAACGGGTTTTATCCGGATTGTACTCGTCTCGGCCAATGCCCGTTCCCATCGCCGTGATCAAAGTAGCCACTTCCTGAGAAGACAGCATTTTATCAAAACGGGCCTTTTCCACATTCAAGATCTTACCTTTTAACGGCAAGATGGCTTGGTTTTTACGGTTTCGGCCTTGTTTGGCAGAACCACCAGCCGAGTCCCCTTCCACAATGTACAATTCAGAAAGCGCGGGATCTTTTTCCTGACAATCCGCCAGTTTCCCTGGTAAACCAGCCAGATCTAATGCCCCTTTACGGCGAGTCATCTCACGGGCTTTGCGAGCGGCTTCGCGCGCACGGGCAGCATCAATAATTTTAGTAACAACCTGCTTCGCTTCCGAGGGGTTTTCCAGCAAGTATTCCGCCAACTTCTCGCCCATGGCTTGCTCAACGGCCGTTTTCACTTCCGATGACACCAACTTATCTTTGGTTTGAGAAGAGAATTTAGGATCCGGCACTTTCACCGAAACAACCGCCGTTAATCCTTCACGGGCGTCGTCACCCGAGGCAGAGGTTTTGGCTTTTTTCGAATACCCTTCTTTATCCATATAGGTATTCAATGTACGGGTTAGTGCCGCTCGGAAACCCGCTAAGTGAGTTCCGCCATCGCGCTGAGGAATGTTATTGGTAAAGCAGTAGATGTTTTCTTGGAAGCCATCGTTCCACTGCATGGCCACTTCAACGGATAAACCGTCTTCGCGCTCAGAGTTAAAGTAAAACACCTGCTGATTAATTGGTGTTTTATTGGTATTCAAATAATCAACAAAGGCTTTAATGCCACCGTCATAATGGTAATGATCTTCTTTACCATCACGCTCATCCAGCAAACGAATGGACACACCGGAGTTCAAGAACGACAGCTCACGCACACGTTTAGCTAAAATATCGTAATGAAACAAAATATTAGAGAACGTAGCTGGGCTTGGCCAAAAGCGAATGGTCGTACCGGTTTTGGTGGTTTCACCCACTTCTTTAAGCGGCGCTTCTGGCACCCCTAATTGATACGTTTGCGCGTGCACTTTGCCTGCGCGTCGAATAGTCAGCTCTAATTTATCAGACAACGCGTTTACAACCGATACCCCTACCCCGTGCAAGCCACCAGAAACTTTGTAAGAGTTGTCGTCGAACTTACCGCCGGCGTGCAGTACCGTCATAATAACTTCGGCAGCCGATACCCCTTCTTCAGGGTGAAGATCGGTCGGGATCCCACGGCCATCATCTTGAACGGAAACAGAACCATCAGCATGAATAGTGATAACGATGTCATTACAGTGACCCGCTAACGCTTCATCAATGGAGTTATCCACCACCTCAAACACCATATGGTGCAAGCCGGTGCCATCATCGGTATCACCAATGTACATCCCCGGACGCTTACGTACTGCGTCCAAGCCTTTTAAGACCTTAATACTCGAGGAATCATAGCTATTTTCTGACATACACCTGTCTCTAATTCTCTTGCTGTTCCGTTATCCGACCCTGTTCCACGTGGAACTGCTTATCCCAGGGCACCATCATCAGTTGTTCTGGCTCTATGGCGGTTACAAACACCTGACTGCCGGTTTGCTGCAACAATTGCAGCAATAAAGTACGCCGATCATGGTCTAATTCTGAAGCTAAGTCATCGACCAAATAAATGCACTGACGTTGTTGCTGTTGGCTCAACACTTGGCCTTGAGCAATTTTTAATGCACACACCAATAATTTCAGTTGACCCCGCGACAAGCAATCTTGCGCCGGCATATTCTCGACCCTAAGACGAAGATCGGCTTTGTGTGGCCCTGACACCGTATAACCCAGCTGCAGATCCCGCGTTAATCCCGCTTGGTACAGCTGCGCTAAATCGGTTTTACTGTCCCAGCCTTGGCTAAAACTGATCCGGATCGGCACATCAGGTAAAAACTGATTTATTATACCTGTCAAAGCGCCATTTAACGAATCTACCCAACGCAAACGCGCATCCGTAAGTTGTTGCCCATAGAGCACCAACTGTTGATCCCACACATCGATTTGACGGCGATCCGCTTGCTGTCGTAACAGCTGGTTCCGCTGTTTCAGCAAACGCCGGAAGCGACTCCAATATCCCATAAATTGCGGATCACCATGAAAGGCGCCCCAATCGATAAATTCTCGGCGCGCTTGCGGCCCATCCAACAGTAAAGAAAAGCTTTCTGGACTAATCAGTTGCAGTGGCATCAACGCGGCTAAATCGGTCAGCCGTTTGGCATTATCACCATTAATGCGGATTTGATGCTCGCCTTTGCGATGACGTAACAGCCCTACGCGATCACCACTGGCTAATTGCGCAAACAACGTAAAGCTTTCTTGCTCGTGTTGGATCACTCGCTGCGAGAGATGGCTACGAAAAGAGCGGCCCACACTTAAAAACCAAATGGCTTCTAATACGCTGGTTTTACCACTGCCATTAGCGCCATAGATAAGATTCAGGCCGCCAGCGGGATTGACGCTGGCGGCCTGAATGTTGCGAAATTGACTTAATTGCAATTGAGTAAGCATTAAGCCTCTTACAAACGCATTGGCATCACAACGTACATTGATTCGCTGTTATCGCCATTTTCAAACAGCGCACTGCTATTCGGGCCACCTAAGGTGATCTTCACCTCCGGCTGCTTTAACGTATTTAAAACATCCAGCACATAAGACACGTTAAAACCAATCTCTAAATCCGCAAAGCCGTACTCAATATCAAGCACTTCTTCCGCTTCTTCTTGCTCTGGGTTATTAGCCGTAATAGTGAGCTTATTGGTTTCTAATTGTAAACGCACACCCCGAAATTTTTCATTAGATAAAATCGCAGTGCGGGCAAACGCTTGCTTAAGCAGATCTCGATCTGCGACCAGCTCTTTATCGCCATCTCGTGGTAAAACTCGACGGTAATCTGGGAAGCGGCCATCCACCAGTTTCGAGGTAAAAATCGCATTTGCAGTAATCGCACGAATGGACCCATCGCCAATTTGAATGGTAATAAGCTCATTTTCATCTTCAAACAAACGAGTAAGTTCAACCACCCCTTTACGTGGCACAATCACTTGCTTCTCAGGCAATACGGCCTTAATTTGCCGACAACTTACGGCCAATCGATGGCCATCGGTTGCCACCGTACGCAAGATATTACCTTCTGTTTCAAACAACATGCCGTTTAAATAATAACGAACATCCTGATGCGCCATGGAAAATTGAGTAGCATCAATTACCGACTTAAGCACCCCTTGCGGCAAACTGAAGTCAATGTCGCCTTGCCAATCGCCTAAATTCGGAAACTCTTCTGCTGGCAAGGTCGCCAACGAAAAACGGCTGCGTCCAGAGCGGATTAATAAACGGTTTTGCTGCTGTTCAATACGAATTTCTGTTTGATCGGGTAGGCTTTTACAAATGTCTAAAAACTTCCGAGCTGGAACCGTGGTTCGTCCAGCTTGGTGCTCACCCTGCAACGCAACTTGACCGATTAATTCAACTTCTAAATCCGTCCCAGTCACCTTTAATAAACCGTCCGAAACTTCCAACAAAACATTTGCCAGAATGGGCAGATTATGGCGTCGCTCTACCGCACCAGAGACCAATTGCAATGGCTTAAAAAGCGCATCGCGGGTAATCGTAAATAACATTTTGGCTCCAATTAGGATGACAAAGTACGGATTAAATTAGCGTAATCTTCTTTAATGTCGTGACTCTCTTCTTTGAGTTGCTCAATTTTACGACACGCATGTAACACCGTCGTGTGGTCTCGCCCACCGAACGCATCGCCAATTTCAGGCAAACTATGGTTGGTGAGCTCTTTGGCCAAAGCCATTGCCACTTGACGCGGGCGAGCAACCGAGCGAGAGCGCCGTTTAGAGAGCAGATCTGCCACTTTAATTTTGTAGTATTCCGCCACGGTTTTTTGAATATTATCTACCGTAACCAGCTTTTCTTGCAGCGCGAGTAGATCCCGCAATGCTTCACGTACAAAATCAATGGTGATGCTGCGGCCAGTAAAATTGGCGTTAGCAATCACTCGATTCAACGCGCCTTCCAACTCTCGAACATTAGAACGCAACCGTTTCGCAATAAAGAACGCCACTTCATCCGGTAAATGGATATCAGACTCTTCCGCTTTGCGCATTAAGATCGCCACTCGAGTTTCTAACTCTGGCGGTTCAATCGCAACGGTTAAACCCCAACCAAAACGAGATTTTAAGCGATCTTCAACCCCATCAATCTCCTTCGGGTAGCGATCCGACGTCAAAATGATTTGATGGTTCCCCTCTAAAAGGGCATTAAAGGTATGAAAGAACTCCTCTTGCGAGCGATCTTTATTGGCAAAAAATTGAATATCATCAATTAAAAGTGCATCAACACTGCGGTAATAGCGCTTAAATTCAGCAATGGCATTATTTTGCAAGGCTTTCACCATGTCTTGCACAAACCGCTCTGAATGCATGTAAACCACTTTGGCGTTCGGCTTGTTTTTAATAATACCGTTGCCCACCGCATGCAATAAGTGCGTTTTGCCAAGCCCAGTACCACCATACAAAAAAAGTGGGTTGTAAGCACCGCCAGGGTTATTGGCAACCTGTGTCGCCGCCGCCCTTGCAAGCTGATTTGATTTACCTTCAACAAAATTATCAAATTGATAATTCACATTAATGTTACTACGAGGGCCATTATTACTGGGCGCAGAAGGCGGGGTGTTAAACATCGGTACAGCGGGTACCGATGGTGCCGGTGTTGGTACGGCAGGTCGCGTGTGCTCAGCCATCGCCACCTTAGGCCGAGCTTCAGGCTTACTGCCAATATCAAACCGCAACGTTGGGGCTTGATCGCCTAATTCACTGTGCAAATATTCGGTGATCTTATCTAGGTACTTATCCCGTACCCAGTCTAAGACAAAGCGATTGGGTGCATAGAGCACCAAAGTATCACCAAGCATTTCAGACTGCAGTGGTCGTATCCACATACTAAATTGTTGTGCTGGCAATTCTTGCTGAAGCCACGCCACACAACGCTGCCAAATCGGTACGCTCACCGCTGCAACCCCAAATATTTTTCATGAAATAGCCGCCGATTTTACCTAGGTTAGCCTGTAAGTGCTATATCTAAACTGAGGTTATCCCCAGATCTGATCCTTGATCTTAACCATTAAAAAGATCGCGGGATCGGCTTTAAGATCAACACAAAAACAGTTGTTATATCTAGCTCTAGAAAGGGATCACATAGATCTCTATAATCGCCAAAGTTCGATCCGATCGTGGATCGAGCTATCTATATCTAGTGGTACATACACAGTTTTATCCACAACAACTGGTGTATTCCGATCAGATATAGAAAACCCTTTATTTAGGATTGACGATGATGGTCGCTTTTTATTAAAATTCGGCCTCTTTTTAAGCCGCCGGCATGAGCCAACCAATTTTGGTAGGTAAATAATGGCAGCGCAAAAGTTAATCTGTACAGTTAACTGAACTACGGTAAAAAAGCTATGAAACGTACTTTTCAACCGAGCGTACTGAAGCGTAAGCGTAACCACGGTTTCCGTGCTCGTATGGCCACTAAAAATGGTCGTCAAGTGCTGGCCCGTCGTCGCGCTAAAGGCCGCGCTCGCCTGTCTGCATAAGCCATTATGCAGTGCGCCTCAACTCAGGTGCGATATACCTTCGGCCGGGAGTTACGTCTGTTAACTCCCGGCGATTTTAAATCCGTCTTTGCCAACCCTACCCGAGCTGCCTCTCCTCATTTAACATTGCTGGCAATAGCCAATGATGTAGATCATCCTCGCCTTGGCCTTACGGTCGCTAAAAAACACGTTAAAAAAGCCTGCCAACGTAATCGCATTAAGCGCCTTACGCGGGATAGCTTTCGTCGTCATCAGCATGACTTACCTAACGTGGATATCGTCGTGATCGCCAAAAAAGGCATTGATGGTTTAGATAATGCAGAAATTCACCAACTGATAGAGAAGCTATGGCGCAAACTCGCTCGCCGCTGCAATGGTTGCTAATTCAATTAGTTTCCTTCTATCGCAAGTGGATCAGTCCGTTGTTAGGGCCCAATTGTCGGTTTACCCCAACGTGCTCGCAATATGCACTGGAAGCCCTCACGGTTCACGGTGCTTGGCGCGGCTGTTGGTTAACTATCGCACGCATATTAAGATGTCACCCTTTACATCAGGGTGGCCACGATCCGGTCCCCAAAGCCAAACAAGGCAGAGACTGTTAATCTATGGAATCACAACGCAATTTATTTTTGATCGGATTGTTGTTTGTCAGCTTCTTGTTGTACCAACAGTGGCAATTTGATCAGAATCCAACCCCTCCTGCTGAGCCATCAGCATTAACCCAAGAAGTGCTAACAGCCAGCAGTGCTGATGTACCTCGAAGTGCCGCTGTACCTGCGAATAGTGCCGCGGTATCTGCCGCAGTTATTACCGTAAGTACCGACACTCTGGACGTGACCATCGATACCCTTGGTGGTGATATCGTTCATGCCGACTTACCCACCCACAAAGTGGAATTGGATGGTGAGCAATCACTGACCATTTTATCCCACAATTACTCCGCTCAAAGTGGGTTAATTGGTGCGCAAGGCCCTGATGGCCAAGCTCAACGGCCGCAATATCAAGCCAGTGCCAGCCATTTCAGTATGACTGGTGACCAATTAGTGGTGCCATTAACCTACACCACAGAAAATGGCCTGCAGGTTGAAAAACGCTTCATTTTCCACAAAGGGCAGTACCACATCACGGTGGAATTTGTGGTAACAAACCACACTGGCCAAAATGCGCATGTACAGATGTACAGCCAATTAAAGCAACTGACCACCGGTACGGATGAAGGCAGCATGTTCATGCCAACTTACCGTGGCAGCGCCTACAGCACCGCAGACAGCCGTTACGAAAAATACAGCTTTAGTGATATTGCCAGCAGCAACCTAAACCGGACCACCCAAGGTGGTTGGATTGCCATGCTGCAACATTATTTTGTTTCCGCTTGGGTTCCAGATGCCAACAGCAATAATGAGATCTACAGCCGCAACATTGGTGACGTGGCCATTATTGGCGTAAAACAGCCTCCGGTTACGATAGCCAATGATCACAGCGCCACCTTAGCAGCCGAGCTCTATGTTGGCCCGAAAGATCAAAAGGCACTGTCAGCCCTTTCAGACAGCTTAAACCTAACCGTTGATTACGGCTGGTTATGGTTTATTGCCGAACCACTGTACGCATTATTGATCTTTTTGCATGGCTTAGTGGGTAACTGGGGGCTTGCGATCATTTTGATGACGCTGGTGATCCGCGGGGTTATGTATCCACTAACCAAAGCGCAATACACCTCCATGGCCAAAATGCGTGAACTGCAGCCAAAGATCCAAGAACTGAAAAACCGCTTTGGTGATGACCGTCAACGCATGAGTCAAGCCACCATGGAGCTGTATCAAAAAGAGAAGGTAAACCCAATGGGTGGCTGCTTGCCAATGCTGCTGCAGTTCCCTATTTTCATTGCCTTTTACTGGGTACTGCTTGAAAGCGTTGAATTGCGTCATGCGCCATTCTTTGGCTGGATCCACGATTTAGCCGCGCCAGATCCATACTTTGTATTGCCTATTCTGATGGGGATCTCCATGTTTGCGATGCAAAAACTATCGCCGCCTGCCCCAGGCATGGACCCGATGCAGCAGAAAATCATGCAGTACTTGCCGGTTGCCTTTACCGTCTTCTTCTTATGGTTCCCTGCGGGTCTGGTACTGTACTGGTTAGTGGGTAACTTAGTAGCCATTGCACAGCAGTTAATCATCTACAAAGGCTTAGAGAAGCAAGGGTTGAAATAACCTGACGCTGGTAGGCTTTCAATTTAAGCCCTAACCATTTTGGTTAGGGCTTTTTTTATGCCCGATCAGCCATAATATTCCCCATAGGCGTTGGGGAAAAAGCCCCCTGCAACTGGTATTATTCGCCCAATTGTTTGCTTACCCTTTTTATAATTATGATGACCGATCACACCGATACCATCGTGGCACAAGCAACTGCACCAGGCCGAGGTGGCGTAGGCATTGTGCGGATCTCAGGCCCTCAAGCCGAAGCCGTGGCTGTTGCTTTATTAGGTAAAGTGCCCAAAACGCGCTACGCCGAATACCTGCCTTTTCGCACTCCCGACGGCACCCTGCTCGATCAAGGGATAGCCTTAATGTTCAAGGCGCCCCACTCCTTCACTGGCGAAGATGTCCTGGAATTACAAGGCCATGGTGGCCCTGTTGTTATCGACATGCTCATTGAAGCCATTCGCGCACTTCCCGGGCTGCGTACCGCACGTCCCGGTGAGTTTTCTGAACGCGCTTTTTTAAACGACAAATTAGACTTAGCGCAAGCAGAAGCCATTGCCGATCTCATTGAAGCGTCATCCGAACAAGCCGCCCGCAGCGCGTTATCCTCACTGCAAGGCGAGTTTTCAGCCCAAATCAACGAACTGGTTGAGCAGCTTACCCATCTACGAATTTATGTCGAAGCCGCCATCGACTTCCCAGAAGAAGAGGTCGATTTTTTGGCCGACGGTAAAATCGCTCACGCTTTAACACAAGTACGCCAACAATTAGCCCAAGTATTACACAGCGCTCAACAAGGTGCGCTGCTGCGTGAAGGCATGAAAGTCGTCATTGCTGGTCGTCCAAACGCAGGCAAGTCCAGTTTATTAAACGCCCTTGCTGGCCGCGAGTCCGCCATCGTAACAGACATTGCGGGCACAACTCGCGATGTTCTACGCGAGCACATCCACATTGATGGCATGCCACTACACATTATTGATACGGCCGGTCTGCGTGATGCTTCTGATGAAGTAGAACGCATTGGTATTGAGCGCGCTTGGGATGAAATCCGCCAAGCTGATCGCGTCTTATTGATGGTGGATGGCACTGAAACCGACGCCGTAGATCCCGCTCAAATCTGGCCAGAATTGAGCGATCGCTTACCCTCAGGTATGGGGATCACCGTCATCCGCAATAAAGTCGATTTAACCGGAGAAGCTCTAGGCCAGAGCCAACATCAAGACTTAGCCGTCTATCGCTTATCGGCCAAAACCGGCGATGGGATCGAAGCCATCAAACAACACTTAAAAGCGTGCATGGGTTTTCAAGGCACCAATGAAGGCGGCTTTATGGCACGTCAACGCCATTTAGAAGCACTCCACGCTGCTGCCGAACGCTTGCAATTAGGCGCGGAACAATTGGCCATTTACCATGCCGGAGAACTCTTAGCTGAGGAACTGAGATTGGCTCAGCAAGATCTGGCCGAAATTACCGGTGAATTCAGCTCTGACGATCTACTAGGGCGGATCTTCTCCTCATTCTGTATCGGAAAATAAGATAAGACACGTCAATACATAACCCACTCACCCCACCAATTATGGTGGGGTATTTATATAGGATATACCGTGCTATGAACCGCGCCCTATCACTGATTGTTGGCACAACCATGGGAAATGCCGAAGCCGTTGCTGATGAAATAGAACCCCTGTTAATACAACGGGGTTTTCAAGTAACCAATACCTTATCTCCCATCAGTGCGCAGCTATTAACCAGCCCATTGTGGCTCATTGTTTGCTCAACCCATGGTGCCGGCGAAGTACCTGAAAACCTACAACCTTGGCTGCAATGGCTCGCCACTCAAACGGATCTAAGCGATCATCAATACGCTTTATGCGGTATTGGAGACTCAAGCTACGATACTTTTTGTGGTGCCTTAATCCTCATCGAAAGCGAACTGCAACGAGTTGGCATGATCCCCTTTGTGGATAAGATCGAAATCGATGTACAAGCGATCGAACTCCCAGAGAATAAGGCATTAATGTGGATCCAAAACTGGCCAATGGGATCGTAATAACCCCAAACGCGATCGGTTGATCACAGCCTAACTTAATTTATCCACATAAAATGCATGAATAAACTGCTTTCTGTGAATATCATTGTATTTTTCTGTGCGTAATCGGAGGATTGTTCATAGATAAGATCAAGGCCGATCTTGGCTTGTGTATAAGATCGCGATCTATCCACGGCTTTTGATCCACTTGATCGCACTTAGATCACAGCAAGCGATCATGACCAAGCTATTGTATATAAAAGACTTATTTACCTTATCAACAGCGATCGCCATTACTAATAGAAATAAAAACAAAGGATCTTTAAAAAGATCTTTATTTAATTAAGCGATCTCAATGAGATCCAAAAGAGGAAAAAGTGATCGTTGGTAATGCCTTTGAGCAATGCTAGAATGCAGCGCTTTTTGACCCACCCCTTAACGTAAATAGGTAACTCCATGCAGGCACAACAACACTTTGACGTTATCGTCGTTGGCGGCGGTCACGCTGGCACCGAAGCGGCGCTCGCCAGTGCCCGTACTGGCAGCCAAACACTGCTGTTAACTCACAATCTTGATACCCTTGGCCAAATGTCTTGCAATCCCGCTATTGGCGGTATTGGTAAAGGTCATTTAGTGAAAGAGATTGATGCCCTTGGTGGCGCAATGGCCTTAGCAACTGATGCAGCAGGCATTCAATTTCGCACGCTTAACGCATCGAAAGGACCAGCGGTTCGAGCAACACGAGCCCAAGCTGATCGAGCTTTATATCGACAAGCAATTCAGCAGATTTTATTTAATCAACCGAATTTAGCGATTTTTCAGCAAGGGGTGGATGATCTGATCTTGGATCAAGATCGGATCACAGGGGTGATCACTGAAGGTGGTATGCGTTTTACGGCCAATGCCGTCGTACTTACCGTTGGCACCTTTTTAGATGGTAAAATCCATATTGGATTAGATAATTATCAAGGCGGTCGCATTGGTGACACAAACGCACCAGTATTAGCGCGTAAATTGCGCGAAATGCCACTGCGTATTGATCGTTTAAAAACCGGTACACCTGCGCGTTTAGATGCCCGTAGTTTGGATTACAGCGTGATGCAAGTGCAACATGGCGATAATCCCACACCGGTGTTTTCCTATATTGGCGATCGCCAACATCAACCGCGACAGATCCCCTGTTACATTACCCATACCAATGAGCGCACCCACGAAATTATTCGTTCTGGGCTGGATCGAAGCCCAATGTACACTGGGGTGATTGACGGTATTGGGCCCCGTTACTGCCCTTCTGTAGAAGACAAAATCATGCGTTTTTCCGATAAAAATTCGCATCAGATCTTTGTTGAACCCGAAGGGTTAACCAGCTTCGAGATTTACCCCAATGGGATCTCAACCTCATTGCCATTCGATATTCAGGTGCAATTGATCCATTCGATCCGCGGTTTCGAACAAGCTAAGATCCTACGCCCAGGGTATGCGATCGAATACGACTATTTTGACCCAAGAGATCTGAAGTTATCGCTGGAAAGTAAGTTTATCCAAGGATTGTTCTTTGCCGGTCAAATTAACGGCACCACCGGCTATGAAGAAGCCGGTGCACAAGGGCTCTTAGCCGGCTTAAATGCCGCCCGTTATGGCCGTGGTGAAAGTGCGTGGAGTCCGCGCCGCGATGAAGCGTATCTTGGCGTGCTAGTGGATGATCTCTCAACCTTAGGTACGCAAGAGCCTTACCGCATGTTCACGTCTCGAGCGGAATACCGTTTATTGCTGCGAGAAGACAACGCGGATCTGCGTTTAACCGAACAAGGCCGCAGTATGGGCTTGATTGACGATGCCCGTTGGGCGCTTTTTAACCAAAAAGTGGAATTGATTGAGCAAGAGCGTCAACGTCTTCGGGAAACTTGGGTACAAAAAGACAGTGATGTTGCCGCGCTGCTGAACCCGCAATTAAAAAGTCCATTAACCCGTGAAGCCAATTTAGAAGAACTGATCCGCCGTCCAGAAGTCAGTTACGATGGCTTAATGGCCATTGAGGCGTTCGGCCCTAAGCTGACCAATGAAGCCGCAGCTGAGCAAGTTGAAATTCAAATCAAATATGCAGGCTACATTGATCGCCAAAAAGATGAGATTGAAAAGCAGCGCAAACACGAAGCCACTCGTTTGCCATTAACTCTGGATTATCAAGACGTAAAAGGCTTATCCAACGAAGTGATTGCCAAACTGAATCAACATAAACCTGAAACCCTTGGTAGCGCTTCTCGGATCTCAGGTATTACCCCAGCGGCAATTTCATTATTGCTGGTGTATCTTAAAAAGCATGGTTTACTGCGCAAATCCGCATAACGAATCGCTTTGACAGACAAACGGGGGCTTTTCATGCCCCCTTGTGCGCCGCATAATGCCTTATCATACTTTCTTTGAAGGAACGGTCTGTGTTGGCGCAACGCCTTACTTCCCTAATCAATCGCACTGAACTGGTGGTTTCTCCGCAACAACAGCAACAACTGCTCGATTTGGTTGAACTGTTAGATAAATGGAACAAAGCTTACAATCTGACTTCCGTACGCGATCCCAATGAGATGCTGGTTAAACACATCATGGACAGCATTGTGGTTGGCCCTTATCTGCAAGGTCAACGATTCATTGATGTGGGTACCGGCCCTGGATTACCAGGATTACCTCTGGCCATTTGCAATCCCGATAAACAGTTTGTCTTACTCGATAGTCTGGGCAAACGGATCCGCTTTATCCGCACAGTTATCCATAAATTGGGGTTAACTAACGTCATTGCAGTGGAAAGTCGTGTTGAAGCTTATCAACCAGAACAACCTTTTGATGGGGTGCTAAGCCGAGCCTTTGCATCACTTAATGACATGCTCAATTGGTGTCATCATCTGCCGGCTCAAGATGGCTTATTTTATGCTTTAAAAGGCCAATTGGACGAACAAGAGTTGACGCAGATCCCCACGGGGTTTGTTATTCAGCAGCACGTTGCACTGCAGGTGCCAGAATTGGATGCACAGCGCCATTTGGTGCTGGTTTCTGCCTGTTAACGTACCAAAAAGAGACACTGTTTTGGCTAAGATCATTGCAATTGCCAATCAAAAAGGCGGCGTAGGTAAAACCACCACGAGCATTAATTTAGCGGCTTCGATGGCAGCAACAATGCGTCGAGTTCTGCTCATCGATTTAGATCCGCAAGGGAATAGCACCACCGCCAGTGGCATTGATAAACATCAAGTACCCCATTCGGCTTACGATCTGTTAGTGGAAGAAGCGCCCGCTGAAACGGTGATCCAAACGGAAACCTCTGGCCAATATCACTTGATTGGTGCCAATGCGGATGTCACGGCTGCGGAAATTAAACTGATGGAAGTGTTTGCCCGCGAAGTGCGTTTACGTAATGCGCTGGCGCCCATTCAAGATCAATACGACTACATTTTTATTGATTGCCCCCCATCATTGAATCTACTTACCGTTAATGCGTTAGCCGCAGCGGATGGCGTTTTGGTGCCAATGCAATGCGAATATTATGCCCTTGAAGGGTTAACCGCATTAATGGATACCCTTGATAAATTAGCGCGTTTAGTTAATCCCACGTTGCGATTAGAGGGGATTTTACGAACGATGTACGATCCGCGTAATCGTTTGGCGAACGACGTTTCTGATCAATTAAAGCAACATTTTGGCGAGCAACTGTACCAAACGGTGATCCCCCGTAATGTGCGCTTGGCTGAGGCGCCCAGTTTTGGTGCCCCTGCAATGTATTACGATAAAAACAGCTCAGGCGCTAAAGCGTACTTGGCGCTGGCGGATGAAATGCTGAGCCGAGATGAAGCTGCTCAGGCGCAATTAAAGGCAAATGGACAATGAAAAAGCGTGGTTTAGGAAAAGGGTTGGATGCACTACTGGGCAACAGCCAAGCAAGCAACCAATGGCACGCGAATCGCCCTGAAAACGCGCCTGAAAATGCTCAATTATGCCAATTACCGGTCGTGCAATTACATCGTGGCCAATATCAGCCGCGGCGGGATATGTGCCACAATGCTCTTGAAGAACTAGCGGCGTCCATCAAGGTACAAGGGGTAATCCAGCCCATTATCGTACGTCAACGGCATGCGGATCATTATGAGATTATTGCTGGTGAACGACGCTGGCGTGCCGCTCAATTAGCGGGATTGGAACAAGTACCTTGTTTGGTCAACAACCTTGATGATGATGCCACTATTGCCGTGGCGCTGATTGAGAACATTCAACGCGAAGATCTCAATGCCATGGAAGAGGCCATTGCCCTCAAACGATTGGCGGATGAATTTGCATTAACGCACAGTCAAGTGGCCGAAGCCGTAGGCAAATCACGCTCTGCGGTAACCAATTTAATGCGTTTAAATAACCTGAATGATGAGGTGAAAACGCTTTTGGAACACGGCGATCTGGAAATGGGACATGCGCGGGCGCTGTTGGCGCTTTCTGGGGATGAACAAACCTTAACGGCACGACAAATTGTCGCCAAATCATTAACAGTTCGTGAAACCGAAAAGCTCATCCAAAAATTGCACTCAGAGCCATCTCAAGCAAAAGAAAAATGGACGGATCCAGATATTGCCCGGTTATCTTCTTTGCTGTCGTCGCAGTTGGGGGCCGAAGTGGCTATTTCGCATAATCGCCAAGGACGAGGCAATGTCATGATTAAATATGCCGATTTAACTCAACTTGACGGAATATTATCTTTATTAGGTTATAACGAATTAAGTCGCTAATTCATAAATTAAGAAATTAATTCTACTAAATTTCTATTCTCACCTTTCTTTTGTTTTTTGATCTGCGTCAAGCCATTGCATTGGCACAGATCAATTTTCTTTTTCTTTAGATGGCTTGTCGTGATCAAGCTCTACTTTCTCTATTTTGGCTTCAGTTGCATCACCTCTTGAAGAGGGTATACTTTCGCTTGTTTTTTTTAAGGCGTTAACAGTTTTTACTGCCGTACTTTGAAAAACTTACGTGTACGTCAATTGAGCTATCTTTGAGTAGCTTCGTTGGCTGTAAACAAAAAACGAACGGAAAATCTAACTTGAGAAAACATCCATCTCTAATCGGCAGAGCGCGCGCCTATCGGTCAGTGTTATTGCAAGTGGTGATGGCTATTTTATTCAGCGTTATCACTCTGTTCATTTTTGGGGCATGGCAAGCATTCCTAATACTTATTGGTGCTGGGATTGCGGTTATCCCCAATTTTATCTTTGCTACTTTCACCTTCACTCCTGCATTGGGGCGAGGGCCTGGCCAGTTAGCGCAAGCTTTCTTTCAGGGAGTAGTAATTAAGCTGATGTTAACCATCTTGCTGTTCGGTTTGACCTTTGCATTGCTGCAACCTCAAGGTATGGCGGTGTTTATGGGGTTCATTGCGGCACAGTTAGGTCATTGGTTAGCACCTTTGTTGTTTCAACCTAAACAATTGGGATGATTCATGGCTGCAAATCCGCAGGAATACATTCTGCACCACTTGCGAAACCTTCAGGTATGTACCACTGATGCGGGCATTTCTTGGAATAAAGCATGTGACAATGCAGGATTCTGGACTTGGAACGTGGATTCATTGCTGTTTTCGGTTGGACTCGGCGTTTTCTTCCTTTGGCTGTTCTACAGTGTTGGCAAAAATGCAACAACAGGCGTCCCAGGTAAGCTGCAATGCTTCGTTGAGATGATTGTTGAGTTTGTTGCCGACAACGTGGAGAAAACTTTCCATGGTAAAAGCAAACTGATAGCCCCTCTGTCATTAACCATCTTCGTTTGGGTTTTCCTAATGAACTTGATGGACTTAATTCCAGTGGATTGGCTGCCAATGGCTGCGCATGCAGCTGGGGTGGAGTACTTTAAAATTGTACCTTCCACCGACGTCAATATTACGTTGGCAATGGCAGTTGGTGTGATTGGTTTGGTGATTTTCTACTCCATTAAGGTGAAGGGAATTTCCGGCTTTGCTAAGGAGCTGACGCTCCAGCCTTTCAACAACAAGTTCATGATCCCTTTCAACTTCCTGCTCGAAACCGTGGCGCTGATCTCCAAGCCTGTCTCTTTAGGCTTGCGTTTGTTCGGCAACATGTATGCGGGTGAGTTGATCTTTATCCTTATTGCATTGATGTATACCGGTAACGTGGCACTCGGCGCCTTAGGTGGTGTGGCTCAAATTCTTTGGGCGGTGTTCCATATTCTGGTTATCACTCTGCAAGCGTTTATTTTCATGATGTTGACGATCGTGTATCTCAGCATGGCTCATGAAGATCATTAATTAGTTTTTTATTCGTACTTTTTTGGAGAGACAAAATGACTCTTATCGCAGTTGCTCTGCTGATCGGCCTAGGTGCTTTGGCTACTGGTATTGGTTTCGCTCTGTTAGGTGGCAAATTCTTAGAAGCCACTGCTCGTCAACCTGAAATGGCGCCACAGCTGCAAACCAAAATGTTCATCATGGCGGGTCTGTTGGATGCGGTACCGATGATTGGTGTTGGTATCGCTCTGTACATCCTGTTCGTAGTGGGTGTTTAAGGCGCTCCGATAAGCCACTGTCTATCGGTTCTTACCTCTGGTGAGAATAGACTTGTTATGGGTTTTATGGAGGAGTCGTCATGAACATTAATGCGACTTTTATTGGCCAAACTATCGCCTTCTTCGTCTTCGTGTGGTTCTGCATGAAGTATGTATGGCCGCCATTATTGGCTGCCATTGAAGCGCGACAACAAG
Source organism: Ferrimonas sp. (assembly GCA_044433165.1). Taxonomy (GTDB): domain Bacteria; phylum Pseudomonadota; class Gammaproteobacteria; order Enterobacterales; family Shewanellaceae; genus Ferrimonas. Next base: position 16,587 of record JAWXTX010000005.1, on the reverse strand, counting down.
CCATCTCTGATGGGTTGGCCAGTGCTGAGCGTGCCGGCAAAGATCTGGAATTGGCGCAACACGATGCCACTGAAAGATTACGCGAAGCTAAAGCGCAAGCCGCAGAAATCATTGAGCAAGCTAACAAGCGTAGCGCTCAGATCATCGAAGATGCAAAAGGGGAAGCTATCGCTGCTCGGGACAAAATCATTGCCCAAGGCGAAGCGGAAATTGATGCAGAGCGTAACCGTGCTAAAGAACAACTGCGTGCCCAAGTGGCCGCGTTAGCCATTGCCGGTGCGGAGAAGATCATCGAGCGTTCCATTGATGCCTCTGTTCATAAAGACATCGTCGAGAAGCTAGCAGCGGAGCTGTAAGCAAAGGGAGAGGGCTAAATGTCTGAACTGACCACTGTTGCTCGCCCTTATGCTAAAGCGGCTTTCGATTTTGCGGTAGAGAAGCAAGGGGTTGATCGCTGGGCTGGCATGCTGGCCTTTTTGGCTGAAATTGCGCATAACGATACCGTTATTGCGCTGATGTCCAGCCAAATGAGCGTCGACCAATTAGCGGACGTCTTTATCAAAATTGGCGGCGAGCAGATCGATGAGCATGGCCAAAACCTGATTAAGGTAATGGCTGAAAATGGACGTCTGGCGGCTTTGCCAGCGGTATCGAAGCAGTTTTTGCTGCTTCGAGATGAGTGGCAGCAAGAGGTTACCGCTGAGGTAACCAGCGCGACTGAATTGACCGCTGAGCAACAAAGCACCATCGCCGCGTCTCTGGAAAAACGTTTGGCACGCAAGGTTAAACTGAATTGCACTATCGATGCCTCATTGGTGGCTGGCGTAATTATTCGCGCTGGTGACACCGTTATTGATGGCTCGGTACGCGGTCGGTTAAATGACCTTGCCGACAAGCTGCAATCCTAATTTGGGGATTTGAGCATGCAACTGAATTCCACTGAAATCAGTGAACTGATCAAGAATCGTATTGAGCAGTTTAATGTTGTTAGCGAAGCACGAAACGAAGGCACAATCGTTTCGGTAAGCGATGGTATTATCCGTATTCACGGCTTAGCCGATGTGATGCAGGGTGAGATGATCGAGCTTCCTGGCAACCGTTACGCTATTGCATTGAACTTAGAGCGCGACTCTGTTGGTGCAGTAGTAATGGGCCCGTATGCGGATTTAGCAGAGGGCATCAAAGTAAAATCCACCGGTCGGATTTTGGAAGTGCCTGTTGGCCGCGGTTTGTTGGGTCGAGTGGTGAACACTCTGGGCCAACCTATCGATGGCAAAGGCCCAATCGACAACGATGGATTTTCTCCGGTTGAAGTTATTGCCCCAGGCGTAATTGACCGTCAATCTGTCGATCAGCCAGTGCAAACTGGTTACAAATCGGTGGATTCGATGATCCCAATTGGCCGTGGCCAGCGTGAGCTGATCATTGGTGACCGCCAAACCGGTAAAACGGCGATGGCCATTGACGCCATCATCAACCAGCGCGATTCAGGGATCTTCTCTGTATACGTTGCGATTGGTCAAAAAGCCTCTACCATCGCTAACGTAGTACGTAAGTTAGAAGAACACGATGCCTTAAAAAACACCATCGTTGTGGTGGCATCGGCTTCTGAATCGGCTGCATTGCAGTACTTGGCGCCTTACTCTGGCTGTGCCATGGGTGAGTACTTCCGTGACCGTGGTGAAGACGCACTGATCGTTTATGATGATCTGTCTAAGCAAGCCGTTGCTTACCGTCAAATCTCCCTGTTGCTGAAGCGTCCACCAGGCCGTGAAGCTTACCCAGGTGACGTATTCTACTTACACTCGCGTTTGTTAGAGCGTGCTGCCCGAGTAAATGCGAACTACGTTGAGCAGTTCACCAAAGGTGAAGTAAAAGGCAAAACCGGTTCGTTAACGGCTTTGCCTATCATCGAAACGCAAGCCGGCGACGTATCTGCGTTCGTACCAACCAACGTGATTTCCATCACCGACGGCCAAATCTTCTTAGAAACCGACCTCTTCAACTCGGGCTTACGCCCGGCGGTTAACCCAGGGATCTCCGTTTCTCGGGTTGGTGGTGCAGCGCAAACCAAGATCATCAAAAAGCTGTCTGGTGGTATTCGTACTGCCTTGGCACAGTACCGCGAATTGGCGGCTTTTGCTCAGTTCTCTTCAGATCTGGACGATGCCACTAAAGCGCAGCTGGATCACGGCCAACGGGTAACCGAGCTGATGAAACAGAAGCAATACGCGCCGATGTCTGTTGCTGAACAAGCAGTAGTTATTTTTGCGGCTGAAAAAGGGTTCTTGAAAACCGTTGAAGTGGCAAAAATCGGTGCGTTTGAGGAAGCTCTGCTTTCCTATATGACCAGCGAATACGCTGAGTTGCTGAAACTGATTAACGAGAATGGTGATTACAGCGCCGACATCGAAGGTCAGTTGCAGGCGGCTTTGGATAAGTTCGTTGCCACTCAAACCTGGTAAACCAGGATAGGAGAGTAAGAGATGTCCAGCGCTAAAGAGATCCGTACCAAGATCGCGAGTGTTAAAAACACTCAGAAGATCACTTCTGCCATGGAGATGGTTGCTGCATCGAAAATGCGCAAAGCGCAAGATCGAATGCTCGCTTCTCGTCCCTACGCAGAAAGCATGCGTAAGGTGATCGGTCACATCGCGCAGGGCTCTCTGGAATACAAGCATCCATACATGGAAGAACGCCAGGTCAAGGCCGTCGGATACATTGTTATCTCGTCGGATCGTGGCCTGTGTGGCGGCCTCAACATCAACGTTTTTAAGCAAGTCTTAAAAGCCAGTGCCGAATGGCGCGCTCAGGGTGTTGAGGTGCAACTTGCGGCTTTAGGCAGCAAGGGCAGCCTGTTCTTACCAGCAGTCGGCGGTAACGTCGTTGCTCAGACTACCGGGTTGGGCGATGCCCCAGCCATGGCAGATCTGCTCGGCGCCGTGAAAGTGATGTTGGATGCCTACGATGAGGGCAAGCTGGATCGTCTGTTTGTGGTGTACAACCAATTTGTGAACACCATGAAGCAAGAGCCAGTGATCGATCAACTGCTGCCATTACCGAAAGGTGAACGCCTTAACTCACAGCGGAGCTGGGATTATGTTTATGAGCCTAGCGATCCGCAACCCATCTTAGACATGTTGCTCAAGCGTTTTGTGGAAGCATCTGTGTATCAAGGTGTGGTTGAGAATATCGCATCGGAGCAGGCTGCGCGGATGGTGGCCATGAAGGCCGCTACCGATAACGCCGGTAACCTGATTGACGATTTGCAACTGGTCTACAACAAGGCTCGTCAGGCTGCGATTACGCAAGAACTGTCAGAGATTTGTTCCGGTGCTGCGGCGGTCTAAGGCAGCAGAACAGAGATAATCAGAGGATTAATCATGAGCACAGGTACTGTCGTTCAAGTGATTGGTGCGGTTGTAGACGTGGAGTTTCCACAGAACGCCGTACCACAGGTTTACGACGCCCTGCAGATCGATAACGACGGCGCAAAGCTGGTGCTGGAAGTTCAGCAGCAGTTAGGTGGCGGCGTTGTTCGTACCATTGCAATGGGTGCGTCTGAAGGTCTGCGTCGCGGGCTGGTTGCTACCAATACCGGTAGCGCAATTAAAGTACCAGTAGGTTCAGCGACTTTAGGTCGTATCATGAACGTATTGGGCGACCCTATCGACGAGTGTGGCGAAATTGGTGAAGAAGAGCGTTGGGTTATCCACCGTGAAGCACCAAGCTATGAAGATCAAGCAAACTCTACCGAACTGCTGGAAACTGGCATTAAGGTAATTGACTTGGTTTGTCCATTCGCAAAAGGCGGTAAGATCGGTCTGTTTGGTGGTGCTGGTGTAGGCAAAACCGTAAACATGATGGAGCTTATCAACAACATCGCTAAAGCGCACTCCGGTTTGTCGGTGTTTGCAGGTGTTGGTGAGCGTACTCGTGAAGGGAACGACTTCTACTACGAAATGGCCGAATCTGGCGTTGTTAACTTAGACGACAAAGTGAAGTCGAAAGTAGCGATGGTATACGGCCAGATGAACGAGCCACCAGGTAACCGTTTGCGCGTTGCGTTAACCGGTTTGACCATGGCAGAAAAGTTCCGTGATGAAGGTCGTGACGTACTGTTGTTCGTGGACAACATCTACCGTTACACCTTGGCCGGTACCGAAGTATCGGCGCTGTTAGGACGGATGCCATCTGCGGTAGGTTATCAGCCAACTCTGGCAGAAGAGATGGGCGTTCTGCAAGAGCGTATCACCTCGACTAAGACCGGTTCGATTACCTCTGTCCAAGCGGTATACGTACCAGCGGATGATTTAACGGATCCATCGCCAGCAACTACGTTCGCTCACTTAGACGCGACCGTAGTACTGAGCCGTGATATTGCTGCCCGCGGGATCTACCCTGCGATTGACCCACTGGACTCCACCTCTCGTCAGTTGGATCCTTTAGTGATCGGTCAAGAGCACTATGATGTGGCTCGTGGTGTGCAAACCGTTTTGCAACGCTATAAAGAACTCAAAGACATCATTGCGATTCTGGGTATGGATGAATTGTCTGAAGAAGACAAGCAAACCGTAACCCGTGCCCGTAAGATTGAGCGCTTCTTGTCTCAGCCCTTCTTCGTAGCGGAAGTATTTACCGGTTCGCCAGGTAAGTACGTTTCCTTGAAAGATACCATCCAAGGTTTTAAAGGCATTTTGTCCGGTGAATATGATCACCTGCCAGAGCAAGCCTTCTACATGGTTGGTACCATCGAAGAAGTTGTTGAAAAAGCCAAAAACGTTTAATCATTCCGGGAGGATAAGATGGCAATGACTGTTCATCTGGATGTTGTCAGCGCGCAAGAACGTCTGTTCTCTGGGTTAGTGGAATCGATTCAGATCTCTGGTACCGAAGGGGAATTGGGGATCATGCTTGGCCACGTGCCATTGCTGACTGCCATCAAGCCCGGCATGATTCGCATCGTCAAACAAGGCGGCGCAGTCGAGGTCCTGTACCTCTCTGGTGGCGTTCTTGAAGTGCAACCCAATTTGGTTACCGTTCTGGCTGATGTGGCGGTTCGCGCCAACGACATCGATGCTGATGCTGCGAAAGCCGCTCAACAAGCTGCTCGGGAGCAATTGGCTTCCGGTGGTAAAGATTTCGACTATGACAGTGCGATGATCGAACTGGATAAAGCGATGGCACAGCTGCGTGTGGTGGAAACCATTCGCAAAGGGCTGGGCAAATAATTACGCTTAATCTGCATAAAAAGCGCCGCATTCGCGGCGCTTTTTTTATGCTCTTAACCTACAAAGAAGAGTTTGCCTCGGTATAATCGGGCGACTCTTTTTTAAGGATTATAAAACGATGGAATTGGAAACAGTGATCCTTGCCGCTGGTAAAGGCACCCGCATGCGCTCCGCCCTACCTAAAGTTCTGCATCCGATTGCCGGAAAACCCATGGTGCAGCATGTGATTGATGCCGCCGCGGGCTTGGCTCCTATTGCCACTCATCTGGTTTATGGTCATGGTGGTGAGCAACTACAACAAGCGCTCAGCCAAAACGCCGTAACGTGGGCCTTGCAAACCGAACAATTGGGTACCGGCCATGCGGTCAATATGGCGACATGGCAAGACGAGAGCCAAGTACTGGTACTTTATGGTGATGTGCCCTTAATTCAAACCGAAACCTTGAACCGGTTGCTGGCGGTTCAGCCTGAAAATGGCGTTGGCTTATTAACCGTTATATTAGCGGAGCCCCAAGGTTATGGGCGCATTGTGCGTAATGGCCATGGCGAGGTACAAGCCATAGTCGAGCAAAAAGACGCGACCCCAGAACAATTGGCTATTAATGAAGTTAATACCGGTATCTTAGTGGCACCTGGTGATGCTTTAAAACGTTGGCTGGCAGCACTGTCGAATGACAACGCACAAGGCGAGTATTATTTAACGGACATCATTGCGATGGCAGCTACTGAAGGCGGGGTTGCAACGGTCTCTCCAACCTCGGCCATCGAAGTGGAAGGGGCGAATAATCGTGTACAGTTGGCTGCATTAGAGCGCGCTTACCAAGCCCGTCAAGCCGAACAGGCGATGTTAAGTGGTGCCACTTTAGCGGATCCAAGCCGATTTGATGTTCGTGGTCAATTGGTGGTGGGCAGCGATGTGTTTATTGATGTGAATGTTGTTATTGAAGGACAGGTGCACATCGGTGATAACGCTCATATTGGTGCCGGCTGTATCTTAAAAAATTGCACCATTGCTGCTGGTGCTGAGATCAAACCGATGACCATCGTCGAAGGCGCTCAGGTTGGCCCTCAGTGTTCGGTAGGGCCTTTTGCGCGGCTGCGCCCCGGGGCTCACCTTGTTGATAATAGCCATGTTGGCAATTTCGTTGAGATGAAAAACGCCCGTTTAGGACCCGGCTCTAAAGCCGGCCACTTAAGCTATTTGGGGGACGCAGAGATAGGTGCGGCCGTTAATATTGGAGCGGGCACCATTACCTGTAATTACGATGGGGCAAACAAACACAAAACCATTATTGAAGATCGGGTGTTTGTGGGATCTGACAGCCAATTAATTGCCCCTGTTACCATTGGGTCTGGGGCAACCATTGCTGCTGGGACTACCGTCACCAAAAATGTACAGGCCAATGAATTGGTGCTGTCGCGCATCAAACAAAAAAGCCTTGGCGATTGGCAACGGCCGTTGAAAAAAACACAGTGAACTTGTTGGTTTTCATTTGTTTCAAGCAGCCCTTAGGCTGCTTGAATTTTTTGTCGCTAGGCGCCTTACTTGCGATTTTATCGTTTCGATATAGAATAGTTTAACTTTCAAAACGAAACTTATATTTCATGTCGAAACGTAATATCCAGCAACGCCGGCATCAGATAGTGCAATGGGTGAACCAGCAAGGTGAGATCAGCGTTGAGCAACTGGCACAACAATGCGACACCTCGGAAGTCACCATTCGCAAAGATCTCAGTGCCTTGGAAACAGCAGGGTTATTGCTACGCCGTTTTGGTGGGGCACTGGCCTTACCTCAAGAGGTGCTTGCTCATGAATCTGCCAGTCATACCTCTCTTTATAAACAAGCCATTGGCCTTGCTGCTGCCTCGCTGATCCGAGATTACCAGCGGATCGTTATTGACTGTGGCCGGACGACGGCAGCCATGGTGCCGGAGTTACAAAAAAACCAGGGGTTGGTGGTGATGACTAACTCGTTGGCCGGTGCTGAAGCGCTGCGCATGTTAGAGCCGGAGCCGACAATCTTAATGACCGGTGGTACTTGGGACCCGCATTCTGGCTCCTTTCAAGGCCAAGTGGCCGAGCAGGTGTTACGTTCGTATGATTTTGACCAGCTCTTTATTGGGGCCGATGGCATTGATGTGGCTCGTGGCACGACCACCTTTAATGAATTAGTTGGTTTATCGCAGGTGATGGCACAAGTCGCCCGTGAAGTGAATGTGTTGGTGGAGTCCGATAAGATCGGCCGCAAAATCCCCAATCTCGAATTACCGTGGGCACAGATCAGCCGAGTGATCACCGATCACCGCTTATCTTCTGCTTTTCGGCAGCAAATTGAATCTCAAGGGGTGACAGTGATCTGCGCTCCTAAATTGGCTTAGGAGCATATCTATGTGTGGCATTGTTGGTGCAGTAGCACAGCGGGACGTCGCTGAAATTTTAGTGGAAGGGTTAAAGCGCTTAGAGTATCGCGGTTACGACTCGGCCGGTGTGGCCATTATTGATGGCAATGGAGAGCTCGGGCGAGTGCGGCGTGTAGGGAAAGTGCAAGAGCTGGCGACGGCATTAGCCCAAACCCCATTAAGTGGTGGCACCGGTATAGCACATACGCGTTGGGCAACGCATGGCGAGCCTTCCGAGCGTAATGCGCACCCGCATGTGTCTCACAATGAAATTGCGGTGGTACACAATGGCATCATTGAGAATTATTTAGCTCTGCGTGAGCGCTTACAAGGCTTGGGCTATGTTTTTAGCTCTGATACCGATACCGAAGTGATTGCTCATCTCGCTCATTATGAACGTCAACGTTCAGACAGTTTGCTGGCGGCGGTACAAGCAACGGTGCGGCAACTCGAAGGGGCCTATGGCACCGTTATTATGGAGCGTTGTGATCCTGAACGTTTAATCGTTGCCCGTTCTGGCAGCCCTTTAGTAATAGGTTATGGCGTTGGGGAAAACTTCATCGCCTCAGATCAACTGGCCTTATTGCCGGTGACTCGTCGCTTTGCGTTTTTAGAAGAGGGCGACGTTGCTGAAGTAACGCGTCGCAGCGTGCAGATCTTCGATCAACAAGGGCAAGCGGTTGAGCGTGAAATCAGCGAGTCTACGGTTACTCATGATGCGGGCGATAAAGGCCAATATCGTCATTACATGATGAAAGAGATCTACGAGCAACCGCTAGCCTTGCAACGCACCTTAGAAGGGCGTTTGGCGCATGGCAGTGTGTTACCGCAAGCCTTTGGTGAAAATGCTCAGGCGTTATTGGCGCAAGTAAAACACGTTCAGATCATCGCCTGTGGCACCAGTTACCACGCCGGTATGGTTGCGCGTTATTGGCTAGAGCAACACGCAGGCGTTTCGTGTAATGTTGAGATCGCCTCCGAATTCCGTTATCGCCGCTCTTACGTCTTCCCCGATTCATTGCTCGTAACCATTTCGCAATCCGGTGAAACCGCCGATACGTTGGCGGCGTTACGATTGGCAAAAGAAATGGGCTACATGGCCAGTTTGACCATCTGTAATGCCCCAGGCTCATCCTTAGTACGTGAGTCTGATATGGCTTATATGATGAAAGCTGGCGCGGAAATTGGGGTTGCCTCAACCAAAGCCTTTACCGTGCAGCTGGCGGCGCTTGCGATGCTTACCGTTGCCATCGGAGCCCATCATGGAATGGATGCCGAAACTCAAGCTGCATTGGTCAGCAGTCTACAAAAACTGCCAAGTAAAGTGGAACAAGCTCTGGGCTTAAATGACGCCATTGAACAGTTGGCCGAAGACTTTGCGGATAAACACAATGCACTGTTTTTAGGACGAGGCGATCAATACCCCATTGCCATGGAAGGGGCATTAAAGTTAAAAGAGATCTCTTACATTCATGCTGAAGCTTATGCCTCTGGGGAGTTAAAACACGGCCCGTTAGCGTTAATTGATGCCGACATGCCCGTAATCGTTGTCGCGCCCAACAATGAACTTTTAGAAAAGCTGAAATCGAATGTGGAAGAGGTGCGTGCCCGCGGTGGTTTGATGTACGTATTTGCGGATGCGGATGCCAAGTTTGCCTCGGATGACACCATGAAAGTGATTAATGTGCCTCATTGCGATGAGTTTATTGCCCCGATTATTTACACCTTGCCGCTACAATTGTTGTCTTATTATGTGGCCTTAATTAAAGGAACCGATGTTGACCAGCCGCGTAATTTAGCCAAGTCCGTTACCGTGGAATAACGCGGAATATCAGTTGGTGTGAGTTAACGTTAATTTGGTTGAGATTAAAAATTATCAAGGCCATCTCGTAAAATAAGTAAAACGGCCGAGCTGATTATTCAGCTCGGCCGTTTTAAGTGATTGGGTAGGTTAACTTGTTAAACAGAGCAAATACTACGGTTTAGCATTGACCTCGGCTAAGCCTCGGTAAGGAGCTTGGGCACCAAGTTGTTCTTCAATGCGCAATAGCTGGTTGTATTTCGCTACCCTGTCAGAGCGGCATAATGAACCGGTTTTTATTTGTCCTGCCGCCGTCCCTACCGCTAGATCGGCAATGGTGGCATCTTCGGTTTCACCACTGCGGTGAGAAATCACAGCAGTGTAACCGGCATCTTTGGCCATTTTTATGGCTGCCAAGGTTTCAGTAAGAGAACCAATTTGGTTAAATTTAATCAGAATCGAGTTCGCTATCTGATTATCAATGCCCCGTTTTAAAATGCTGGTATTGGTGACAAACAGATCATCCCCCACCAATTGGATGCGGTCTGTTAATAGCTGAGTTTGATAAGCCCAACCTTCCCAATCTGACTCATCTAGGCCATCCTCAATAGAAACAATAGGATAATCATTAGTTAAGCCCGCTAAATAATCGGAAAACTCATTGGCACTAAAAACTTTATTTTCACCCGCTAAATGGTATTGGCCATCTTTATAAAATTCGGATGCGGCACAGTCCAGCGCTAAGGTAATTTGGTTGCCTAATTCATATCCTGCGGCCTCAACGGCTTGTTGGATAATGCCTAATGCATCGGCATTGGAGGCCAAATTAGGGGCAAACCCCCCTTCGTCACCAACGGCAGTACTCATGCCTTGGCTGGCAAGCACCTTTTTTAGATGGTGGAACACTTCGGCGCCCATTCGTAGGGCTTCTTGAAAGCTATTTGCCCCAACCGGTTGTATCATAAACTCTTGAATATCAACGTTATTATCAGCATGTTTCCCCCCATTTAAGATGTTCATCATTGGTAATGGCATGCTGTATTGGCCGGGAGTGCCATTTAGCTCGGCAATGTGCGCATATAATGGCAACTCTTTGCTCTTTGCCGCGGCTTTAGCGTTAGCTAAGGACACGGCTAAAATGGCGTTTGCCCCGAGTTTATCTTTGTTGGCGGTGCCATCTAAGTCGATCATCAGATTATCTATTGCACTTTGATCATTAGGATCTTGGCCATGCAATGCGCTAGCGATGGGACCATTGATGTTGGCAACGGCGGTAAGAACACCTTTGCCTAAATAGCGGCTTTGATCGCCATCTCGCAGTTCGAGTGCTTCTCTACTACCGGTGGATGCCCCTGACGGGGCGGCGGCCAAACCGTAATGGCCATCATCCAAATGCACTTCGGCTTCGACCGTGGGGTTGCCTCGAGAGTCGATGATTTCACGGCCGATCACACGTATGATTTTTGCCATATTTACCTCGATGTCAGTAGTTCGATGCGCTAATTAAAAGGTGGTTTTTAATGTATACACTGCTGCTACGTTACGTGCTGTGAGCTCGATATTGATGGTTGCTTCAGCTAAGGCTTCGGCGAGTGAGACGGAACGTGATACAACGCTGAATACCGCATCAATGCCATGATCGTGTACGACAACACAGTCGTAGGCTAAGCACCCTGCAATGCCGATAACCGGTTTGTTAAAACGTTTAGCCGTTCGGGCGACCCCAATGGGAGTTTTACCGTGGATGGTCTGACTGTCGATACGCCCTTCACCTGTTATTACCAAATCCGCATCTTGAACGGCATCGGTTAATTTTACCGCGTCGATGACGATATCGACTCCTGGGCGTAATGTGGCATTCAATAGCCCCATTAATGCAGCGCCTAAGCCACCGGCAGCGCCGGCCCCAGGTTTGCTTTTTACTTCTGTACCCAATTGCATTTGGATGACATCCGCATAGTGGCTAAGATTGGCATCCAGTTGCGTTACCATTTCTGGTGTGGCGCCTTTTTGAGGGCCAAAAACCGCAGAGGCGCCGGTTGGACCACATAATGGATTATTCACATCGCATGCTACTTCCAACTCGATATTGGCCAAACGTGGATCGAGTTGGCTTTTATCAATGGTGGCTAATTTATTTAGGCTACCGCCGCCAAAAGGCAGCTCTTGGCCATAATCGTCGAGCAGTTTAATTCCTAGCGCTTGCGCCATTCCGATACCGCCGTCGTTAGTAGCACTGCCACCAATACCAATGATGATCTTGGTTACGCCTTTTTCAGCGGCGGCGAGCATTAATTCACCGGTGCCATAGGTGGTTGTGATCAGTGGATTTCGTAATTCTTGAGCCACTAAATGAATGCCGGAGGCCGCTGCCATTTCAATTACCGCAGTTTTACCATCCCCCATCATGCCGAAAAAAGCATTAACGGGATGACCTAAAGGCCCCGTGACCTGGCAAGTTTCAACATGGCCACCGGAAGCATCAATTAATGATTGAACAGTACCTTCGCCACCATCTGCCATCGGTATTTTTATGTATACCGCATCCGGTAGTACTTTTCGAAAGCCAAGTTCAATGGCGTTGGCCACTTCAAGGGCTGATAGGCTCTCTTTAAACGAATCTGGGGCAATCACAATTTTCATTCGGTGGCTCCTATACGAACAGACCAAATACACCAAAGATCAACGTTGAAATGATGGCGATCATTAACCCTACAGCTGTTTCATAAGGGATTAATGAAAGTCGCTCTTTTATATCGAGATTGACCGAACCCCCAGTGGCATGAAAAAAACTGCCGTGGGGCATGTGATCAAAAACAGTGGCTCCGGCCTGAATCATGGCTGCGCCGGCTAAGGCAGGAACCCCTAATTCTAAAATGGTTGAGCTAAAGACGTTGGCAGCAACGGCCGTACCGGCGGTGGTAGAGGCAGTGGCAAGAGACATCAAGGCGCCAGAAAACGGTGCTAATAAATAGGAAGGCAGTCCTGAAGCCGACAATAAGTCAATTAACCCTCCTCGTAGGCCAGAGTTGGCGATTATCCCAGCTAAAGTACCGGTGCCTAAAAGCATGACAGCAACTGGGGCCATACGCGCTAAGCCCGAAATGGCGAACTGATTGGCTTCACGTTGGCGCTTCATGGCCAATGCCCCAGCTAGACCACCTAATGGCAAGGCAACTAAAGGATCAATGCTGATCCCTGCAATTGGGCGCAGAGCCAGTAAACAGATGGCAACGAGCGGAGCAACAATGGCAGCCCCAAAACTGGGTAGCCGTTCAATATCAACTTCAACCAGCTCATTATCTGCAACTTTACTGCCCTTATGCACTAAACGTTTGGCAATAAAATAAGCCATAACCATGCCACACAAACCAGGGATCACCCCAGCGGCCATTACCGAGGTTAATGGCACATTAAAGGCTTCTGCCGCGGCAATGGCGTTGGGGTTTGGCGACATCACATTACCGGCTTTACCCCCTCCGACCATGGCTAATAAGATGGCGACTTTAGACAGATCGGCTCGGTTGGCGATGGCCAGAGCAATGGGGGCTACGGTGATCACCGCCACATCAACAAAGACTCCAACGGCAGTGAGGATCATGGTTGCCAGTGCTAATGCTAATAACGCTCTGGCTTCCCCAACTTTTTTAACAATGGTTTCGGCAATGGCCGTGGCCGCACCCGATTCAATTAAAACCCCCGCAAGTACCCCAGCGGCTAGGATCCGCAATACGGCGGTAACAATGCCTTGAGCGCCACCAATCATTAAGGTAACGGTTTCGGTTAAAGACACCCCACCGATCAAACCACCAACGATAGCGCCAATCATCATGCCGTAAGCTGGGGATACTTTTTTTAAGATAAGGCCGATGGCAACAATCAAAGCAGCGAGGGCGCCAAAGGTAGAAACTTCAACCATAACAACTCCTAAATACAGAAAAATTAAGATGCTTCATGGGAGTTCTATGAAGCATCGTGGTCATGGAGTTTAGGGTTAAGGCACCATTAATATTTTGCAGGTATTGGTGCTGCCTATGGTTTCCATTGGATCACCTTTGGTCATCAGTACCATGTCGCCACTGGCGAGATAACCTTGCTGTTTCAATTCATTTAAAGCTTGGTTGGCAATGTCTTCTTCACCGTAGTTACTGCTGTCGAATAACATGGGCTTCACTCCTCGGTAGAGCGCCATATTATTTAAAGTAGTTTGATGGCGAGATAAGCCAAAAATCGGTAACGATGAGCTGATGCGTGACATTAAGCGTGGGGTTGCTCCTGATTCCGTTAAGGCAACAATCGCTTTAATGCCCGTTAGGTGGTTAGCGGCATACATGGTTGCTAATGCAATGGTTTCGTCAATTGAGCTGAACGGCCGATTTAATCGATGGCTTGAAATGGCCATACTGGGATGTTTTTCCGCGCCAACACACACACTGGCCATCGCTTTGACGGTTTCCTCTGGGTACATCCCTGCGGCAGTTTCTGCGGACAGCATCACAGCATCGGTGCCATCTAATACGGCATTGGCCACATCCATCACTTCTGCTCGAGTCGGCATGGGGCTAGTTATCATCGACTCCATCATTTGCGTTGCGGTAATAACGACTTTATTCAGTTGTCGCGAACGGGCGATTAATTTTTTCTGGACGGCCACCAATGCCGCATCGCCAATCTCAACGCCTAAATCCCCCCGTGCCACCATAACGGCATCGCTTGCTTCGATGATGTCGTCAATGGCCGCATCGCTGGTTACCGTTTCAGCCCGTTCCACTTTTGCGACAATCAACGCATTACTGCCTGCGGCTTTGGCTAATGAGCGGGCATAGTCGAGATCCGCCCCAGAACGAGGAAAAGAAACGGCTAAATAATCCACATTGATCGCCGCAGCTGTCAAAATGTCGGCCTTATCTTTGGCGGTGAGTGCTGAAGCAGATAGTCCTCCGCCTTGTTTATTTATTCCTTTGTTATTAGATAGCGGCCCTGCAACGGTGGTAATGGTATGTATCGCATTGCCTTTGACCGCTTCAACTCGTAATTGCACTCGGCCATCATCAAGCATCAGTATGTCGTCAATCGCCACATCTTGTGGTAAGGCTTTGTAATCAATCCCAACGGCTTGCTGATTGCCTTCACCTTTAGCCATATCCGCATCTAAGATGAAGGGATCCCCAATGGCCAAATGAATTTTTTGATCGTCCTTAAAGGTTGATATACGGATTTTAGGACCTTGTAAATCACCTAAAATGGCCACATGTACACCCAGTTCTTGAGCTATGGCTCGTACATTATTGGCTCGAATTTCATGATCTTCGGCAGAACCATGGGAAAAGTTCATTCGGACGACATTGGCTCCGGCTGCAATAATGCGGCGCAATTTGTCATCTTTATCAGTGGCAGGACCTAAAGTAGTCACGATCTTAGTTCGACGAAACATCGCTGCGCTCCGGTCAATTTAAAGGATACGCGAAAGAGTGTAGTTGTCCTGTTTGTGCTCGGTGGTTTTTAGGTGATAAAAATAATACGACCGGTACTATCAATGGCAGTATTTGCTGGATGTCATCATGGTAAATGATGGTCGAGCATCGTTATGATGAATGCCTCAAAATAAGGATTGTTGAGGCCCCCATGGATAAGGAACAGGTGATCCCAGTTAAAGATCTGACAGCGAAAACTGCCGCTCCGATTTATGTTCGAAAAGTACAAGGGCGTTGGAGTAAATTGAGGCAGCGTTTGGGTGGTTTCCTCGTTGTCTTATTTATTCTATTACCGTGGTTCTCTTGGCACGGTCGTCAAGCGATTTGGATTGATATTCCATCACAAAAGATCCATCTATTTGGTCTTGTCTTATGGCCACAAGATCTCATCATCATAGCGCTTCTGTTTATGCTTGCGGCAATGGGATTGTTTTGGCTAACCACTTGGCTTGGTCGTGTCTGGTGTGGTTATGCTTGCCCGCAAACCATTTGGACATACCTCTTTATTTGGTGTGAAGAACAATTTGAAGGCAGTCGTAATCAACGTATTACTTTAGATAAAGGGCCGTGGACATGGAATAAACTGCGTCGAAAAGGGTTAAAACATGGTGCGTGGCTGGTTATTTCATTTATTACAGCACTGACTTTTTTGAGTTATTTTAATCCCAGCGCCTTGCTTTATCGTCATGTTCTCTCTGGTCAAGCCAGTATGACGATTTATGGTTTTACGCTGTTTTTTATGGTGGCAACTTACCTTAATGCCGGTTGGCTGCGCGAAACCATGTGCACGCATATGTGTCCTTATGCACGTATTCAGGCTGTAATGTTTGATAATAAAAGTTACTTGGCTGATTACGATGCATCGCGGGGGGAAAAACGAGGGCCTCGTCGACGTCAACAAAGTCCAGCTTTATTAGGCTTGGGAGACTGTGTTGATTGCAATTTATGCGTACAAGTTTGCCCAGCAGGTATCGATATTCGCCAAGGTTTACAATACGAATGTATAAATTGCGGTGCATGCATCGATGCGTGTGATCGGGTGATGGCAACCATGGGATATCGGCAAGGGTTAATTCGTTATATTTCGGAACATCAAAAAAAAGGCCGTAATAGCGCAATGACGCGTCCTAAACTGTGGGTTTATGGTGGTGCTTGCATTGGGCTAATCATGGCTATATTGGCTTTAATTGTAAATTTAAAGCCGATAGAACTTGATGTGCTGCGAGACCGGAATGTGCTGTACCGCATGAATGATCAAGGCTGGGTGGAAAACACCTATACCTTAAAATTGATGAATAAAAGTGATGAGACACAAATCGTGCAACTTCATTTACAAGATTTGCCAGAGCACCATTGGCAAGGAACTCAACAGGTCACTTTGGCCGCAGGGGAGAGCCAATTGGTACCTATTACCATTGCTGCTCAGGTAACCGGTAGCGATCTGGCCATAAAGCCTATTACATTCATCGCTAAACAGCCGTTGAATAACATTGAAATAGTGCAAAAATCGCGCTTTTTTAGCCAATAAGAAAAAATAGGACCAAATAATTACACATTGGATGGTTTTATGAACACTTGGTTTTTTTTTTGAAATAAAGCCTTGCGCGTTTTAAACGGGTGCCTATAATGCGCCCCTGTCGACGGGACAACGGCTCGCCAAAAGCGATTAAGCCTCACCAAC
>JAWXTX010000004.1:47038-55463 GCA_044433165.1 Ferrimonas sp. | reverse complement strand
TTTCTTTTTAACTCACGATAAACTGTTGCGCGGTGGCACTTCACTTTTTGGGCAATTTCAGAGATTGAAACGCCCAATTCCAAAAGGGTAGAAATCTGGTATCTTCTCCCTTCGGTCAACTACTGATAACTCATGGTAGTACTGCTTGTTTCTTTGGCGAGAAGAGCGTACCACTTTCAGCAGTTGGCTTCCTCTTCTACGCCTGTCCATGAATGTCGCACTTATTATCTGAATTTAGGCGTATTATTTTAATAATAACTCTTAACAATGTTTTTGCGAAAACACTTTATATTGATTCGACAAAAATATTAGATGAGTCCGTATTAAAATCTGCCATCATTTCAAACTGAGTTTTGTTTTTATTAATGTAACTGCAATATGGGAATGCAACAATTGAATAAAAACCATTGGTGAGCAATGGGAGTTGCACTTCACGCTTGGAATTAACTTTACCTGTTTCAAACAATAAAAAAGATTACCTTTATTGCTTAATGCATTTGATATTTTAACCCATGAGCAATCATTTCTAGTAAACAGTCAAGATTAGATCAATACGTGCACTATCATATTTTTATAATAATTGATAAATCATCGCATTACTAAACAAAATATAAGGAGAAATCACTGAATGCTTTCGATTATTAGTATTTTTATTGATCAGCTTATCATAATAAGGCCGTCATGTGCCAAAATGCGCTACCGCTAATTAGTCATTTAAAATCAATGATAATCGACGTATATTATCAATTCGGCGTAACTCAACCAATGCCATCTGAGATTAATCTAGCCAAAGGTAATTAATCGATTGTTGCTGATGCACTAAGATCCGCTCATCAACCGAGCCTTGACAAGGTAACGCATTATCTGAAGTAACAATTGTCGTGGTTTAATCGCGTCATTCTGAAAGGGGAAAACAGTGGTGTCCATTCTTGTGCTTCATAAAGCGATAACGCTTATTGGTAAAACGCAATTCTCGTTTTAGGATCACCCAAGAAGCAACTCTCCCTGCTTCTTGGGCATGCAATAAACGATTGGTGGGTCTAGAAGGTGATTGCTGTAAGAGCGCAGGATTCATTCCAATACTTTGACGCCATTGAACATAAGCGCTCCTAGTGAATTGCATCCAGTTAAGGCAAGTGCGCAAACACACCCACTCAAGATTCGGATTACGACTGCTGCAACCATTCGCTGGTAGACATTAACGCTTGCTCATCATTGATCCGATCTAAAAAGATGTGACCATTCAGATGATCCAGTTCATGCTGAAATATACGGGCGACGAATCCCTGTAATTTTTGCTGATGCTGTTGACCTGAGATATCTTGATATTTTGCAATAACCCATTGATGGCGATTCACTTCACCTCTCAAGTCAGGCACAGACAAGCACCCTTCCCAACCTAAAACCATCTCCTCGCTGTAAGCGATAAGCTCAGGGTTTATCAATACTATAGACTCCATCAAGGGAGCATCTGGATAACGTTCACTGGGCCTTGATGCGATAATAATCACGCGCAAAGACGCAAATATCTGAGGAGCAGCTATACCAACCCCGTTTGCCTCTTGCATGATCATTTGCATGCGTTTAACTAACGAATGCAACGACTCATCAAACTGCAATACAGGTTCGGCAACGGCTTGTAAAACAGGGGCACCTACTTGGGCTATAGTGCTAACTTCCATATAGACTTAAATCTCTTAATAGTGCGGTGGTGGAGCGTTGTCGTTCTCTTCTTGATTACTGGCTAGCGGCATCGATTTGACCCGTTCTGCCAATAATTTTAGCTTTTCTGTTTGCTGAGCCAGTCGATTATTTAGCTCAATAACCGCTTCATTTAACTGCTCAATCGTGGCTTCTTGATAAGCTACTTTCATTTCTAAGTCGACTAATCGCTGTTCAATCATAAAGTTAAGATCACTCCATACATCATCAACACAGTCTACTAGGAAGTTTGCAGATTAATCATCTTTCTTGGTGTTGCTTAGGATATAATTTCAGCGAATGCCACTTTTATAATTTAATCTTTCGCCTATGGGTGAAGATCCTAATGGAAGCTTCATGGAATATGAATTTAGCCGAACTTTTGGTTGCGAGCCACAAGTGCAATTATCTATGGGCCACGAGGCCTTGAGCCGTTTTATTAATGATGAACTCAGCCACAATACCGCCATTGAATCTTTATTCCAACAACTCGCCTTGGGCCCCTACAGCGAACAAAAACCATTGCGCCTAGAGGGTCGGGAGCAATGGTTGCTAATAACTCATGATGAAGTGCTGGTTCAGGATAATGTTCTGTTGGATGAATTTGTATACGACGATCCAGACTTAACATTATACGATGCCGAAAGCGAAGCCTGCTGTGGTTTAACTGATTTTGAGCATCTTTTACACCAATGGCATCAATTTATTAATAGCCGTTAATCCAACCTCACTGTGCTCGTTATGCCTCCGAACTTGTTAATTTCAAGGAGATCGGCGGCTTACTTAGCTTCGTATCGAAGCTATTTTGCTTGCCTTCGAGTATTGAGAGGCATAAGAAAAGGAAAGGCGCGTCAATGTTAACTAACTTTGTAGCATTCCCTGAATACAGGCTGCCAAGGAACATCGATGAGGAACTTACCAAGCACGAGCACATTATTATTGCTAAGTACATTGTCTTCAGCATTCTTACCCGTCATCGCTGCCCAATCCCCCTCTGCACCACAAATAACGGTTGCGGATAATGCTGCATACCAGCGTTTCCAACAACCCTATCAATCTTGGCTAAAAACCAGTGAAAGCATTGAAATTATTGATGTATTAGAAGAAAACCCAGTTATTGTGGTGTTATGGGCCGGCTCTGGTTACGCCAAGGAAGATAATCAACCTCGAGGTCATTATTACTCCATTACTGATATTAGAGCTAACTTACGCACTGGTGCCCCAATGACACCAACGGAAGGGCCAATGCCAATGGCTTGCTGGTCTTGTAAATCCCCTGACGTACCACGCGTTATTGAAACCAGCAGCGAAGCGCAGTTTTTTAAAGGCAAATGGGCTCGTGGTGGCAGCGAAATCACCAACATGATTGGCTGTGGTAATTGTCATGATAATAACTTGCGGCTACGCATTGCGTTACCTTTTGCCAACCGTGCCATGGAATCGATTGGATGGACATGGCAACAAGCAGAACACTGGCAGCAAAAAACTATGGTCTGTAGCCAATGCCATGTTGAGTATTACCTCACCCAACCCGATAACTTCGTAAAATTCCCATGGGGGCAAGGCACAACAGCGGAGCAGATAGGAGCGTACTACGACAGCATTAATTTTACAGACTGGATCCATCCCATTTCCAAAGCTCCGATGCTCAAAGCACAACATCCAGGGTTTGAGCTATCACGCACGAGCACGCACGGCCGTAATAAAGTCGCTTGCACTGATTGCCATATGCCAGTCGTAACCAATGCAGAAGGACGACGATTTACCGATCATAACGTAGGTAATCCCTTTGAGCGCTACGAGTTCAGCTGTGGGCGCTGCCACAGTCAAACTCAAGAACAAATGCAGGTTCAAGTCGATAACTTCAAGCAAATGATCAGCAGCGCCCGACAAGCCGCTGAACAGCAATTATTAAAAGCACACTTTGAAGCACAGGCAGCTTGGGAAGCGGGGGCAACCCCAGCTGAAATGGCTTCAGCATTGCAAGCCATACGCCACGGGCAATTTCGGTGGGATATGGCCACTGCCTCTCATGGTGTACACATTCATAACCCAACGGAAGCACTGCGATTACTGGCCAGTGCCACCAATGAAGCCGCAAATGCCAGAGCGGATTTACTGCACTTACTTGCCAGCTATGGTGTGAGTCAACCCGTAGCCATACCCGATATCTCGACCAAAGCCGCAGCACAAGCTGCAATGCACATCAATGTCGAGGAGATGGAACGCAAAAAAATGACGTTCTTGCAGGAAATCGTCCCCAAATGGCAAGCAGAATATAATAAAAAATATGGTGCCAGCCCACTCTTGCCATGAGTCCACACCAAGGCGGCTAAGCCGCCTTTTATCATTCACAAGCACCATAAAAGAGCAATAGCATTAATTTGGTGCACCACTCTAACCAAAATGGTGCACGCATTTTTCGTTACGACCGTTTCATCCTTAATATCCTTGCTTCCAAACAATAAAAAAAGATGGCATGGATGTTGTAATAGTCTCGTCACTAACTGTAAAGGCGAGGTATTAAGGAATGAAACTGGTCAGCGCGATTATTAAACCTTTTAAGCTCGATGATGTGCGAGAAGCCATTGCTGAGTTAGGTGTGGAAGGCTTAACTGTTACTGAAGTAAAAGGATTTGGCCGCCAAAAAGGCCATACTGAACTTTATAGAGGAGCCGAGTATCAAGTCGATTTTCTGCCTAAAGTAAAATTAGAAATCGCCACTACCAACGATAAAGTAGACCACCTTATTGAAATAATTACCGCGGCAGCGAGTACTGGAAAAATTGGAGATGGGAAAATTTTTGTCGTTGATCTTGAGCGTGTGGTGCGTATCCGTACCGGCGAACTTGACGACGATGCTATTTAAGGGAGCCAATATTTATGGAACAAATAACAGATTTAACCAGCAGTGTTGCCGAATTAAGGTTTGCGCTAGATACATTTTATTTTCTGATATCTGGTGCATTAGTCATGTGGATGACTGTAGGCTTTGCAATGTTGGAGGCAGGACTGGTCCGATCCAAAAATACCACTGAGATATTAACTAAAAACGTCGCATTATATGCCATTGCTTGCGCCATGTTTTTGCTCGTCGGTTATAACATTATGTATGTTGATAATCCTGAAGGCGGTTTTTTCCCAACCCTTGGAGGGCTTATTGGAAGCGCGTCTGAAGGCGCAGATCACGCCTTAGAGTCGGATTTCTTTTTCCAAGTAGTTTTTGTCGCAACGGCAATGTCTATTGTTTCAGGAGCAGTTGCTGAGCGCATGAAACTGTGGGCATTTTTAGCCTTTGCGGTCATCTTAACTGGGTTTATTTATCCAATTGAAGGCTATTGGACTTGGGGTGGGGGCTTTATCTCTAAAGATATTGGTTTCTTTGATTTTGCCGGCTCTGGCATTGTGCATATGGCTGGGGCAGCCGCGGCTTTGGCTGGGGTGTTGCTGCTGGGCGCACGAAAAGGAAAATACAATGCCGATGGCAGCATTAATCCGATTCCAGGTTCCAACTTACCTTTAGCAACTTTGGGCACATTTATTCTGTGGTTAGGTTGGTTTGGTTTTAATGGCGGCTCGCAACTATTACTGTCTGACGTCGAAAACGCTACCGCTGTTTCTAAGATTTTTGTAAACACAAACTCTGCCGCCGCCTTTGGTGCCATAGCTGCAATGGTATTATGCAAAATCGTATGGCGCAAAGCGGATCTCACAATGATCTTAAATGGTGCTCTTGCAGGTTTGGTCGCAATTACTGCAGACCCACTGTCACCATCGCTGCTTACTGCCGGCCTAATTGGCGCTCTAGGTGGAAGCTTGGTTGTGTTCTCGATCATTGCGATGGATAAGATTAAAATCGATGATCCCGTTGGTGCTATTTCAGTGCATGGTGTGTGTGGTTTCTTAGGATTAATGGTTGTGCCTTTCTCTAATCCAGAAACCAGCTTTGTCAGCCAGTTCATTGGCGCCGCCATTATTTTTGCTTGGGTATTCGGGGCCAGCATTGCAATGTGGGCATTACTAAAATACACCATTGGCATTCGTGTTAGCGAAGAAGAAGAATATAACGGCATGGATGCATCCGACTGTGGTATTGATGCCTATCCAGAGTTTGTAACTGTAAAGAGCCAGTCTTAACCTAAAAATTAAGATAGATCTCGTTTAAAAATAGAGCCAATCAGCAATGCTGATTGGCTCTATTTTATTTAATGCTGCTATTTTTAATAAACACATCAAATCTAATAGCTTTATTTTATAACATAAATCATCAATATATTAAACTGAACGATTTATTAAGAAATAAACTCTTCTCCTAAAGAGATATCTGCATTCAGTATGTCCAACATATTGGTTAATGCCTTTTGCTCAAAATCGCTCAAATGACCATAAGAAATAATGTTCTCTATACCATCACAACCAAGCTCAACAGGTTGAGCAAAGAAGCGAGCAAAGGCTCCATCACCTTCAACGTATGCACACTCAACCACATTTTTTTCACCTTGCAATGCGCGCACAACAGACAAGCCAAAGCGGCATGCCGCCTGCGCCATAGATAGTGTTGCAGAGCCACCACCCGCTTTTGCTTCTACCACTTCGGTACCGGCATTCTGAATTCGATGAGTTAGCCCAGCGACCTCCTCTTCCGTAAATGCCACGCCTTCAATTTGCGACAATAAAGGCAAAATTGTTACGCCACTATGGCCGCCAATCACTTTGACTTGAACATCATCAACAGCTAAGCCTTTTGCCTCAGCCACAAATGTTTCTGAACGAATCACATCCAACGTTGTAATACCAAAGAGTTTTTTAGGGTTGTAGACACCTACTTGTTTTAATACTTCCGCTGCAATCGCCACCGTGGTATTTACTGGATTTGTAATTACACCAATACAAGCGTTCGGACAGATAGTAGCCACTTTATGAGTTAAATCTCTAATAATACTGGCATTGATATTAAATAAGTCGGAGCGATCCATACCAGGTTTACGAGCCACACCAGCAGAAATGAGTACTAAATCCGCCCCTATTAAGGCACCAGTCGGATCTTCGCCAGCAAACCCCATGACACTCACTGCGGTAGGAATATGACTAATGTCCGCAGCCACGCCTGGTGTGACAGGAGCAATATCATAAAGTGCTAACTCACTTCCTGCGGGTAAATGTAGTTTCAACAACAGCGCTAACGCTTGTCCGATCCCACCAGCTGCACCTAAAACTGCAATTTTCATTGTCGCCTCCATGGTAAAATGTGACGAAAGTCACCAAGTTGCGACCCACATTACCCAATGACATAAGAGTTAGCAATGGTAACTATCAATTACATTAACGCTAAAAAATCGTATTTCATGATAACTCAATGTGAATTGTTATGCTTCAACGGTGCATTTTAGTTGAAAGATATTCAGTTGTTATGCAATCTATAGCCATCTACATTCAGTGACGTACGCAATGATGAAAGCAAGTAATCAGCAAGATGAGTTAACTCGAATTTTTAAGCTACTGCTTAAAGAAGAGCGCTTTGGTTCACAAGGTGAAATTGTTTCTGCACTGCAAAGCGCTGGCTTTGAAAACATCAATCAATCCAAAGTATCTCGCATGCTCAGCAAATTTGGCGCAGTTCGCACCCGAAACGCCAAACAGGAGATGGTTTACTGCCTACCGGCGGAATTTGGTGTACCCACTGCAAATGCTCAACTACGCAATTTAGTTCTAGACGTAGATCATAACGGCAGCATGATAGTTGTGCGTTCTAGTCCTGGCGCAGCGCAATTAATTGCTCGTTTATTAGACTCCATGGGTAAGTCAGAAGGCATATTAGGTACAATTGCCGGTGATGATACGATTTTCATTGCACCAACTGATACCAAACAACTGGATACAATGATAACGATGATAAAGGAGTTATTTAACTATCTAGATTAATAAACATTGGTGATTTGTGCTTTTAATTTTAATAATTAAAAGCCATATCCATATAATTCACAAACCACCATCCTATATAACCATCCAGCTTATTATTAAT
The DNA here is from genome assembly GCA_044433165.1 of Ferrimonas sp. Lineage (GTDB taxonomy): Bacteria > Pseudomonadota > Gammaproteobacteria > Enterobacterales > Shewanellaceae > Ferrimonas. The sequence continues at coordinate 47,740 of JAWXTX010000004.1, read as the reverse complement.
CCAATTTAATTTAGTGATATGCTAATCAGCTTAGATATCATTGCCGCCACGTATTCAGATCAACACAAATGAAGTAAACAAAACATAATATAGCGGCAAGTATTCGATTATTAAGTTTCACTCATGGATGAGGGAAGTTATGGCCGCTAGCATTATTACATCCACTACCACGATAACTAATATTATCGGAACCACAAGTACCATAGTTGTTGATACTCAAGGAGTAAAACGCACTGTAAATATTGGTGACACGGTTTATGCTGGCGAAAAAATAATAACAGACCCAAGCGTTTCAGTGAAATTATCTGCAGAAAATAAACAGTTTTTAGCATTAAATTCTAAAGAAAACGATGAGCTGGAAGTAATTCAAGAATTTGTTGAATTGGGGAATTTTGAGGATGTCCCGGTAACAAGTGCTAATAATAATTCACACAGTGGGCATTCTGAATTTACAGTAATTCATCGTAATGGTGCTCAAACCATTGCATCTGCTTCATTTAATACAACTTCAGTGGATGCGATCACAACTACTACTGTTCAAAATCTGGCAGATTCTCAATCAATTTATCAGCGACCAACATCCCCAGTCATCACCCTCGGGGATGTCACCACCTTTGTGGAAGACGACACCGAAAGTGGCGATCTTGTCGCAAGCTTCACCACCGCCGATGAGGATGGCAACAGCGTTACCGTCACCCTCAG
>JAWXTX010000004.1:0-47028 GCA_044433165.1 Ferrimonas sp. | reverse complement strand
CCCCAGTCATCACCCTCGGGGATGTCACCACCTTTGTGGAAGACGACACCGAAAGTGGCGATCTTGTCGCAAGCTTCACCACCGCCGATGAGGATGGCAACAGCGTTACCGTCACCCTCAGTGATAACGACAATGGTTATTACGCACTCGATGGCAACACCGTGGTACTTACCGACGCCGGCGCCAACTTGGTCAACAGCGGTGGCACTCTGCCAGAGTTCACCCTGACACCTAACGATGGCACAACCAATGGCGCGTCAGTCAGTGCCACCCCAAGTATCACTGCCGCCAACGACGCCCCAGTCATCACCCTCGGGGATGTCACCACCTTTGTGGAAGACGACACCGAAAGTGGCGATCTTGTCGCAAGCTTCACCACCGCCGATGAGGATGGCAACAGCGTTACCGTCACCCTCAGTGATAACGACAATGGTTATTACGCACTCGATGGCAACACCGTGGTACTTACCGACGCCGGCGCCAACTTGGTCAACAGCGGTGGCACTCTGCCAGAGTTCACCCTCACACCTAACGATGGCACAACCAATGGCGCGTCAGTCAGTGCCACCCCAAGTATCACTGCCACCAACGACGCCCCAGTCATCACCCTCGGGGATGTCACCACCTTTGTGGAAGACGAGACCGAAAGCGGCGATCTTGTCGCAAGCTTCACCACCGCCGATGAGGATGGCGACAGCGTTACCGTCACCCTCAGTGATAACGACAATGGTTATTACGCACTCGATGGCAACACCGTGGTACTTACCGACGCCGGCGCCAACTTGGTCAACAGCGGTAGCACTCTGCCAGAGTTCACCCTGACGCCTAACGATGGCACCAACACCGACACCAACATTGGCGCGTCAGTCAGTGCCACCCCAAGTATCACTGCCGTCAACGACGCTGCTATCTTGAGTGATGACGTGGTAAGCATCGCCGAAGATTCTGGTACGACCCACGGCAACGTACTGGATAATGATACTGATGAAGACACCGAACTGAGTGTGATCGGTTTTACGATTCAGTTAGCCGACAACAGCACGATTACTGGCGTTGTAGGCCAACCGCTTACCATTATTGGCATTGGCGTTCTTGTATTGACCGCCAGCGGGGCTTACGCCTTTACACCTGAAGCAGATTGGAATGGCACAGTACCGGAGATCACTTACACCACGAACACCAATGACAGCGCCAAACTGTTAATTACCGTCACTCCAGTGGACGATAAGCCGATAGCCAGTGACGACCATTTTCTAGTGAACCACAACAACAATCAAACCATCAGCTATAGCGGTACCGTTGCCACTAATGATCAACTCTCGGCGGATGGCGAAAATCAATTTTCCCTGATCACAAATACCACGCAAGGCTCCGTCACGCTCAACAATGATGGTAGCTTTACCTACACGCTCGATAATGGCTATGTCGGTGATGTACTTTTTACCTATCAGATCATCGATGCAGATGGCAGCGTCAGCCAAGCAAGCGCGATCATCACCATCAACTCAGTCAATGCAGAAGACGATGGCAATGCCTACCAAGACGCCACAATAAATATTGTTTTTGATAGCGACTTTACGGCACCGGAGCTGGGCAGCGATGGTTATCAAATCACCACAGGCACCATTGCAGCAAATGGCGTAATCACCACTAACGATGGCAGCCAAATTTCAGTAAACAGTGATGGCGATGGTATTGGAGCCTCTTATAGTGCAAACAGTAGCGGGGTTGATCAACAACTTGAATACAACGCAGCTACAGGCGCTTCAGAAGCCCTAATTTTTACCTTCGACAACCCGATGAATAGCCTGACTTTTAGCGTTTCTAAACTTTATGCTTCGGAGAAGGGCGGTGAACAAGGGGTATGGTACACTTATTTAAATGGCGAGCTGGTTGCAACCGATACCTTTAAAACAGAAGGCAATAGCACGACAGGCACGTTCGAATTCAGCACCGGTGATATCGAGTTTGATACCCTAATTTTTGCTGCAATCAATACCGTAAACCCACAAAACAGTGGCGACAGTTCCGACTATCTGCTTGCATCCTTAACCGTTACCAACACAAATACCACTGATGTAGATAACTTGGTTAGCAGCAATAGCGTGTTAACGGTGAACGAAAATGCCCTTTTGAGTAACGACGATGATCCTCAAGGAGACGCGTTTACACTGACCCATATTAATCAACAAATCATCGAATTTAATGAAGATGGTCAAGCAATTATCGAATTAGATAGTGGCGCAATACTCACCATTAACAGTGATGGTACGTATAGCTACGATCCCAACGCGCAATTTGATGCACTGACAGAAGGTGAAATCATTCAAGATAGCTTTGAATACACCATCACGGATGAATACGGCGCCACCGATACTGCAACAGTGACTCTTAACATTATCGGTACTGGTGTGCCTACGCTCCAGAACATTGAAGAGGAAACGACAACCGACGAACTGCTCAGCGAATCCATTCCAGATGGATTACACACAGGCCACGAACCTCAAGAAGACAACAACCACTCACAATGGCATGAATCTAACCTACCGCTATGGCAAGACAACCTGCCCATTGCAGAGTCACAACCTAACACTTGGGTTGCAACACCAGCAGACGTTTCCACAGTCACACTCTTTAGCAGCGACAACCTTGATCCGTTTCTAAGTATAGGAAACGACATCAATGATACGGTAAGCATCACAGAAGAAACCACGGATGGCTCCAAGGAACTACGTCAACAGCTCAGTGAAGATGGCCTATTGCTTGCGCAATCGAATAGCGATAACGCAACACAATGCTGTCACGTCTTAGAGATCACTTCACCGAACCCAGAGCCCCTGCTTTAGGATGAACGCAATGGCTAAATCGCAGACCGCTCATGCTCAACCACACGCCACGCCATTATTGGGGGCACTCGCATGGTTAGCGGATTACTACCAAATAACTTATCAAACCGCGAATGTCACTGCGGGGTTGCCCCTGCCTAATGGCGATCTACCCTTAAGCCATTTTGTTGAAGCCGCCAGCCGAGTCGGCTTTAATGCTCGTCACTTATCACTCCCAATCCATGAACTCACCGCCGCACGTTTGCCCTGTCTTATTGCCCTTGAAGGGCAACCTCCAACACTGCTTATCGAGCACACCGTCAACAACGTAGTGTTGTTAGATCCATTCAGTTTAGGCGCATGGCATTGGACACCAACAGAGCTCGCCCAGCATTATCAAGGGCACGCCATTGTTATTAAACCAAGCTGCCATGCACAGCAGTATGGCGCAGCAGCCACTGCAGCCCCCCCCACAAATCACCACTGGTTATGGGGACCTATAAAACAAACTCACACCTTATATCGTGACATTCTGCTAGCGTCGCTGCTCATTAATCTATTTGCTCTGGTTGCGCCACTTTTTATTATGAACGTTTACGACCGCATTGTTCCCAATTTGGCGTATGAATCACTTTGGGTACTCTCTATCGGCGCCAGCGTTGCTTACCTATTTGATTTTGTATTGAGGACGATTCGTGCCGAACTTATCGATTATGCTGGGAAAAAAACCGATTTAGCGGTTTCAAGAACGTTATTCGCTCGTATTATGGGCATGCAACTTCAACATCAACCACGTTCTACTGGGATTTTGGCCCGCCAATTTGGCGAATTTGATGCTGTACGTGAATTTATCGCCTCCACCACCATTACCACCTTGGTCGACTTACCATTCACGTTTTTTTTCTTAGCGCTCATCGCATGGTTATGTGGACCACTCGTCTGGGTGCCGCTCGGCGCAATAATCATTATGGCGTTAATTACCATCAGCTTGCATCATCGGTTAGCGGATGCCAGCCAACACGCACAACAATTCAGTGATCTCCGCCATGCTCATTTATACGAATCCCTTAATGGGCTGGAAACCATTAAAAGCAACGGTGCCGAAGGCGCCATTCAATACACTTGGGAAGCCCTGCAATCGCACTGCGCCCAATGGCAAATGCACAGCCGAAAGCTCACAAACTTTGCCAGTAATAGTGCCGCTTTTTTAATTCAAACAAGCACTATCGTCACTGTCATATTAGGAGTTTATACGCTTGCTAATGGCGATTTATCCCAAGGTGGGATCATCGCAGCGGTGATTTTAGGTACCAGAGCCATTAGCCCGATGGCACAGCTCATCAGCTTACTAAGCCGAGCGCATACCGTTAAACAAACCCTAAATGCACTGGATCAATTAATGGCGCTGCCACAAGAGTTGCAACCGCAGCACCATTACCCTGAGATCGGGCGCTTACAAGGCAAAATTCACGCAATTGATCTTAACTACCACTACCCCAATGAATCTCACCCAACCCTCAAGCAGCTTAATTTTCTGATTGAAGCTGGCCAGCGAGTGGCGTTAATCGGCCGTAATGGCTCAGGGAAAACCACATTAGCCAAGCTTATTTTGGGCTTTTTACGCACGGAGCACGGCGGTTTACATTTAGATAGTTGGGAGATAAACCAATTACATAGTAGCGCATTACGCCAGCAGATTGGTTATGTCCCTCAAGACATTAAACTTTTCCATGGCAGCATCCGTGACAACATCCTACTAGGGTGCCCAAACATTACGGATGAGCAATTACAGCAGGCAATTTCACAATCCGGTGTTGCCCTTTTCACCCAATCTGATCCTGATGGTCTGAATCGGCCAGTCGGTGAATCAGGACGCGCTTTATCCGCAGGGCAGAGGCAAGCCATCGCCCTAGCACGAGCACTGCTAAATAACCCACCATTACTCATTTTAGATGAGCCCACAGCCAGCTTAGATCCACGAGCAGAGCTGCAATTTATTCGCACTATTAACCAATTACCCAAAACACAAACCATCTTGCTGATCACCCACAAGCAAGCGCTTATGACACTGGTTGATACCATCATGGTGTTAGAGCGGGGCCAATTAATTGCTCATGGGCCACGCCAGCAAGTATTAGATCATTTACATGCAGCACGAGAGTCCGCATGAGTACCAATTATCAATGGCAAAATCACCTACTCCCCAAAGCACCGCGCGCTCATCAACACTTGGTGTGGGTGCTCGCCAGCCTCTGCTTCAGCTTTTTAGTCTGGGCGCATTTTAGCTCCCTTGAAGAAGTGACTCGAGGCAATGGCAAGGTCGTGCCCTCCTCGCGAATTCAAATAATTCAAAGCTTGGATGGCGGCATTATTGAGGAGTTGCTGGTACATGAAGGCCTGTTTGTTGAGAAGAATGCACCGTTAATGCGCATTGACGCAACACGTTTTGCATCCGATCTCGCACAACGAGCTCAAGAGGTTCTCAACCTGCAATTTTCAGTGGCTCGGCTAAAAGCCCAGCTAGATAGCATTAATATTGCCTCCGAAAATGAAGACACCCGCTGGCAACAACAGCTCTTTATCGACAATCAACCAATCGTGCTACCAGACACATTACTCCAAACGTGGCCAGAATTAGCGCAACAACATCAAAATGACTATCACAACAGCATCGAACAACTAAAAACTCAACTGGCGATACAAAGCCAAGTAATTCAACAAAAAGAAAACGAATTAAAAGAGCTTGCAACTAAAGCCAATACACTCGAGATCAGCTTACAACTGGTTAAGCGGGAATTGAGTATTACCGAACCACTGGAAATACGCGGCATCGTCTCTGAAGTTGAGCTGCTTAAATTGCAACGCCAAGCCAATGACATCAACGGTGAGCTCGAAGCATTGCAGCAACTGCGTCCTTCATTACAACTGGAGCGCAATGAAGCCATCCTCCGTCGACGAGAAATTGCCCTCGCCTACCTCACCGAGACACAAGCGGCTTACAACGAACAAAACGGCCAATTGGCACGCTTAAATCAGGCCAATATTGGCGCCCAAGATAAAGTCGACCGAACCCTATTGCGAGCTCCAGTTACGGGGATCATCAAAGCGATTAATATCGCGACCATTGGAGGAGTAGTACAGCCAGGGGCCGATTTAATTGAGATAGTACCATCGGAAGATCGACTATTGATAGAAGCGCAAATTGCACCTAAGGACATCGCCTTTTTACGACCAGGGCTTCGTGCCAGCGTCAAAATCACCGCTTATGACTTCACTCAATACGGTGGCCTCCAAGGTACGGTTGAGCAAATAGGGGCGGATACTGTTACGGATAAAAATGGCAATAGCTATTACATCATTCGGATCCGCACCGACAACAATCGTTTAGGTCGAGCTGATGAAGCGCTCCCCATTATTCCCGGTATGACGACAACCGTCGACGTACTTACCGGTGAAAAAAGCGTCTTGGCCTACCTACTCAAACCCATATTAAGAGCCAAAAATACCGCTCTTAGAGAACGTTAACCTATTTGCTGTATTTTTAAGGATGAAAATAGAATGAAGCTGCCCCTATCACGGATCGTACTTGCCATCAGCGCCCTGCTCAGCGGCCATAGCAGCGCTGCAACTTTGGAGCAAACCGTCGCCCATACATTAGACACCAACCCCAGCGTTCGGCTTAATTTTAATCGTTTTAAAGCCGCTGAAGAGCAAGTAAATGAAGCCCGTGGCCAATACTTACCTCAAATAGATCTATACGCTTTGCATGGCTATGACTGGACCGATTCCCCCACAGGTCGTGCCGATGGGGATCACAACCTAGAATTTACGCCGACGCAAGCGGGGATCAGCATTAGCCAATTGCTGTTTGATGGCTTTCGGTCGACTGGAGAAGTGGCACGATTAGGCTATGAAGCCTCTGCTGAGCAATGGGCATTAATCAATGCTGCTGAAAACATTGCACTGTCAGTCGTACAATCTTATCTGGCCATTCTTACTGCAGAGCAACAACTCGAATTGGCCGAACACAATTTAGCAAACCATCAGCAGCTGTCCGATAAAATCCAACAAAGAGCAGACTCCGGTCTAGGCTCAAGCGCGGACTTAGCACAAAGCAAAGGGCGTTTAGCGCGTGCATTTTCAAATCGCATCGCGGCTTACAACAACTTATTGGATGCCCAAGCGCAATTTGAAAATATCACGGCATTCACCACCGACGAACTCACCTTGCCTATCCCCGATCTCGCTTTGTTGCCAAGTTCACTTGGAGAGGCATTACAGCAAACAGAACAGCACCCATTACTAAAAAGTGCTGCCTTAGATATCAACGCAGCTCAACAACAACAGCGTGTTGCTCAAGCCGATTATTACCCCAGCCTGCACCTAAAAGTCGACGGCAACTGGGGGGATGATATTGATTACACCAGTGGCCACAATAACGACATTCGAGCCATTATCGAGATGCGTTATAACCTCTTCTCTGGCGGTAGCACAAAAGCAAAGATCCGCACCACAGCTTATCAAATAGGCGAAGCCAAGGCGATACGAGAGCAAGCAATCCGAGATGTACAAGAGGGCATGCGCCTATCTTGGCATGCATTCCAATCACTCAGCCAGCAAAAAAGGTATCTTCGCGAACACGTCGAAGCCAGTAAAGTGGTGCAATTAGCTTATGCGGAACAATTTCGACTTGGGCAAAGAAGCCTATTAGATCTGCTCGATACCGAGAATGAGTTATTTCAAGCACGGTACGACTACATCCAAACCGAAATGGATGAATTGTTTGCCCAATATCGATTGCTGAATGCCGGTGGGCAACTATTAAATTCTTTACGAATAACTCAGCCACCTGCATGGCAAACCGAGCGCGATTATCAATAAATGAAGGAGCACGACATCATGCATCGATTGTTTCTAGCAGGCATATTTTTATGCACCCTGACGGGGTGTGCCCATTCCGACATCGTTGATTGGCAGCACACGACTCAACAACAAGATCTCAGCGATCCGGATCAAGACGGCGTGATCACGGCCAGAGAGCAATGCAACAACAGCATTCCCAGCGCACAAGTAGACAATAATGGTTGTGGTCAACAGCAACAGTTCCGCGCTCAACGAGAATTAAAGGTGGCCTTTCCTAATGATAGTGCCGACATCGACTCCCGCTACCATCAAGAAGTCAAACAAATTGCTATGTTTATGCACCAATACCCAGAAACCACCATTACCATTGAAGGCCACTCCAGTAATATTGGTACACGCATCTATAACCAACAATTGTCACTGCGCCGGGCAGAAGCAGTTCGCTCGCTGCTCATCAACCAATTTCAAGTTGCTAGCTCACGCATTATCGCTAAAGGCTATGGCTTTGAGCAGCCTCTCGATCCCAGTGATTCTCCAAACGCACATCAACGTAATCGACGAGTCATGGCGACCATTACCACCCAAGACGCTAATACCATACTACGCTGGAATGTTTGGCGAGTAGGACGTTAACCTTTTTAGGAGCCTGCTTAAGCGATGTTAACCAAGGGTACTTTTGTGGGTATCCACACACGGTCACAGCTTACAGCGAATAACCAAAGCACTCAGGCTCTAGCGCAAGAGCATTTACGCACTATCTCGCCAAATAGACCGATGCCTAACGACAGCCATCGGTCTGCTCAAGCCGCTAATCTTAAACTCTATAATAAGTTCTCCCTCCAGCTCGATCATACCTTTATTAGACCAACGGCAATCAGGCATGTGGTAGGTGAGCAAAGGGACATCTAGCCTATGCATCCTTGCAGGGAAGCTTTGAGATCAACAATGACGACCAATCATTCACACAATTAATCTGTTTGAATGAGCTATGACCAAATCATGTGATTATTGGCAGCTGTTATCGCAGCTAAAGAGGTGAGGAAGGCGTGGAATTTAATGCTAGATGGGAGCCCATCGTAATGTGTATTTCAATGCACATATACTAAATAGCAACGATTAAGCGCAATAGTTACCAAAGGCCCAATTAACCATCATTCAAACGGCTAGAAGCCGTAGTGGCATATTATTTAGACAATAAAAAAGCGAGCCCGAAGGCTCGCTTTTTTAGTAGCGTTTGAACTTATTCTGCGTCAGCAGCAACAACTTCGTCAGCTACTGGGCGTGCAACCAGCTCAATGAATGCCATAGGAGCATTATCACCAGCACGGAAGCCACATTTCAGGATGCGGGTGTAACCACCAGCGCGCTCCAGGTAACGTGGACCCAGTTCATTAAACAGTTTGCCTACAGCCGCTTTATCACGGGTACGGGCGAATGCCAGGCGGCGATTTGCTACGCTGTCAGTTTTAGCCAAAGTAATCAGTGGCTCTACTACACGGCGCAGTTCTTTTGCCTTAGGCAGGGTCGTCTTAATAACTTCGTGGCTCACCAGAGACACAGCCATGTTACGGAACATAGCTTGACGGTGGCTGCTGTTACGATTCAGTTGACGACCGCTCTTACGATGGCGCATGACCTTATCCTTCTAACCTAAATCTCTTACGGATCTGGTTACATGTTGTCGGCTAAAGAAGCTGGTGGCCAGTTTTCTAAGCGCATGCCCAGAGACAAACCACGAGAAGCTAATACATCTTTGATTTCAGTCAGCGACTTCTTACCCAAATTCGGGGTCTTCAGCAGCTCAACTTCAGTACGTTGTACTAAATCTCCAATATAGTGGATAGCTTCAGCTTTCAAACAGTTAGCCGAACGAACAGTCAGTTCCAGATCGTCGACAGGACGCAGCAGAATCGGATCGAATTCCGGCTTCTCTTCTTTCTCTTCTGGCTCACTCACATCACGTAAGTCAACGAAGGCCTCCAATTGCTCAGCTAAAATAGTCGCTGAACGACGGATCGCTTCTTCAGGATCCAAGGTGCCATCGGTATGCATATCGATGATGAGTTTGTCGAGATCGGTGCGTTGTTCAACACGAGCAGCTTCAACATTGTAAGCAATGCGAACTACAGGGCTGAAAGACGCATCAACCAATAAGCGACCAATTGGACGCTCATCTTCTTCAACCTGAGCACGAGCGGAAGCAGGCACATAGCCGCGACCGATCTCAACTTTGATGCGCATGCTGATTTCAGCATCAGCACCAGTCAGAGTGCAGATCAGATGATCGGGATTCACGATCTCTACATCACCATCATGGGTGATATCTGCTGCAGTGACAGGGCCCGCACCGGACTTGCTCAGGGTCAGAGTCGCTTCCTCTTTGCCTTCAAGCTTCACTGCCAAACCTTTCAGGTTTAACAAGATCTCGAGAATGTCCTCTTGGACACCCTCTTTGCTGCTGTATTCATGCAATACACCGTCGATTTCAACTTCGGTTACTGCACAACCAGGCATGGAAGAGAGCAGAATGCGACGAAGAGCGTTGCCCAGAGTATGGCCGAAACCACGCTCCAGAGGCTCCAGAGTCACTTTAGCCCGATTAGGACTAACCTGATCAATATCGACAAGTCGTGGCTTTAGAAATTCGGTAACAGAACCCTGCATTTTGTCCTCTCTTTACGGTTAAGCTTTACTTAGAGTAAAGCTCTACGATCAGCTGTTCGTTGATATCAGCAGACAAGTCGCTACGTTCTGGGAAGCGCTTGAAAGTGCCTTCCATTTTAGCTGCGTCTACTTCAACCCAAGTCGGCTTCTCGCGTTGCTCAGAAATTTCCAAAGCACCTTTAATACGGGCTTGGCTCTGAGACTTCTCACGAACGGATACTACATCGCTCGGAGATACGCGGAAGGACGGGATGTTTACAACACGACCGTTAACCTTAATGGCTTTGTGGCTTACCAACTGACGAGCTTCAGCGCGAGTTGCACCAAAACCCATGCGGTAAACTACGTTATCCAGACGGGATTCCAGCAGAACCAGCAGGTTCTCACCGGTATTGCCTTTCTGGCGAGCCGCGTCCTTGTAGTAGTTCCGGAATTGTTTTTCCAGAATGCCGTAGATACGACGTACTTTTTGTTTTTCGCGAAGCTGAACACCGTAGTCAGACAGACGAGCGCGACGAGCGCCGTGTTGACCTGGTACAGTGTCGATCTTGCACTTAGAATCGATCGCTCGAACGCCGCTTTTCAGGAACAGATCCGTTCCTTCACGACGGCTCAGTTTGAGCTTAGGACCCAAATATCTTGCCATGTTTCTTCTCCAACTGTCCTAAGGTTACACGCGACGCTTTTTAGGCGGGCGACAACCGTTGTGTGGGATCGGAGTCACATCAGTGATGTTGGTGATGCGGAAACCCGCAGCATTCAACGCACGGATGGAGGATTCGCGACCTGGACCAGGACCTTTCACCTCAACTTCCAGGTTCTTCAGACCATACTCTTTTGCAACTTCAGCGCAACGCTCAGCAGCAACCTGTGCAGCGAACGGAGTAGACTTACGAGAACCACGGAAACCAGAACCACCTGCAGTAGCCCAAGCTAAAGCATTACCTTGACGGTCAGTGATGGTTACGATGGTGTTGTTGAAAGACGCATGAACGTGTGCAATACCGTCTGCAACTTGCTTACGTACCTTTTTACGAGTACGAGAAGGAGCTTTAGCCATTGGTTAATTCCCCTTACTTCTTAATCGGCTTACGCGGGCCCTTACGGGTACGCGCGTTAGTTTTGGTACGTTGACCACGAAGAGGCAAGCTACGACGATGACGCAGACCGCGGTAGCAGCCTAAATCCATCAAACGCTTGATATTCATGGAGATCTCACGACGCAGGTCACCTTCAACAGTAAACTGGCCAACAACGTCACGCACTTTATCAATAGTGGCTTCGTCTAGATCTTTAAACTTGACATCTTCAGCGATACCAGCTTCAACGCAAATAGCTTTTGCGCGAGTAGCACCAATGCCGAAAATGGCGGTTAGAGCGATCACCGCATGTTTATGCTCTGGAATGTTAATGCCAGCGATACGGGCCACTATGCACTCCTACATTATCGAATAGTTGACCGTGAAAAGCCCGGTAGGATACCCAACAGCCAACCTTATTGCAACAACACAGCGGCTGACCTGTGAGCCAGCCCTGTGCACTTAATTGGTTAAAAGGATTCCCGATTAACCTTGACGCTGTTTGTGCTTCGGCTCAAGGCAGATTACACGAACAACACCATTACGTTTGATCACCTTACAGTTGCGGCACATTGCCTTAACTGATGCACGAACTTTCATTTTGATACTCCGTGGATGGCGGGCTTATCGGCCATAACCTTTAAGGTTGGCCTTTTTCAGGACAGACTCATACTGAGATGACATCAAATGAGTTTGAACCTGAGCCATGAAATCCATAATCACCACCACCATAATTAACAATGAAGTTCCACCTAAGTAGAACGGCACGTTAGTGGTGATCATTAAGAACTCCGGAACCAGACAGATAAAGGTAATGTAAGCTGCGCCGACTAATGTCAGGCGAGTCATTACTTTATCGACGTAGCGGGCAGTTTGCTCGCCTGGACGAATTCCAGGGATAAACGCACCACTCTTCTTTAAGTTATCTGCGGTTTCACGCGGGTTGAATACCAACGCCGTGTAAAAGAAACAGAAGAACACGATTGCAACGGCGTAAATCAGCACATAGAGCGGTTGCCCAGGGGACAAAGCCAGAGAAACATCAGACAGGAAACCGCCTGAGCTCTGATCAAACCACTGCGCCAGCGTACCTGGGAACAGGATAATACTGGATGCGAAGATCGGTGGAATCACGCCAGCCATATTCACTTTTAATGGCAAATGGGTACTTTGAGCAGCAAACACTTTACGACCTTGTTGACGCTTGGCGTAGTTTACCACGATGCGGCGTTGACCGCGCTCCATAAATACCACAAAAGCCGTGATCAGACCGACAAGAGCCACAATACCAAGCAACAAGAGCAGATGCAGTTCACCTTGACGTGCTTGTTCAGCTGTTTGCCAAATCGCAGAAGGTAAACCAGCAACAATACCTGTAAAGATCAGGATTGAAATACCATTACCAATACCACGTTCGGTTATCTGCTCGCCCAACCACATAAGGAACATGGTACCTGTTACCAGTGACACAATAGCCACGAAGTAAAAGCCCATACCAGGATTAGCAACCAAACCGGGCACCATTGAAGGTAACCCTGTTGCAATCCCAATGGATTGGAAAAAAGCGAGCACAAGTGTGCCATAACGAGTCCACTGGTTGATCTTACGACGCCCAGTTTCCCCTTCTTTTTTCCATTCTGCTAAGGTTGGATGCACTACCGTCAACAACTGCATAATAATAGAGGCAGAAATGTACGGCATGATGCCCAACGCAAACACAGAAGCCCGTTCCAAGGCGCCACCGGAAAACATATTAAACATTTCCACGATGGTGCCTTGTTGCTGTTTGAACAGTTCAGCTAGAACAGCAGCGTCAATACCAGGAATTGGTACGAAAGAACCTGCACGGAACACAATAATGGCCCCGAGGACAAACAATAGGCGCGCTTTCAATTCCGAAAGGCCCCCTTTCGCACTTTTGAGTTCAAGTCCTGGTTTTGCCATTGCTTCCTACTTCCTGTTACTCTTCGATCTTACCGCCGGCAGCTTCAATGGCTGCGCGCGCACCTTTGGTCACTTTCAGACCAGAGATGGTTACTGGGCGCTCGATCTTACCTGAAAGCACGATTTTCGCAAACTGAATGTTTGAAGAAATAATACCCGCTTCTTTCAGAGTAGCCATAGAAACTACATCGCCTTCGATTTTCGCCAATTCGCTTACACGAACTTCAGAAGAAACCAGAGACTTACGAGAAGTAAAACCAAACTTAGGCAGACGCTGTTTCAAAGGCATCTGACCGCCTTCGAAACCAGGACGGATGCCGCCGCCGGAGCGGGACTTCTGACCTTTGTGACCACGACCACCGGTTTTACCCAGGCCAGAACCGATACCGCGACCAACGCGCTTAGCAGCAGTTTTAGAACCTGGAGCTGGAGACAAAGTATTCAGACGCATCTTAGTCCTCCACCTTAACCATGTAGTAAACCTTGTTGATCATACCACGAACTGAAGGAGTATCTTCCAGCTCAACAGTGTGACCGATTTTACGCAAACCCAGACCAGTCAGAGTTGCCTTATGCTTAGGCAAGCGACCAATGCTAGATTTGGTTTGGGTAACCTTAACAGTCTTAGCCATCTCGATTAACCTCGCAGTTCTTCAACGTTCAGGCCACGTTTAGCTGCAACTTGCGCCGGAGAGCGCATAGAAGTCAGAGCATCAACAGTAGAACGAACGATGTTGATCGGGTTGGTAGAACCGTAAGCTTTGGCCAGTACGTTATGTACACCAGCAACTTCCAGAACGGCGCGCATCGCACCACCAGCAATAATACCGGTACCTTCAGAGGCAGGCTGCATGTAAACCTTAGAACCTGAGTGACGACCTTTCACTGGGTGGTGCAAGGTGCCGTTGTTCAAGTTTACGGTCAGCATGTTACGACGTGCCTTTTCCATTGCTTTTTGAATAGCAGCTGGAACTTCACGGGCTTTACCGTAACCAAAGCCAATTTTACCGTTACCATCACCAACAACAGTCAGTGCGGTAAAGCTAAAGATGCGACCACCTTTAACTACTTTAGAAACGCGGTTTACTGCAATGAGCTTCTCTTGCAGGTCACCGGCTTGATTTTCTTGATTCGCCATTGTCCACTCCCAACTTAGAACTGGAGGCCAGCTTCACGAGCGGCGTCAGCTAATGCTTGAACACGACCGTGATACTTGAAGCCACTGCGATCGAAGGCCAAGGTAGTAATACCTTTTTCTTGAGCGCGTTCAGCCACTGCTTTACCAACAACCTTAGCGGCGTCGATGTTACCGGTACCTTTCAGGCTACCTGCAAGCGCTTTCTCTACGGTAGAAGCGGCTGCCACTACGGTTGCATCCGCAGTGATAACTTGGGCGTAGATGTGGCGAGGAGTACGGAACACGACCAGACGAGTCGCGCCCATTTCCTGAATTTGCTTGCGTACGCGCGTTGCACGACGCAGACGAGCTGCTTTCTTGTCCATCGTATTACCTTACTTCTTCTTGGCTTCTTTACGACGCACGTTCTCATCAGCGTAACGAACACCTTTGCCTTTGTAAGGTTCAGGGGCACGATATGCGCGGATGTTAGCAGCAGCTTGACCTACAACCTGCTTGTCGGCGCCAGTAAGCACGATTTCAGTTTGGCTTGGGCACTCAGCTTTCACGCCTTCTGGTAACTCATAGTTAACCGGATGGGAGAAACCCAGAGTCAGGTTTACAGTATTGCCAGCGATAGAGGCACGGTAACCCACACCTAACAGCTGCAGTTTCTTAGTGAAACCTTCAGAAACACCGATAACCATGTTATTGATGATAGCGCGCGCGGTACCCGCTTGAGCCCAAGCGTCAACAAAACCTTCGCGAGGAGCGAAAGTTAACTCGCTTTCACCTTTAACAATTTCAACTGCGTCATTAAATACGCGAGTCAGAGTACCCTTACCACCTTTAACGGTGATTTCTTGACCATTAATGGTCACTTCTACGCCTGCAGGGATAGCAACAGGTGCCTTAGCTACACGAGACATTATTGCTCCTCCCTTACGCTACGTAGCAGATGATCTCGCCACCCATACCCAGATTACGGGCTGCGCGGTCGGTCATCACACCTTTAGAGGTGGATACGATAGCAATACCCAGACCACCCATTACTTTTGGCAGCTCATCTTTTTTCTTATAGATGCGCAGGCCTGGGCGGCTGGCTCGCTCGATGGACTCAACCACCGGCTTACCTTGGAAGTACTTCAAAGTTACTTCTAAGGTTGGTTTAACGTCGCCAGATACGGCGAAGTCTGCAATGTAGCCTTCTGCTTTCAGTACAGTGGCAATAGCGTTCTTCAGTTTAGAAGAAGGCATGGTCACAGATACTTTGCTTGCAGCCTGGCCGTTAC
Organism: Ferrimonas sp.; assembly: GCA_044433165.1. Classification (GTDB taxonomy): domain Bacteria; phylum Pseudomonadota; class Gammaproteobacteria; order Enterobacterales; family Shewanellaceae; genus Ferrimonas. The sequence goes on along the minus strand of JAWXTX010000004.1, from coordinate 31,244 downwards.
GGATGCGCGTCAGCATATCCGCGATCGGATCTTGCATGCTCATATTCGCTTACTCCCGAATGCTTACCAAGAGGCCTTTTTCAGACCAGGAACTTCACCGCGCATGACGGCTTCACGCAGTTTGATACGGCTTAAGCCGAACTTGCGCAGGTAGCCGTGTGGACGACCAGTGATATTACAGCGGTTACGCTGACGAATAGCACTGGAGTCACGTGGGAGTTGCTGCAGTTTGAGCACTGCATTCCAACGATCTTCTTCAGATGCATTCACATCTTTGATGATAGCTTTCAGCGCGGCACGCTTCTCAGCGTACTTAGCAACCAGCTTGGTGCGCTTGTGGTCGCGCGCCTTCATTGATTGTTTAGCCATTGTCCCTACACCTTACTTGCGGAATGGGAAGTTAAAGGCAGCCAGCAGAGCACGACCTTCTTCATCAGACTTCGCAGAAGTGGTAATGGTGATATCCATACCGCGAATTTTATCGATTTTATCGTAATCGATTTCTGGGAAGATGATTTGCTCACGAACGCCCATGGAGTAGTTACCACGACCATCGAACGCTTTCGGGTTCAGGCCACGGAAATCACGGATACGAGGAACCGCGATGCTCACCAGACGCTCGAAAAACTCCCACATACGCTCGCCGCGCAGGGTGACTTTACAACCAATCGGGTAACCTTCACGGATCTTAAAGCCAGCAACTGACTTGCGAGCTTTAGTGATCAGAGGCTTCTGACCAGATACCGCAGCCATATCAGCTACAGCATTTTCCAGCACCTTCTTGTCCGCAACGGCTTCACCGACACCCATATTCAGGGTGATCTTTTCGATCCGTGGGACTTGCATGATGCTTTTGTAGCCGAACTGCTGCATCAGTTCTTTTACTACAGCTTCTTTGTAGTAATCATGCAGTTTCGCCATCGTTAACTCCAATTACTTAACAATTTCGTTGTTAGACTTGAAGAAACGTACTTTCACGCCATCTTCAATACGGAAGCCTACGCGATCAGCCTTGCCAGTAGCAGGGTTGAACAGCGCCACGTTGGAGGCGTGGATTGGGGCTTCTTTCTCAACGATACCACCTTGAATACCTAACTGTGGGTTAGGTTTCTGGTGTTTCTTAACCAGATTTACGCCTTCGACCAGTACTTTACCAGTGGTTAATACTTGGGAAACTTTACCGCGTTTACCCTTGTCTTTACCTGCCAGTACAACTACTTCGTCATTGCGACGGATTTTTGCTGCCATGGTTCGCTCCTTACAGTACTTCTGGCGCCAGGGACACAATTTTCATGAAGCGTTCAGTACGCAGTTCACGAGTCACTGGGCCAAAGATACGAGTGCCGATTGGCTGAAGGTTTGCGTTCAGCAAAACAGCAGCGTTACGGTCAAAGCGAATAACAGAACCGTCAGGACGGCGTACGCCTTTCTTGGTGCGAACTACTACCGCGTTAAATACATCACCTTTCTTCGCTTTACCGCGAGGAATCGATTCCTTTACAGAAACCTTAATGATATCGCCAATATGGGCGTAACGACGGTGAGAGCCACCCAAGACCTTAATACACTGCACGCTACGCGCGCCGGAATTATCGGCAACGTCCAGCACAGATTGCATTTGGATCATTTCAATGCTCCGCTTACTTTTTCTTCATATACCCTTGCGGGCTAAGTTTGGCTGCCCTTTGAAAAGGCGCGCCATTATAACCAGACAAGTGAGAGAATGATAGATAAAAATTAACCGGCCAAGGTTAACCCTGGCCGGTTTCTCTGTATTGTTAGAATCAGCTCAGAAAATTAAGCTTTTTCTACAACATTGACCAGCATCCAAGACTTGGTCTTGGACAGTGGACGGCACTCGCGGATTTCCACGAGATCACCGATACCACACTGGTTGGTTTCGTCATGAGCATGTACTTTAGTAGTACGCTTCATGAACTTACCGTAGATCGGGTGCTTAACTTTGCGCTCGATGGCTACGGTGATGGACTTGTCCATCTTGTCGCTGATTACACGACCCTGAAGAGTACGGATAGTATCAGACATTACGCACCTGCCTTCTGAGTAAGAACGGTTTTTACGCGCGCAATGCTACGGCGTACATTCTTCATTTCGTGAGTCGCTTTCAGCTGACCAGTTGCGTTCTGCATACGCAGGTTGAACTGTTCACGCAGCAGTTTTAATAGCTCCGCATTCAGTTCTTCAACGCTTTTTTCACGTAGTTCTTGTGCTTTCATCACATCACCTTACGAGTTACAACGGGGGGCTGGACAGGCAGCTTAGCCGCAGCCAAAGGGAAGGCTTCACGAGCCAACTCTTCAGACACGCCTTCCATTTCATACAGGACACGACCCGGTTGGATCTGTGCTACCCAGTACTCAACGTTACCCTTACCTTTACCCTGACGAACTTCAAGCGGTTTAGCAGTAATTGGCTTATCTGGGAACACACGGATCCAGATTTTGCCCTGACGCTTGATGTGACGGGTCATGGCACGACGAGCCGCTTCGATTTGACGAGCAGTCATACGGCCACGGGTGGTCGCTTTCAGACCGAAGGTGCCAAAGGAAACCTTATCACCAGTGGTAGCAATACCACGGTTACGGCCTTTGTGCATCTTGCGGAATTTCATACGTTTAGGTTGCAGCATCTCGGTTCCCCTTACTTACCACGACCTTTGCGCTTCGGCTGTTGCGGCTTCGGTTGCTCTTCAACAACTGGCATACCGCCCAGAACTTCACCTTTGAAGATCCAAACTTTAATACCAATTACACCATAAGTGGTGTGAGCTTCAGAAGTCGCGTAGTCGATGTCAGCGCGCAGGGTGTGCAGTGGCACACGACCTTCACGGTACCATTCGGTACGTGCGATCTCAGCGCCACCTAGACGACCAGAAACCTCGATCTTGATGCCCTTGGCACCCAGACGCATGGCATTCTGTACCGCACGCTTCATCGCGCGACGGAACATAACACGACGCTCCAGCTGAGAAGCGATTGAATCGCCCACCAACTGTGCATCCAGTTCTGGTTTACGTACTTCAGAGATGTTGATCTGAGCAGGAACACCAGCCAACTTGGCTACTTTCTTGCGCAGTTTTTCAACATCTTCACCCTTCTTACCAATCACAACACCTGGACGAGCAGTGTGAATGGTCACACGGATGCTCTTAGCAGGACGTTCGATGGTAATGCGAGACAAAGACGCGTTTTTCAGTTCCTTTTTCAGGAACTCACGAACTTCGTGATCGCCGAACAAGTTATCAGCGTAATCTTTCTTTTCCGCATACCAGGTCGAAGACCAGGACTTGGTGATACCAAGGCGGATACCATTAGGATGTACTTTCTGTCCCATAGCGACTCCCCTTACTTATCAGCCACAACCACAGTGATGTGGCTAGAGCGCTTCAGGATGCGGTCAGCACGGCCTTTGGCACGCGGCATGATGCGCTTCATGGTTGGACCTTCGTCAACAAAGATTTTAGCAATCTTCAAGTTGTCGATATCCAGACCTTCGTTGTGCTCCGCGTTGGCGATAGCAGACTCCAGAACCTTCTTAACCAGAGCACCAGCTTTCTTGTTGCTGAAGGTTAAGATGTCTAGAGCGCGGTCAACTGGCAGACCACGGATCTGGTCAGCAATCAAACGTGCCTTCTGAGGAGAGGTACGGGCAAAACGGTGTTTAGCTAAAACTTCCATCTTCAACCCCTTAGCGTTTCTTCGCTTTCTTATCCGCAGCATGGCCACGGTAAGTGCGAGTCGGCGCAAATTCGCCCAGTTTATGGCCAATCATGTCTTCAGTTACGAAAACTGGAACATGTTGGCGACCATTATGGACAGCGATGGTGAGACCAATCATATCAGGAATGATCATCGAACGACGGGACCAAGTCTTAACAGGCTTTTTGTCTCCGCTTTCCACCGCTTTCTCTACCTTCTTCAGCAAGTGCAGGTCGATAAATGGACCTTTCTTGAGAGAACGTGGCATGGTGAATCCTCTAAATTACTTAGTACGACGGCGTACGATGAACTTGTCAGTACGCTTGTTGCTGCGGGTCTTCTTACCTTTGGTTGGTACACCCCATGGAGTTACAGGATGACGACCACCAGAAGTACGACCTTCACCACCACCGTGTGGGTGATCAACCGGGTTCATGGCAACACCACGAACGGTCGGACGAACACCGCGCCAGCGGTTAGCACCAGCTTTACCAAGCTGACGCAGCATGTGTTCGGCGTTACCAACTTCACCCAAAGTAGCGCGGCCTTCAGCCTGTACTTTGCGCATTTCGCCAGAGCGAAGACGCAGGGTTACGTAAACACCATCACGAGCAACGATTTGTGCGTAGGCACCAGCGGAACGAGCCAGCTGACCACCTTTACCTGGTTGCAGTTCTACGTTGTGAACGGTAGAACCTACAGGAATATTACGCATTGGCAGGGCGTTACCCGCTTTAATATCGGCTTCTTGACCAGACATGATGCTGTCGCCAGCATGCAGGCCCTTAGGAGCCAGGATATAACGACGCTCACCGTCTGCGTACAGAACTAGCGCGATGTTTGCGCTACGGTTTGGATCGTATTCAATGCGCTCTACCTTGGCTGGGATGCCATCTTTGTTGCGCTTAAAGTCAACAATACGGTAGTGCTGCTTGTGACCACCGCCAATGTGGCGAGTGGTAATACGACCAGCGTTGTTACGACCACCAGACTTGGACTTTTTGTCCAGCAAGGCGGCGTGAGGCTTACCTTTGTGCAGTTCAGCGTTAACCACTTTGGTTACGTGGCGACGGCCTGCAGAGGTAGGCTTACACTTAACAATAGCCATTTCTAAACTCCTACTGCTTATTCAGCGCCGCCATCGACGAAGTCGATTTCCGCGCCTTCAGCCAGAGTAACGTACGCTTTTTTCCAGTCGGAACGACGACCGAAACGAGCGCCTGTACGCTTAGTCTTGCCTTTAACTACGGCGGTGCGAACACCGGTAACTTCAACTTCGAACAGCTTTTGAACCGCTGCTTTGATCTCAGCTTTAGTCGCGTCCAAAGCTACTTTAAAAACAACAGTGTTGTTCAGTTCAGCAGCCATGGTGCTCTTTTCAGAGATGTGTGGAGCCAGCAGCACTTTCAGCAAACGTTCTTCACGGATCATGCCAGCTTCTCCTCAATCTGCTTAACTGCAGCAGCAGTCATCAGCACCTTATCAAACGCGATCAGGCTAACCGGATCGATGCCGTCTACGTCACGTGCGTCAACCTTGTACAGGTTGCGAGAAGCCAAGAACAAGTTCTCGTCTACTTCTGCAGTCACGATCAGTACGTCGTTTAATTCCATCTCTTTCAGCTTGGCAACCAACTCTTTGGTCTTAGGTGCTTCAACAGTGAAGTTCTCAACAACGATCAGACGATCTTGACGTACCAGCTCAGACAAAATGCTGCGCAGAGCGGCGCGGTACATCTTTTTGTTTACTTTTTGGCCGTGATCTTGCGGTTTAGCAGCGAAAGTTACGCCACCAGAACGCCAGATTGGGCTCTTAACAGTACCGGCGCGAGCACGGCCAGTACCTTTCTGACGCCATGGCTTTTTGCCAGTGCCAGCCACTTCAGCGCGGGTCTTCTGAGCGCGGGTACCTTGACGGGCGTTAGCAGCAAACGCTACTACTACCTGGTGTACCAAAGCTTCATTGAATTCACGACCGAAGGTAGTTTCGGAAACTTCAAGAGCGCTCTGAGCGTCTTTCAATACCAATTCCATTACTATCTCCTCAGACGTTACGCTTTAACGGCAGGCTTAACGATAACGTTACCGCCATTAGCGCCAGGTACGGCACCTTTGATCAGCAGCAGGTTACGTTCAGCGTCTACGCGCACCAACTCTAGGTTCTGAGTAGTTACCTGCTCAGCGCCCATGTGGCCAGCCATTTTCTTGCCCTTGAATACCTTACCTGGTGATTGGTTTTGACCAATTGAACCAGGAGCACGGTGGCTCAAGGAGTTACCGTGAGTCATATCTTGAGTACGGAAGTTCCAGCGCTTAATGGCACCTTGGAAACCCTTACCTTTTGATTGACCGGTAACGTCTACTTTTGCAACATCAGCAAAGATGTCGACTTTCAGCTCAGCACCCAGTTCGATGCCTTCACCTTCACCTGCACCCAGACGGTGTTCCCACAAGCCACGACCAGCTTCTACGCCAGCTTTAGCAAAGTGGCCCGCTTCAGGCTTGTTCACGTGAGATGCTTTTTTAGCACCCACGGTCACTTGAATAGCGTTGTAACCATCGCTATCCAGACCTTTGATTTGGGTTACACGGTTCGGTTCTACTTCGATAACGGTCACAGGGATAGAAACGCCATCTTCAGTGAAGATGCGAGTCATACCTACTTTGCGACCTACAAGACCGATAGCCATTATAAAAAACCTCTATTTACCGAGCCTAAGGATTAACCTAGGCTGATCTGCACGTCTACGCCTGCAGCCAGATCCAGACGCATTAATGCATCAACAGTCTTGTCGGTAGGCTCAACAATGTCCACCAAACGCTTGTGAGTACGGATTTCATATTGATCACGTGCATCTTTGTTCACGTGAGGAGAAATCAGTACGGTATAGCGTTCTTTACGGGTGGGCAGCGGGATAGGCCCGCGAACTTGAGCACCTGTACGCTTCGCAGTCTCAACGATTTCCGCGGTGGACTGATCGATCAGACGATGATCGAACGCCTTCAAGCGGATACGGATTCTTTGGTTCTGCATTGACCAGAGCTCCACTCTAAAAAATACACAAACCGACCGCCCCACTACTCTAAAAATACAGAAGGGAGACGATGATTCACCAGACATTCGACTCCAAATCGGAGCCGCTGTATTAACAATACATATTGTATTGTTACTCAATACTGCTTTCACAGTCACTGCGCTATTGCGACAGTGGACGAATTATACGCCAATGAGCGTTATACGCAAGCGCACTTACTGACTTTTTATCAATGAATACTAACTTATTGCGATAACTTCATATTTTGAACGCATTATGCCTGTTTTGAGTGATTTAGCAATGCCTTTGACCGCCTTAAGCGCATTCACACAATCACCCTAGTTGGCTTCCTAATTTCTTTATCCGTGTTCTGCCTTTTTATGACTGCCGTAGTAGCTTTTATAATGTCGATACGCGGTTTGCTCTCTTGGTATTCCATTGAGTACAACTCCATCAATTTTGGCGTGTGCTGCAAATAAACGCGCCAAGGAACGACGGATCAAGGTGCGTTGTACTTTTCCATATTTCACAACATAAAGGGTGCTATCGACCAAGCGCGATACCAACAAAGCATCGCTGACTACATCAATGGGGGCGGTATCAATAATGATGCGATCATAGCGTTGAGGAAGCTGTTCAATCAGCATTTTAAACTGGGCTGATGCCAGCAGCTCTAATGGGTTCGAAACCTCATTGCCTGCAACCATCACATCCAAACTGGTATCGGGTACTCGATAAATGCAATCGGTACTAGTATGTGTGCCCGTGACAAGATTTGATAACCCCGGCTGGTAACGCGGAAGAGAGAGCATATCGCCCAAAACCGGTTTACGGAGATCCGCTTCTATTAATAACACCTTTTCTAACTGTGATAACGCTAGTGCAAAATTTAACGAAGAGGTACTTTTACCTTCTCCTGGCACAGTTGAGGTAATACATACCCGCTTCGCACCATCGTCAACGTGCGCTAATAAATAGCTGGTTCGAACGGTACGCCAAGCTTCAGCAAAACTGCTCGCCTCTTCACTGAAAAAGTGCTCCGCATTCAAAGCTACTTTCGCTTTTTGCAGCGGAATAACGCCTAGCAGCTTGGCTGACAGTTTACTTTCAACTTGATCCCCTGCCGTAATGGTGTCGGTAATGGCGTTGTGTGCTAAAGCAACCATACAACCCAGAATAAGAGTAGCCGTAAACACCATAGCCAATGTGAGCTTTTTATTGGGTTTAGCGGGAAACATTGAAGCTTCGGCTTTATCGGTAAAGCGAGCATGGGCGGCATTAAAATCTGCAACGGCTCCGGTCTCTTTCATACGATTAAGAAAGGTTTCGTAAATTCGGCGATTGGACTCTACCTCTCGCTGCAGTTCACGGTATTCCACTTCCACTCGGCTCTGATCTTGGTATTGCGCCTTTGCTCTTGCCAGCTGACGCTCCAATGATTGCGTGGAAGCTTGCAACGTTTGATATTCCTGCTCAATACCGCTGATTAATTTACGTACTTGGCCTGTGATGGTTGAACGCACCTCGTTAAGCTGTGCTTTAGCCGCGATCATTTTATTATGTTTGGGGCCATACCGTTTAGAGAGCTCTGCAACATTCGCGGCGGCAGTTACTTCGGATTTTTGCATTTCTTGGATGATTCGATGGCTACTGATTTCAGCAAGCCCACCCAAATCATCGAGGTTATTAGCGCCTCGGCTACGGACAATATTGAGCAATGATCGAGCGTCATCGCGTTTTTGCCGAGCAAGGGCTAATTGTGTGGTCAACTCGCTCATCTCTCGGCTAACTAGTCCAACATTCCCATCGATATCGAGCAGCCCCTCTCGCTCCTTAAAACTTTGCAAACGCTCTTCAGATAAACGCAGCCCAACCAATAATTCTTCTAAGCGAATACTCAGCCACTCTGACGCCTTGCGCGTCACACTTAATTTCGCATCCAAATGATTTTCGATATACAAATCACCCATACCATTAGCAACAATTGCTGCCAATTGTGGATCTTCAGCATAAAAGCCAATATCCACTAATTGCGTGTTCGGCACCGGATTAACCACCAATCTGCTACGAAAATCCGCAAGCAATAAAGTACGCCGTCGCTTTAATGCCGCCACAGGATCAACTGCAGCTCGTTCCCAATTAAGTGGCAACCAACTTAATTGCTGTTCAAGCTGCTCCCACAACGCGTCTACCGGATCTTGGTTTGGTGCCGTACTTACATAACTTAACAACCATTGCTGCCAAGCTGGCCGCCCCTTGGGCAAAAACTCAGGGTGCACCATTAAGTTCATGCGCTCGATGGCGCGTTCCGCCAAACGGCGACTCTTTATAATTTCAAATTGTGTCTGCAGGTATTCTTTGCGTGATGAGTCCAAGCCATAAACATCGTCAATCGATACCGCTTTGGCTTGTTCCGACTCAATCATTAACCGACTTTTTGAAAAATACATTGCTGAGACATTCATCATCAGCAGCGCTGCCATCGCGGTAACCGCAAAAGCCAAAACTGTAATGCGCCACTTGTAGCGCCATAACACCTGTAGGTAATACCCTATATCAATATCTTTTTCTTGTATAAATAGGTCATTGTCCACTTTGATTGCCATATTGGACATTTGCACCTCTTAAAAAAAACTCTCTTTTATGACTATTGAATCATCAGGGTAGACTGATGCATTTAAGCGAACTTTTAAGGTCGTTTTTTGCTGGCCAACGGTTCGATTTACGGTGATCCCATTGGTGGAGGCTCGTTCAGTCAATCCTCCCGCCAATGCAACAGCACGCTCAATGGTTAATCCCGGTTGATAGGGGTAACCCCCAGGTTGATTTACTTCCCCATAAATATAAAAAGGGCGATATTCCGTCACACTTACGTGGACACTGGGATTAATGAGATAGTCGCCTTTTAAGCCACGAATAAGATGCTGTTCTAATTGAGCAACAGATAACCCCTTCGCTTTTAGCAAACCAAGATAGGGGTAATTGATCATACCCGACTCCCCTAGCCGAGTTTCCAAGGTCAAATCTTCCTCACCGTACACATGAATGGCAATCACGTCGCCGGCACTCAGCTGATAATTCGCATTCGCCGACAACAGTGGGCTTATAAATAAGCAACTCAACGCCAGCCAACAAAAAAAATAATGATAGTTATAGTGCGATGCGAACGGATGCCAACAAGACATTTTGGTCATAGCGGTCTATCTCAAAATTGGAATCTTGATTGATATATTGGTAACTCAACTCGGTACTAAACCAGCGCCGCCAATTAATGACTACCCCGATGGTTGTTTCAAAAAGTTGATCATTTCGGTCTATACCGGTATAGCGTTCATCGAGGTAATCGAAAGAGATGGTTGTTGAAAAACGCTTTTTCCATTCATGGCGCCAGTTTAAGTAATAACGGTCCTCTCGAATATAATCACCAAAAGTATCAGGGTCCTTGGCTCGACTGCCTGTTTCAAATTCAATGGTCGAATAGGTTCTAGGCCGCCAAACCACGTTAGCCTTCCAAGCAAAGCCATTAAAATCTTGGCGAGAATCCGCATTAAAATTACGATTTTCGTACCCTAATTTAATCAAACCCGATGTTTTTGCAGTCGCGTTCCATTGGATGCCGGCAAAAATACGCTGATTCCGGCTGTCTCGTGTGACTTCAGTGGCCTCTAAAAATCGGTAGTCCGTATCAAACCCATGCCATTCTGTTAATAATTGAGTTTTAGGCGCTAATCGCCAAAACAGTGAAAAACGAATATTGGTTGTTTCATTATTTCTAAATCTCGATATTGCTAAGTAATTTCTATATTCTTTTTCATAGTTACCGATTTCAAACTCCGCATTAATCCTTGCTGTTTTAGCACCATAACCATAGATAAAGGCAGCATGATGAATGTCTGTTTTCGCCACTTTATCATCATCCAAAATAAACCCTGCTTGTAATATTCCGGTTCCTCGAGCCTCATGACCACGCAAATAATTGTAATATGTTTCAATTCTGTGTCTGCGAGTTAGGTGATATAGCAGATTAAAATCAATAAGATGATCGGTATAATCATCGTCTTTACTTCTAAAATATTTGCCATTCTCTAATCGATAAGTCAGCTTTACACGGCTGCGCTCACGCTGATGTTGAAGATAAAAACTTGGCGTAACTTGCGAGAACCAACTATGTGTTTTATCACTATTACTTCGGGCTGTGTTATCGTTATACCCAAGTCCCACATCCAAATCCGGAACAAACTGTACACCATTAATTAAGTTAATAGGTGCAGGTGAAAATTCATTGGCATTTAGCAGAAAGGCCAAGAATATCAAACAAAAAAATAATCCAACCCTGTTCTTTAACGTTTCCATTTCGCCTTCCTTTAATAGGCATTTGAATCATTAAATCCTTTAAATATTGTTAAGAAAACTATCTTTATATCTAACCATAGCGACCAATTGCGAATGTAGGCTAAATCAAACTCAAGGCGTTTTTCCATTTTTTCTAATGTGTCGGTTTCACCACGCCAACCATTAATTTGAGCCCAACCGGTGATCCCAGGTTTCATATGGTGGCGCAACATATATCCGCCAATTAAAGTACGATATTGTTCATTATGGGCAACCGCATGAGGCCTTGGTCCAACGACAGACATTTGCCCTTGTAATACATTAAAAAATTGCGGTAATTCATCTAATGACGTCCGACGTAAAAAAGCGCCCAATCGTGTTACTCGTGTATCGTCTTTGGTAGCTTGTTTAATCACTTCACCATTTTCCATGGTATGCATCGAACGAAATTTCCATACTTTAATTTTTCGACCATCCATACCATAGCGATATTGTTTAAAGATTATCGGTCCTGGAGAGGTTAATTTAATGGCCAAGGTAATGATCAGCATTGGAATGGCCACCAACAGTAAAATCACCGAAGCCAAAATGATGTCTTCTATCCGTTTGAACCAGCTTGCTAAATCATCCAATGGACTGTCATAGACGCTCAGTGATTGAACCTCTCCCACTTCATGCCAACGCGCATGCAATAAGTTATAGACAAAAAAATCAGGAATGATATGCACCGCAACCGTACTATCGCCACACATCATCAGGATCTCGGTAATGCGCTTTTCAGCACGCATCGGCATAGCGATATACAGCACATCCAATGCATTATTTTTGGCTAATTGAAGTGCTTGCTCCATATTGCCAAGCGGAGCAGGTCCCTTGCCCTCCATTTCTTCAATCCGTCTTGGCGAGCGATCATCAAAAAAGCCAATAAAATAAATACCAAGTTGTGGATTTTCTTCCAAACTGCGCGCCATCGCTTTGCCTGAATCTGTGATCCCCAAAATAGCGGCACGTTGGGTATTAAACCCTCGTCGTCGTAATGAAAAAATCACTTGCCGTGCTGTGATCCGTAAACTGCTAAACATTAACAGTCCAATTCCAAGCCACCACAGCATCACAAAACGGTCGGCCCCTAATCGTTCTGGAAATAAGAAGGTGATCATCTCCACCATCAAACAAGCAAGCAACCAACTTATCCAATTGGTCAATAACATTTCGTACTGGCGGGTGGAGCGCCAAGAACGATAAAGATCAAAAGACTCGGCAAAAAAAACATAGGCTAACGAAGCTAATATGGCAGTAACAAGTTGCCCATCACCCAAGTCTTCGTTTCGCAACCATAGAGCAATTTGCAGCGACCACTGTACGACTACGATATCAAGTAATCGAAACAATATGGCAAAACCATGTGACCGAGAGAAAGTCAGCCCACGATGTTCTCGGTAATTATTCACCATTGCACACAAACCTTAAAAAGCCATACAACGTGTTAAAGGTCGTACTGATTGAATTACATCAACCAAGATCGAGACGTATTCAACCACTTCCGAGCTACGTATCAAAAACGGCTGGAAAACCAAGTAGCCTGACAAGCGCATTGGTTTGTTGTTGCATTAAGATGCGGTCACCTTTGGACTCTACATTTAGGCGTACCAAAGGTTCGGTATTTGAGCACCTTAAATTAAAACGCCAAGCACCAGTTGGATCACTAAAGGCCATACTCAGCCCATCGAGGTGGTTGATCTCTGTCGCCTGATGTTGGTAATGACGTTCAATTCGGTCTAAGGCATCTGCACTATTTTTTATGGTGTAATTTAATTCACCAGAGGCTGGGAAAGCGGTAATGCGATCACGCACCATGGACTCAAGAGATTGCCGTTGACGATTGCATAACTCACCAATAAGCAGCCACGGCACCATACCACTGTCACAATAGCCAAAATCTCGGAAGTAATGGTGTGCGCTCATTTCCCCACCGTAAATTGCATCTTCATCGCGCATTCGCTGTTTAATGAATGCATGGCCGGTTTTAGATGAAATAGCGTGCCCATGACAGGCCCGCATGATCTCTTCTGTATTCCAATATAATCGTGGGTCATGAATGACTTTTTCACCGCTTTTTCGACAGGCAAACGCTTGCGCTAATAAACCAACAATATAGTAGCCTTCAATAAATTGGCCTTGATGATCGAACAAAAAGCAACGATCAAAATCGCCATCCCAAGCGATCCCCAAATCGGCACCATGAGCCAAAATGGCAGCCGTGGTTGCTGCTCGTCGATCGGGCAATAACGGATTGGGAATTCCATTGGGAAAATGGCCATTTGGCTGATGGTGGATTTTGATGAACTGCCAAGGTACGCCCATCGCTTTAAAGCGTTCTTCAATGGCATCCAGTACGGGGCCAGCAGCACCGTTTCCCGCATTGACAACCATTTTAAGTGGACTTAATCCAACCGCATTAATGTAACTCATCAGGTGATCAAGGTAGGGAGCTAATACGGATTGTTGCCGATATTGGCCGTGATGACGCGTAGGCCACTCATTGGTTTGTACCAAGGCTTTAAGTTCGGGTAAATCGATATCAGAAGACAGCGGTTGGCTTTGCGATTTGACCAATTTCATACCGTTATAATCGATGGGATTATGGGAGGCTGTCACCATAATGCCCCCATCGGCCTGCACGTAACGGGTGGCGAAATAGACTTGTTCGGTACCCACCATACCCAAATCGATGACATTGGCACCACTGGCCATTAAACCTTCCGCCAGCGCCCGTTTTAAGCCTTCGGTGCTCAAACGGATGTCGCCACCGATCACCACGGTTTGTGCTTGCAAATATTCAGCAAAAGCACGGCCAATACGGTAGGCAAGTGCTTCGTCTAATTCATCGCCCAAGCGGCCGCGAATGTCATACGCTTTGAAGCAACGAGATACGTCCATGTTTACGCTCGCCCATAATTATCTTGAAAACGGATAATGTCGTCTTCGCCAAGATAAGTGCCAGATTGCACCTCTATCAATTCCAGTGGCACACGACCAGGGTTTTCTAACGCATGTACAACCCCAACCGGTATATAAGTAGACTCATTCTCTGTAATAAAAAAAGTCCGCTCACCATTGGTGACTTTCGCAGTACCGGCCACAACCACCCAATGCTCCGAACGATGATGGTGCATTTGCACACTCAGTTTGGCACCGGGCTTAACCGTAATGCGCTTAACTTGATAACGATGCCCATAATCAATGGCATCGTAACTGCCCCATGGGCGAAAAACCTGTCGGTGGGACTCCAGCTCTGGTCGATCCTGCCCTTTTAATTGTTCCACCAAATGCTTGACTTCTTGGGCACGGGCTTGTGGAGCGACCAATATCGCATCCGCAGTATCAACCACTATGAGATCGTTTAATCCCAGTACCGCCACTAAGCGATCTTGGCTATGTAAGTAACTGTTATGCACATCGTGCACAAGGGCATCGCCATGCACCGCATTGCCGGCTTGATCTTTGCTCGAGGCTTGCCACAATGATTCCCACGAGCCAATGTCACTCCAACCCGCCTCTAATGGCACAACAACCGCGTCTTCCGTGGCTTCCATCACGGCATAATCGATGGAGTCTGCCGGACACTGCTCAAATATTTCCGCGTCTATTCGCACAAAATCTAAGTCTTCTGCAACCGATTCAGCGGCTTGCTGGCACACAGAAAAGATGTCTGGTCGAAAGCGAGCCAACTCATCTAAATAACGTTTTGCTCGAAATAAAAACATGCCACTATTCCACAAATAGCCGCCATGGTTGACATACTCTTGGGCCAATTGCAGATTGGGTTTTTCGACGAATTGCTCAACCACAAAACCGCTGTCGATCGCTTCCCCTTGCTGGATATAACCATAACCCGTGTGCGCCGAGTCTGGCACAACCCCAAAAGTCACCAGCTTACCCGATTGCGCCAGAGGCAATGCTCTTTCTACGGTATCCACTAAGGCTTGGCCATTTTCTACGGCGTGATCCGCAGCCAGCACCAGCATCAAAGGATCGTCGTCATCGTACTGCTCCCCCAAGCTCGCCACTAATGCCGCTAGCGCTAATGCTGGCGCCGTATTGCGCCCGCAAGGTTCCAGTAAGATTGAACCTAATTTTCCCACCGATCGCAGTTGTTCGGCCGCGATGAAGCGATGTTCGTCATTGCAGATCACAATGGGCGCCTCAATAGCCAGCGCATCTAATCGCGTTAACGTTTGTTGGAGTAGCGTAAGCTGCCCGAGTAAAGGTAAAAATTGTTTGGGAAACAGGGCCCGTGATAGCGGCCACAAACGCGTGCCACTGCCCCCAGCTAAGACTACCGGCACCACCATCGTCATCTGTCCTCACTCCCTGACTGACTTAACTACGATAAAAACACTGATAGCTAAACCATAGACGGAAGCCGGATGTTTGGCTGGGCATTTTTACATCAATAAGAAAATGGCCTCGCTATCAATCCTACCCACCAAAAACGCGACAGCCAGCTAAAATGGTATGCATAGAATGGCCCCCATACTGGCTCAGGCTCTCAGCAGCACTGACCCGCAGCAGGATCTCTAAATAGCGAGGGAATCGCATTTGAAAACCCAAGTAATACAATCCACCGTAGCTCAGGGATTATTGAGTGGTTTTCATTTTATTTTAAATTTACTGCTCATACGCTGGTGGGCACCCGCCCAGTTTGGATTATTTGCGCTGATTTTTACTGCAGGCTTTGCGCTCTGCAGCATTCACAATGCACTAATTAATACGCCCTACTCTGTTTGTGTTCCTGCGCGTACCGAGCCTCAGCTTCTACGCCAAACATTTGCTTGGGCCAATATTTTATTTTTGCTCGGATTCGGAGGGCTGATATGGGGACTCTTGCACCTCCCCATATTAACGACACCGCTGCTTTCCTCTGAGCTTATCTGCCTGTATTTCGTGACACGCATTAATCGCGAATACTTGCGCAGCCGCTGGGCGTCGGAATTGCAATTAATGCCAATGCTCACGGCCGATGCCGCCTTTGTTGGCTTGAGTTTACTCGGGCTTTATGGCTATCAATCGGCACTGACCATCAGCCAACTTTTGGGCTTATTAACCCTCACCCAAGTGCTGAGTTGCAGCTATTTATTGTGGCATGAAGGGCAGTTATTACAGCGCCCTTCATTTGGGAATATGGTTCGTGAGTATCAACAAGTTTGGCCTCAGTCTCGTTGGGGGCTGGTGGGAGCCCTCTCAACGGAATTACAAAACCGAGGGTATGTTATCGCGGTCAGCGCCCTTTTTGGCAACGGGGCAGTTGGGCTGCTGCAAGCCGGACGAGTCTTTTTTGGGCCACTCAATATTGTGGCCTCGGCGTGGACACGAATCGCCAAACCCACCATGGCCAAATTACACAGCCAACAACAAGATCGCGCGTTTATCCGCATATTAAACCAAGGACTGATGGCCTTTTTTATCTTTAATGTGTTGTTTGGCTTATTACTTTGGGGGCTTTGGCCTTGGCTGCAGTCTTATTTATTCGAACAACGATACCTCAACATTGGCTGGATCACCGCGCAATGGGGCGTCGTTAACCTCCTTTTTCACTTACGTTCAACTGCCAGTACGGCTTTACAAGCACAGCACCAATTTAAACCTTTGGCATTAACTACGGTATGGGGCACCACAGTCGCCTTTATAATTCTTGGGGTTGTTGGCTGGCTGGGAGATCAACAGTTGGCCATCAGTGCAGTCATTTTCGGGGAAGCGACTGCACTCTTATTGGTATTTTGGCTACTCCATCCGCTATGGCGAGAGGCGAGACTGAAACATGGTTAATGCTTTTTTCAATTGGTTCGTCGCGGCCGATAGCCGAACTTTTACATTCAACAATAAACTGGCCGTTATCATTATTGGTATTGTTTGTGCCAGCGCCTTTGATGTGCTGCAACCCTATTTTGAGGTGGTTTCGGAATTAGAAGATCGTAACCATTCAGAACAAGCCGCGAATGCCTCAAGCAGTAATCGGTTTAGTCAACTGCTATGGATAAGCTTGATGGGGCTTTCTGTCGTCGCCATTATGCGTGACCCTCGACGCTTTCAACGCATTTTATGGGCACAATGGCCGATTGCTCTTATTGGCGTATTTGCCTTAATTAGTGTCGTATGGGCGCTGGCACCAAGCATCGCCTTTCGTCGTTCGGTGCTATTGAGTTTTGTGTTTGCCAGCATCTTTGTTGGCGCCTGTTATTTACGCACCCCCTACCAGATCCCGTTAATTATTTATCGAATTGCCAGCATTGCACTGGGCTTTAATTTGCTGGCCGTCGGGCTTGGGCATTTTGATATCGAAGGCTACTTTTATGGCATTCATGGTCATAAAAACACCTTAGGTGCCGTTGCATTACAAGCGCTTTTTTTTGGCTTTGCTGCCCGCCAATTTTACCCCAAATCCCTTAACCGTCCGCTCAACACACTGTATCTGTTTGCGTGGTTTACGTTACTGCTGTTGTCGGTATCCAAAACCTCAATTGGTCTCTTCTTTTTAATTCCCATCATGGTATTTGGTGCGCAAAAAATTGGTCGCTGGCTGCACCTCAATTTAGGTTTTTTACTCTTAATTGGGGTGCTGTTATTTACCCTTTTCATCTTTGCTATCTTGATTTGGTCTGACTGGCATATAAAGCAGCTTTTGGCGCAATTTATGGCCGATCCAACCTTTACAGGGCGCGATTACATTTGGGCATTTATGCTAGAACAGATTGGGCAGAGGCAACTGTTTGGTGCCGGTTATGGCTCTTTTTGGGGCATTGGTATCCATTCCCCGAATATGGTTTTTGGGCAAGGTTTTTTAACGCTATTAAATCAAGGTCATAATGGATATTTGGATCTCATTGCCCAACTCGGCTGGGTTGGGTTGGGGCTGTACCTCATTACCCTTGTGCAGTTCTCTTGGCAATCGAGTCTTATCCAGCAACACCATCCTGGTTTATTTGCTCTATGCTGGATCCTGCTGATGCTCACTCTCATACATAATATTACTGAAAGCAGCATCATGCGTGGCAGTCATTCACTATGGGTAATGCAACTGCTCATGTTCACCCTTGTCGCCCGACTTTACATGGATAGAGAGAAGCAACCATGACGGTAAGGATTTCCGTGTGTTTATGTACTTTCCAACGCCCTCAAGTATTCGATACGCTACTCAGTATCGAGCAGCAACAGTTGCCCGATAACGTCGAACTTGAGATCTCGGTGGCCGATAACGATGCGCAAGGCTCTGGCCAAGCCGCCATCACCCGTTTTCAACAACAATCCACCATTCCGGTTCAATACGAAATTCAGCCTCAAAAAAACATCTCTTTTGCGCGCAACACCACTCTTAAAAACGCCACCGGTGAGTGGGTTATTTTTATTGACGACGATGAAATTGCAGAGCCAGATTGGATAGCGCAATTATGGGCCTGTGCTCAAACCTACCAAGCCGATGCGGTTTTGGGGCGTGTGATTATCCATTACCCAGACAATACCCCGACATGGATTCTCGAAGGCGATTATTTTCAAAAATATACGGCCCCTACTGGCACCGAGGTTCGTGTTGGTTCAACCTGCAATGCCCTCGTTCGGCGCCGCAGTTTGCCAGATCCCCCAAACTCTTTTGATCCGAATTACGGTATCACCGGTGGCGGTGATACCCACTTATTTAATCGGCTCTATCGGCACGGCGGTAAAATCGTCACTTGCCGAGAGGCCATTGTCTCTGAAACCGTCGAGCCAGAGCGCTTAAACCAAGATTATCTGTTACGTAAAGCCACCCGCATTGGCGAAACATACGCGGTGATTTTTTTTAGCGCTTTAAATCCCCTTTCCAAAGTCTGGCAATTATCACGGGCAACGGTTCAAACGCTCGTGGCTGGAGCTTTAGCGCTCTGTTGTGGTCCATTTACCCACAAATACAGCTTTCGTTACCGCCTGTTAATGAATACCAATTGGGGCAAAGTTCGTTTCTTTTTTAATGCCCCTCCGGTTGAAATCTATAAGTGAGGCAACATGCAGGTTATTCATGTTGTTAGGCAGTTTTATCCGGCCATTGGTGGCTTAGAAAATTTTGTGTTTTCCTTAGCCCAAGCTCAACAGCAGCAAGGGCTCACGGTTAAAGTGATTACATTGAATCGGCTGTTTTATCAACCGATGCAGCCCTTGCCTCAAACTGAGATCATTGCGGGGATCCACGTGCAGCGATTGCCTTATCACGGCAGTTACAAATACCCGATTGCCCCAAGCGTAGTGCGCTATTTGAGCCAAGCGGATCTTGTGCATGTACACGGCGTGGATTTTTTCTGCGATTTTCTCGCACTCACACAGCCACTGCATCAAAAGCCCATGGTGCTCTCCACTCATGGTGGATTTTTTCATACGGCCTACGCCAATCGGGCAAAATTGTTGTTCTTCCATACCATCACGCGCTTAAGTTTAAAGGCCTATTTGCGAGTATTCGCCTGCAGCCACAACGATTATCAACGTTTTGCCACGCTCTGCCGCCCTCGGCTCAGCCTGATAGAAAATGGGGTTGATACGCAGAAGTTTGCCAAGGCAAGTAGCATAACTGCCACTCAAACCATGGCCTTTATTGGCCGTTTTTCCGACAATAAACGCATCGACCTACTGGTGCAGATGATGGCAGAACTGCATGCACTTGAGCCGCAAGCTAAATTGCTTATTCTTGGCAAGGACTGGGACAACAATTACGTACAATTACGCCAACAGGTACAACAGCATCAACTTAAATCCATCATTACTTTTCAGTTGGAGCCAACCGATAAGCAAATACGCGCTGAGTTAGCGCAATGCAGTTACATCATCAGCGCCTCAGAATATGAAGGCTTTGGTTTAAGTTTAATTGAAGGCATGGCAGCGGGGTTACTGCCATTGGCATCGGACATTCCCAGCTTTCGCCACATAGTGCAACAAGCTCAGTTGGGTGCTTTAGTCGATTTTAGCCAGCCTCAGCTGGCGGCAAAGCGCATTGCGGCAACGTTTCAGGAAAATGAAAAAAATTACCCTCAATGGCGCCAGCAAGCGATAACACATGCGCAGAATTATGCTTGGCCCAAAGTCGCCAAGGTGTTTATTCGCGCTTATCAACAGTTGCATCAAGGTCGTCGTACCATTCAAGGGGTACAAATAGACGGTCGGGATGGACGTACTATCATTACTCAACTCGACAACGCCTTACAGCAGCACACGCCATTAGTGGTGGCATACGCTAACGCCCATACCATCAATCTTGCCCGAGCAAACAGCGCCTATCGGCGCACACTCAATCACTGCTTGGTGCTCAACGATGGATTCGGCGTCACGTTAGCTAGCCGCTGGAAATATGGCCAAGGCTTCAGTGAAAATCTCAATGGCACCGATTTTACCCCGCGCTTTTTACGCAACAGCCAGCAACCATTAGCCATCTTCTTACTGGGAGCCAAGCCTAACAGTGTGCAGCGCTGCTTTGAGCGCTGGCAGCAGCAATATCCGCAACACCAATGGGTGGGTTATCACCACGGCTACTTTGAGGATGACCAAGCCTTATGCCAACACATTAAAGCCAGTGGAGCCAATCTATTACTGGTGGCTATGGGCAACCCCAAACAAGAGCAGTGGCTGAGCCAACACCTAGAAGCCACCGGCGCCATTGTCGGCATTGGGGTAGGAGCCTTATTTGATTTTACCGCTGGCAACGTCCCCCGAGCACCTCACTGGTTACGACAACTGCGATTCGAATGGCTTTATCGTTTACTCAAAGAGCCCAAGCGCTTATGGCGACGTTATCTCGTGGGGAACGTCCGATTTTTATATCATGCACTAGGGGATCAATCATGACTCGTCCTTGCGTATTACATTTAGCTGTTGAATACCCATCACGTAATCGCGATACCAATACCCCAGCCGTCCGCAATTTTATTCAAGCCAATTCCCAAGCCGACTATCGCGTTTTTGCCCTGCGGCGTACGGCTAAACCTTGGCACTGCAATGCCTTAACTGGGGATGATCAAGGCGATACAAACGTCACGTCCATGAAATATTGGGGCCTCCCTTACGGGCTTCTCTTATTTCTGAGCATGACCATCGTTGCATGGCGGATCCGCCAGCAAATACAACAGGAAGGCACGGCCATCATCGCAGTGCATGGACATAAATTTACTTTTGAAGGCATTGCAGCATGGTGGCTGGCTCGATGGCTACAAGTGCCGTTACTCCTCTCTGTTCGCGGGGAGGCAGAACAAAAAGTATTGCGTTACAAACCGCACTATCGCCCCTTTTTTAAAAAACAGCTTACCGAAGCAAAAAGGGTCTATCTGGTCTCTGCGTGGTTTCAAGGTGAATTAAACGAACTGTACCCCAATCCATCGAATCAGCGTTTGTTGCCTAATTTTGTGGCAGAGCGGCCGTGGCAACCCAGCCATCATTGGCAGCCAAACAAATTAGTGACGGTGATGGATCTGAACGTGCTGCACAAAAAAGGGTTGCCCAACTTACTGGCTGCCATCGCCAAAATCCGCCATAGCTACCCAAAAATCAGCTTAGATATTTATGGCAGTGGCACCATGCGTTCCCAACAACAGGCCCAACAATTAATCGCCGCTCAAAAATTACAACCGCACGTTCAATTACAAGGGGCGCTGCCTAATCGGCAATTACTCAAGAAATTGCCCCACTACGCTGGGTTAGTTCTCACCAGCCATAATGAAACCTTTGGCATGGTGTATGTAGAGGCAATGCTCAGTGGGATCCCTGTGATCTACAGCCAGCACACTGGTATTGATGGATTTGTCGATGGCTTGCATGGCTGTACAGGCACCAATCCCGATGACATCGAAACCATCAGTCACAGTATCAGCTCGCTTCTAACGCACCAACAGCAATGGCGACACTGGTTGCAAGCGCATCACCAACTGGTCGTGCAACGCTTTGACAGGAAGTATTACATTAATGAATATAATCAAATGCTTGCTAGCTGCTTACCCAGAGATACAGCGGCATTTCCTGCAACGGCACAAGGCTCCGTCAAAGAATGACGGGGGTGCGTTGGGCACATTGAATTCCTTAACCAAAACACAACGAATAGGGTGTGGGTTCGTCATCGTGCTCTGCTGTACGGCAACGACGGCCGATATCCGCCCACAAGAAACACAGGCCAATAGGCCACAAAACACCTCGGTATGGCTGCAATCCTCTTCCACCAATAAGGCACAAAAATCACAAGCACATTTGCCGCTCTGGTCACAGCAATGGCTGCAGTATGCCACGCTTTTGCCGGTGCCCCTGCCCAGTAACAATGCTGTTGTAACCCCCCCATTATTATTGCCAAAGCGCGATGCCTATGCGCTCTATTTTGATGGCCAATACGGGTTAACTCTGCCAGATTGGCAGCCTCAAGGGCAGTACCGAGTTATTGCGTGGCTGCAACAGCTGGCCGACGACCCCAAGACTACAACCTATCTTCTCCGTGGCCATAGTGGTGATTACTTAGCGTTCTCCGCACACAGTGCAAGCGCACGCTGGGGCAATCACACCATCCACATCCCAGATAAATTTCAATTTGACGCCACGAACTACGTTGAATTTACCGTCACCAAAGGGCAGCTTACGGTGTCTGATGGCCACCAAACAGAACAACGCCATCATCCCACCATCCATGCCAATAGCACCGTATTTCATCAGGCATATCAAAACAGCCAAGGAGCCTTACAAACATTAGGACTCATCGATTACCAGCAAGACAAAGCCAGCCGCAGCTACCAGTTTGGCCCTAATGGCAGCATTATCGAGTCCAGCAGCGCCCCGACTGCATCCTCGGAGTTGCAACGGCTTAATCCCAATTTATCCACCAAACCCCTGAGCACGACTGTACGCACCCCAACACCACTCATTCACAATCAAGCCCAGTGGGATACTCAATTTGCTCAGCTCCATCCCCAACAGCGCCCACTGCTGGCCAGCACCCATGGTAATGATCATAAGAAATTTGCTTGGGAAGGCCATTATTGGCTGCGCGCGTATTTAACCATGGCTCAGACCTACCAAGACGATAAATACTTAGAATATGCCATAGAGCTTATCGACCATATGTTCCACTATACCGATGAAGCTCGGGCAGCACGGGGCGAGTTACAATTGAGTCAGGCTCCCTATGCCTTGGCACCTAAAGCGTATTTGCTGAACCCAACATTAGCCGCACCAGGCTGGCGTCAACCTTATTACAATGGGGAGTGGCGGATCGAAGTGCTCAGCGACGGTCAGATCTTAAATGCCATTACCCGCGTTGCTGATCATTTACTGCATCATCAAAATCCCCGTTATCAAGATCATGGCCGCCGTTATCTTGCCCAAGCACAAACCATTATTGAAAGCCACCGCAGTTCATACAGCAACACCAAACAAGCTCAGATCCCAGGCTCGTATTTTTATGTGAATCCCCATAACGCCCAAACCAACGACGCAGGCTTATTTTCAAACCCAGTACCCCATAACCACAATCTCACCATGGGTGTGGCACTCATCTTCATCGACAAATGGCATAAAACTGCGCATTTTCGCCAGCAAATACTTGAACTACATCAGTTCTTCTCAAAGCAACTGCACATGAATGACGATGGCAGTTGTCGCTGGCATTACGCTTGGGATAAAGACGGTAACACCAAATGGGAAGACGCCAATCATGGTCATTTAGATGTGGGTTTTATGGTAACGGCTTTCAACGAAGGCTATGTGTCTGACTCAAAAACATTGCAATGCTTAGCCAAAACGTTAACTCAAACCCTCTTTGTCCCACCAGGAATGCTCCACTATGATGTGCAAGGCCATGGTCTCAGCAGCCGCTGGGATCAATTGGCTAGCGGCTACGATTGGGTGCAATTAATCCCTTTTGAACCGAGTATTTTAGCCATCAATCACCATATTCTGCGCCATTACGGTCAGCCGAATTGGTCCCGTTCTCTGCACGCTTGGGCAAACCTATTGTATTGGCGTAGCCAATCGCTCCCGTTAAAACAATAACGGCACAACAAATTGCTCCGCCACATAGCGCGAGCCTTCCACCGTTAAATGGCCATAATCAAAGGCCAATAAGGTGTCTTCGACCATCACTTGGCATAACGGCATATGGCTATCTAGGTTTTGGCATAAACCCGAAAGCAGATCGATAAAAACAAAATTATTATGTTTGCTCGCCTGCTCCGCCAGATAACGATTACTACCAACAAGAGATTGATCAAAATTGGCATCGGCAATGGCATGGGCTCCCATATGGCGTTTTACATATACCAACGGCAAAGAAGGCCCCCATTGAGGCACAGGCCCAACAATCACAACCTTAGGAACCCCCAATTGATGTAAACGCACAATGGTTTCTTGCCAATTGTATTTTTCATGGGTGTGCTCTACCCCCAAAATCACCACTGCAGGCTGGGCAATTAAAATGGCCTGTTCCGCCTGAGCGTTAGAATAATCGCAACCACGATGAATACGGTTATTACGATTGCGTTTTGCAGTGAATGATGGCTCACAACCGGACGAGGTTAACTGGCTAAAAGGCACGCTGTCGCCAAGCACCTGGCGCACCCCTGTTGAAAGTGCCCCCATGTGGGAGTCACCCCAAATAAAAACACCACCAGCATTACGACTAATGCACTCTGGACCCAATTGTGGCGAGCCAGTATCAATGATCCGTAACGACGCATTGCATTGCCGAAAGAGACCACTGGGATCCATCGTGTAATCTTGGTATTTGGCTAAAATGGCGTTACGTGGATCTTGCGATTGCGCCCGCCAATGAAACTGCCCATTTTGCTGAAACACCCACCAGCCGCTCACCAGACAAACAACCAAAAGTGCCACCGCCGGTTGCAACTGCGATCGACGCTCAACCCAGTAATACGACGCCATCCCTGCGATGATAGACAAGCCCATCAACAACAAAGTATTGGGTAATGTTACAGGCAAATAACTGTACAAAAAAACCACACACGGCCAATGCCACAAATAAATGGAATAGGACCATAGCCCCAATTTTTGGCACACTGGATTATTTGTTAACCAACTGCGTTGACGGTGTGCTTGGATCACCAAAAAAGTCCCAACCACAGGCAAAGCTGCCCAACTGCCAGGCCACGGCGTGGTCTCAGAAAAAAACCAATAACTGAGGCCAATACACGCCAACCCCAGCCCCTCGATAAAGCGCTGCCAAACCGTATTGAGCGACCAAGGAAAACAAAAGGCGATGCCACCGAGCATCATTTCCCAAGCTCGAGTTGGCAGCAAATAATAAGCCGGATCAGGCCAGCGTTCGGTCGCGTAAACGCTAAACCCATATCCCAAAACGGCTGTTGCCAACAGCAACCAGCGGATCCAGCCAATCGGCAACAACTGCGCTAGACCCCACAAAACACAAGGATAGATCAGGTAAAACTGCCATTCGGCCGATAATGACCACGTATGCAGCAACCATTTCTCATGAGCACCGGCATCAAAATAACCAGCCTCTTGCCAATAAACGACGTTAGACACAAATCCTACCGAGGATGTGACGTGCTTTCCCATTTGTTGGAATTCTAAATCTAAAGTAAAAAACCACCCAAACAGCAATAGCGCCAAACACAATACTGCCAGTGCTGGTACAATGCGGCGTACTCGTGCTTGATAAAAGCGCCAGAGCGAAAAACGCTGTTGAGCTAATGCCGGCAAGATGATCCCTGTCATCAAAAAACCCGAAATCACAAAAAAGACATCCACACCGGCAAAACCACCAGGGAGCCACGGAGCATGAAAGTGAAATAACACCACCGCAATGACCGCAATGGCCCTTAAACCGTTTAAATCCGCTCTAAACTGCATAGTTCCCTACAAAATTCATCCATAGATCCTGCTAAGTCTAGATCAGTCATCTCCGCTTGCTTTAGGAACCGCGTTGGCGGTTAGCAATAAAACTCAATACCGCCCTGCGTTAAGATCTCCATGCACCTATGTTCCCAATCTCCCCCTTATTTAAACCATACAAAAAGCCCCAACCCGAGGGCTGAGGCTTTTTGTGTTTCAGCAAATGGCGGCGACTGGCTGAACGCCAATACGCCTTAAATCATTACAGCTTCAACAGCACTTTTACGGCTGGCGTGACAGCCGATTCATTCACATAGCCAATGGCATTAGGGGTACTGGCAATCGCATCAATCATGGCGGCATCGTCATTCTTGATGGTTGGTGCTTCAGCTTTACCAGTAAACACCAAGCGCGACCAATTGGATTGCAATTGTGCATCGTTACGGCCAGTCGTTGAACGGTGAAACGCTGCTCGCTCTGAAGCACCTTCTTTGAGCTCAAACAATTTCATGGTCGCACCATTAACCTGCGCGGTTTTCCCCATATACAAACGTTCCAGCATCTCAGCATTCAAGTTATCCACCCCTGCTGGGTGGCCAATCACAACAACAGAAGCCAGTGCAGAGGTGGTGGTTAGCACAGACAAAAGGGCAAGTGTAGAAAGCTTTTTCATCATCATTATTCCTTAAAATACGAAATCCAATGCCAGGCTATAGACCAAAACATCACTTTCTAATGATGAGCCAAAGGCATTCACGTCTAAGCCACCATAGGTGTCTCCAAAATCGGCCCAAGTCACTTCACCTTTTAACGCCACTTTCGGCAAGAAGTCCCAACGCGCCCCGAGCGAGTAAGCAGTACGCTCATAACTGTTATTTGGGTAACCCCATGCCTGACGCTCTTTGTCGTCGGTCGTTTCAATATAGCTGACCGAAGCGTAAGGCATTACCGAGCCAAAGGTGCGGCCAATCAGTAATGAAGCGGCAGCTACGTCCCAAAAAACCCCATCGACCTTATGCTCCATGGCTTCGGCATTAACAAACCAAACCCCGTTATTATATTGAGCACTTAATGAAGCAAAGGTGGTTTGCGCGCCATCCATGCTATCCACTAATAGTTGATAGAGTGAGTTATCTTGCGTCATTACCGTGGGCGCAAGATCCGCTTGGGTGTATGAGCCACGGAAGAGCCAATCCCCCACCGACCACGTTAAGCTTACGCCCATCATCTCTTCGAGCTTCACCTTGCCCAGCGGTGTTTCTTCTTCGCGAACATAGGTTTCACCAGCATAAGGCTGGAGCACCAAGGTGGTGTTGCCCAGCTCAAATGGCACCAACAGATCCATCCCAGTAAAGGTGCTTACCATTAAGCCGCCATACACCTCATTAGAAGGGCGCACCATCGGGAAGCTGTAACCCACATCCACGTATTCTGAATAATTAAAGATAGGCGCCCGTAACTTACCACCGCGTACCGTAAACCCATCTGCCGCATAGCTGGCGTAAGCCATTTCGACATCCGCTTGATAGTTGTAGCGTGCCTTAGCAACCAACTGGGTGGTCACGCTCAGGCGCTCATTCGCCTGAAAATCAAATTGCAGCCCCATTAAAGTGGCATCATTAAAGGTCGCGTCTTTATCGTAGCCATGGTAACCAAAGTCTTGATTTGAAGCGCCCACTGCGATGGTACCAAAACCACTGATTTTTAAATCATCAATGGTTGCAGCAACCGCAGAGGTGGATAAAAGCAGGCCACTAACAGAGGCGGCAATAATGGTTTTTCTCATTGTTATACATCCTTGCATGGATAAATTATCCGTAATTAAATTAAGAGTTTGAAACTTTAAACTGAGTAGTGATCCCAGATAAGTTGCTTTGGATCTGGCCCAATTGAGTAGCCACCGTGTCTACCACATCGATGCTGGCAACCGTCTCTTGAGATAAATCGGTCAGTTGCTGCAAATGATGTTCAATTTGTAACGTCATCTGGCCTTGTTCTTCGGTTGCCGCGGCGATGCAAGTATTGCGCTCATCCACATCCGCCACGTGCAATTGCACCTGCTCCAAAGCTTGTTCTGCTTGGCTGCTTTTTTCTGTGCATTGTTCGGCATTGTTAACACTGCAATTAATGATATCCATCGCTTCATTCGCTTGTTTTTGCAGTGTTTCTAATACGTCTTGGATCTCTTTGGTGGAGCTTTGTGTGCGGAACGCTAAGGTACGTACCTCATCGGCGACTACCGCAAAACCACGTCCTTGTTCACCGGCGCGAGCCGCTTCAATCGCCGCATTTAACGCCAACAAATTGGTTTGTTCGGCAATAGCATTAATGGAATTCAAAATAGAGGCGGCACTTTGAGTGCTGCGATTGAGCTGATCAACCACGGTCGAGGCTTTTTGCACATCCGCCACCAAGTTATGCATGGCTTCGATGGTTTCTAAAACAAAACCATTCCCCTCTTGCGACTGCTGACGCGCTACGCTTACTGCCCCAGCGGTATCATTGGCGTTTTGCGCAATATTTTGAGCTGCCTCAGACATTTGTGAAACCGCGCGCGCCACTTCATCCATGCCTTCTAATTGGCGGTGAGACAAGTTAAGCGTTTGATCCTTGGCACTGGTCAGGTTGTTAGCAATGCCTTGCAGCGCACCAATATTGTCAACCGTTGATTTGATGTTGTGATGTAATGTTTCAATAAAATGGTTGAAATGCTCGACTAATGGCTGCAATTCATCCTGCTGCTGATACACCAAACGTTGTGTTAAGTCGCCATCACCACTACTAATTTCACGCATCTTATTGGCCACCATTGCCAAATTAGCGCGAGTGGTTTGCGCCAAATAAGCCCCCATGCTCAGCAAGATCAGCGCCCCCAACAAACAAAGGTATAAAATGCGCTCTGCGGTCGCATTGTTTTGTTGCTGAAGACTGCCTACTGCCCCCTCAAAATAAGCGGCCTGTTTGTTTAGACGCGCCTCCATTTGGGTTAAAATTTGTTCCAGTAAGGCGTTGTTTTCTTGTGCATCACTTGCTGCAACCGCAAAATCAATGTTGCCATTAATCATGCCTATAGCGAGTCGATTCGCTTGTTGGAAATAGGTCGTCACACGGCCTTTTAAGGTTTCCAACATGGTCTTATCCGCCGGCAACAACATGCGCAGTCGATCCAAGTTGTCGTTAATTTGAGTGAGTGCGCGCTGTCCTTCCTGCAACACATCTTGATCACCGGTGGTGACCGCCATGTTAAAACGCTCCGAAGCTTGCTGCATCAACGATTGGTTTGATGCGGCAATTTCTAGCGTTGGATACTCAACTCGAACAAGTTGCTGTACGGTCTCGGAGTTACGTTCTAAGGCATACCAAACTAACGTGGTTGACATACCAGACAACCCAACCGCAATGAATGCCATTAAGGCAATTTTGGCTCTGATGCTTACTGCTACCATTCGCTGCGCTCCCTGCTTAGCGTCAATGTGGCCCAAGTGTTAAACTTCGGTTATATTGGTATCATCGAGCGCACCGAGCAACCAGAAGATCACTCTGCAAACGTGACAGGTATCACCAAATATCTTTCAGAATTGTAAAGAATCAGCGCCGCAAGTAACAACAAAGAAACAAATAAAGCATTGTTAAGTTAGTTGTAAGGATTGGCGAATATAAGATTTCTCACCATAAACATGCCCAAAATGAAATTAGAATGGCACAGATTGCTCCCGCACCCAATGCTGAAAAACCATGTCGTAAGCATTGTCCATATCTGCTGGATGAACGCGCTGAGAAAGACACCGCCATTGACGCTCATCCCATAAG
This sequence comes from Ferrimonas sp., assembly GCA_044433165.1. Taxonomy (GTDB): domain Bacteria; phylum Pseudomonadota; class Gammaproteobacteria; order Enterobacterales; family Shewanellaceae; genus Ferrimonas. Next base: position 1,490 of record JAWXTX010000004.1, on the reverse strand, counting down.
GGAAACTGCGTATCCCCAGCCAACTGCGCATCCACACGCGTTAAATAGAGGGTATCAGCACGAGGCAATACACTTTGGTATAACTGCCCACCGCCAATAATCATGAGTTCTGATACATGACCTGCAGCCATAAAAGCAGCGTCAATACTGCTCACGACCGTCGCTCCCGCAATCACTAAATTGGGCTGAGCGCTGATCACAATATTATGCCGCCCAGGCAAAAGCCGCCCTATCGACTCAAAAGTCTTACGCCCCATGATCACCGGCTTGCCTAGCGTCAACGCTTTAAAGTGGGCGAGATCCGCTGGCAAATGCCACGGCATGTGGCCGGCACTGCCGATAATCCGATCCGCTGCCATACAGGCAATCATTGCAATTTTCATCCGTCGTTTTCCAACAAAAAAGCCCGTAACCAAAACAAGTTACGGGCTTTTTATCTTAAGGATTATTTTTGGTAAACCACTTCAACGTCGTAATCGTCGTCGTCCCAATCATCCCAATCGTCTTCGTTATCTTCCAATAACGCTTTTTGCATTTGCTCTCGATGGTGGTGCTCCCACTTGAAGCTCACCTCTTCATCGTCTGCCTCATCGGCGAAATTGGCTGGCATCTCATCTAAAATGCGCTGCACTTCTTGCACGAGGTTGTCGGTACCGGTTTTTGAAATAGCGGCAATGGTTGCTACTTCTTCATCCCATTCCAACGCTTCTTTAATCGCTTGAATGCGCTCAGCTCGCTCCTCTTCAGGCACCAAATCCAATTTATTCAGTACCAATAAGCGCGGCTTTTCATAGAGTTTAGGCGAATACTCGGCCAACTCATTTAAAATAGCTAACGCACCTTCAGCGGGATCAGAGCCGTCAAACGGAGCCATATCAATAATGTGCATTAATATTCGGCAACGCTCTAAGTGCTTTAAGAAACGGATCCCAAGCCCTGCACCATCCGATGCGCCTTCAATTAAGCCTGGAATATCCGCAATCACAAAGCTAGATGAAGGGCCGGTACGCACCACCCCAAGATTCGGAACTAGGGTGGTAAAAGGATAATCAGCAACTTTGGGTTTTGCAGCAGAGACCGAACGAATAAAAGTGGATTTACCAGCGTTCGGTAACCCCAACAAACCAACGTCCGCCAGCAACAGCAATTCGAGTTTGACTTCTCGGTGCTCACCTTTACTGCCCAATGTTTTTTGTCTTGGGGTACGGTTTACCGAGCTCTTAAAGCGGGCATTGCCCAAACCATGGAAACCGCCTTTCGCAATCAGTAACTTATTCCCATGTTGGGTTAAATCACCAATCTGCTCACCGGTATCTGCATCAATGGCGCGTGTTCCAACAGGCACCGCTAAAATTTTATCTTCACCCCGACGCCCAGTACAATTGGCACCACGACCGTTTTCACCACGAACAGCACGGTGGCAGCGCTCAAAGCGATAATCCACCAAGGTATTGAGGTTTTCATCGGCAATCAGAAAAACATCACCACCA
>JAWXTX010000003.1:0-62309 GCA_044433165.1 Ferrimonas sp. | reverse complement strand
GATGATTCGCAGATGTGGCGGAATTGGTAGACGCGCTAGCTTCAGGTGCTAGTGTTCGAAAGGACGTGGGAGTTCAAGTCTCCCCATCTGCACCAGATTAAAAACCCCTCAAGTCGAAAGGCTTGAGGGGTTTTCTGTTTTTGCCACAACGAATTATGCCCATTTTAAGCAACACTGCTGATACCCAATGGCTGCAATGGATCGACCTCATAAAAACATCGCCCTCCCGATCTGCAACAATACCGCCTATATCCAATACACCCCCGCTAGATCACAGTTACGAAATGCAACAATGAAATTACACGCAATTAACAGCTACGATGTTTTTCTGAGTGCTTTAACAGGAACCTGCCGATGCTAACGGAACAGATGATCCATTGGGATCCCAAGCAACGCTTAGCCAAAATAACGCTCGACCCAGTCAACCACCACCACCTCACCTTAGCGGCCTTAGAGCAGCTCTGGGCCAACAGTCGTTATCGTGTATTACAACCCCAACGTCAGGCGTGGGAAGAAGCGCTAACGCAATTAGCCAAAAACCATGAATTAACGCCCATTGATGTGGTTTTTGCTCAAGCGTTAGATGGCAGCTGGGCGCTGAACTTAAGCAAAGACAAAATGACACTCACCGCTACCCTAACTTTTGCACAAGGAGGGGAAGCCGCTACCGTCTCTCAATTATTGCAACTCTTGAAGAACGGCAACCTAACACAAGGCCTTTGTCGCAGTGCGATTTTAGCGATGATTGATCAACAGCGAGATCATCAACACGAATCAGCCACGGCCGTAATTGCTTTTGGCAAACCGGCGGTGCCCGGCCACAATGGCTACCTCAAACGCCTAGTACCTTTGCCCAGCGAGCACCAAGCCGTACCACAAGCCATCGACATTCATCGTGTTGATATGCGCAATTTAGGACAAACCTTCACCGTTGACCGTGGCCACCCTCTGCTACAACGTATTGCCCCAACATTAGGCCAGCCCGGTTATACCATTTTAGGCGAGACGCTCGATGCCACAGATGGCGAGCCAGCCCAATTAATCGCCGGCTCTGGCACCTATATTGATAGCCAAAATCCCGATCTTTTAATCGCCGAGATCAGCGGCATTCCATTAATGCAAGATCATGGTATGGCCATTGAGCCACAACTGACTGTCGCAGGGGTAAGCGTCTTAACCGGCCACCTCAAATTTAATGGCTCAATCGTCATTACCGGTGATGTTGAAGACGGTATGCAAGTACATGCAACGGGCAACATTCATATTCAAGGCAGCGTTCACAACGCCATTATTGACGCTGGTGGCGATCTCAGCGTCGATAAGGGCGTTGTTGGCCACCAACAGGATAACGGCCATTTGCAATGCCAAATTCGGGCGGGCGGCAACGTCACCATCCATTATGCACAATTTGCCCATATTGATTGCGTTGGGGATTTAGAGATCCGCTGGCATGCGGTTAACTGCAACTTACGCACCGCACAGATGCTATACGTTGGGTTGCACCCCCATAAACAAGGCGGCCTTAATGGCGGCTCGGCTTACGCCAGACTGGGGCTACAATGTAACGAATTAGGCACCAAAACAGGAGTTGAAACACGCGTGGTGGTGGGGGCCGATTACCAAAGCTTGTTAGACACCGCAACAGAGCTAGAAAACCAGCAACAAGAGCTCAGCCGCAACTGGTTGGCAGAACAGGTAAAACTCAATAATGGCCTGAAAGCCGGTGAGATCACTGCCGAAGCAAAAGAACAAGCACTGCAATTGATCGCCTATTTAAAAACCCTCAGCAGTGAAAATGAGCAACAACTGCAACAACAGCAGGAATTAATTGAACATTTTTCTCAAGAACGCCAAATTTTGATCACTAAATATCTGCTGCCACGAGTTAATATAACCCTTGGCAACAATAAATACTTCAATAATGAAGCGCAAGGCGCCAGCCAACTTGTTCTAGAACAAGGCAAACTGGTTCGCCAGCCTTTAACCGCTTCGCCTAAGAAGCCATAAATTAGAATTGTTTAGTGAGTTATCTATGTTATCCGCTCCCTCCCCTACGTCACTGAACCAGTGGCATTGGTTAGCCAAAAAAGTCGCGATTAGCATCGCCATGTGGTGTTTGATTGCTGGTCTGGCGCTCATGACCCTGCCCATCCCAACCCTGCAGTCGCTTTATCTGCAACAATGGGTTGAAGAACATGGCTTTTTAATTGGCTTAATGGTGATAGTTTCGGCCAGTTATCTGGCAGCGGCAGCGGTATTATGGATTATTCAACAACGCTTAATGCAGCAGCAGCAGCTGCAATGGAGACAGCAAATTGTTGATAAAATGAAGTTTTTAGATGCGCAAGAACGCGCCATTTTGCGTGAATTCTTTCTCCAAGCCAACCCATTAGTGAAAATGCCATTGCACCAATCTACGGTTATGGAGTTACTGGAAAGTGGCATATTAGAACAGGTTGGCGAACAGCAGCAGTATGCAATTGAAGGCCCCGTAGCGCAATTGCGTTTATCTCAGGTGGCACGTCAGCACCTTAATCGCACTGTTTTACGCTTGCCTGAAGGCGAGCTAAACGAACAACAACGCCAGCAGTTGATCGCCTCAAGACCAGACTTTATCACCGCCGTTAATACTGGCCGGCGCAATTGAGCTTGGCCAAACAGCCATCGCACGCTCCTGCTCACCTTATTCCTATTTGAAGTGAGCAGAAGCACGGCCAACCGTTAAAGTACACTCAGCAATTGCTGCTGTTGCTGGCACTCTTGCAATTGATGCTCAACTTCAGCCATCACTCGCTCATAAGAGTCTGGCCGTAATGGCGTACGCCAATCCAACACACTCAGATATAACGCAAACACCTCAAAAAGCTGGCGCATATCCAGTGCTTCTAACGCATTTTCCATCAAAGGGTTATCAATGCTGTCGATGGCGCCTCGCTCAATAAACACCATCATCGCATGCGCATTGGCCACTTGCTGATCCGTTGCTGAAAGCTCCCCTTGAATACGAGCGCTTTCCACTACCCGTAAAATCGCATGATAAAACTGCTCTAAATGCATTTTTAGCTCTTGAATACGGTACTCACTGGCGCGCTCCACCAACTTAGGGGAACTGCCAATGCTGTTTAACGACAAGCTCCAACAGCACTGACGGCTGGCCGCAACCGCCAGCAGATGCATCGCAATCCAACGCTCCACAAAACTGAGTTCGCAGGTCATCAAATGCGGTTGGCACTCGACCAAACGTTCCAAATGACGCGCTAAAATAGCAATGAGCAGATCTTCCTTACTGGCAAAGTGCTTATAAAGCGTTCCAGCACTGCAACCGGCCAGTGGGGCAAGCTCAGAAAAACGAAATGAAACCAACCCTTGATCTTGCAACAATTGCTCCGCTAAGCGAACCAATACCTGATCTCGTTGACGGAATCGAGCATGGTTGGGCGAACCCCAAACCAAAGTTGTCACAGCTTCCTTGGCAGACATTTGTGGTGATTTCCTAAAATTGCCTCTAATTCAATATTCATCACTGTAAATTCACAATTGGCAAACATCTGTGCGGAAACGCTAATTTTTTCGATTTTCTAATAAGTTAAATTCAATAGTTTGATGCAAGTAGCCTTTCGTCGACATATAGCGCCAAAGCCACGGTACCCCTGTTAAAATCAATAACCAAAGTAAATCATTGATATATATTAAATTTATATCAGCTCAGCCCATATTTGTTCGTAAAAAACATTGTTTACTCGTGCTTCTACGGCAAAAAGAGACTATCGTAAATCGAATGGAATTAACTCCAATTAGAGAGGAATGCCAGCATGGAACGCAACACATCAACGATCCCCAACTCAAGCGCAAAAGGCACCAAAGCCATCACCAACACCCCACCCGCAAAAGAGGAAAACGCCTCTTGGCGCGAAGGCGCAGTTGGCCAAGAGCTGGTGCAATTGCTTGAACAAAGTTACCCCAGCGACAGTGATGCCCCCACCCAATCGAAATAACCACACTACCGCGTTGTCTATACCCCAGAAAACAGGGGGGTATAGACAACTTTAATGACCAGCATCACGGCTCAAGGCGCGTCTTTAACGCACCATTCCTGTCAGTTAAATTCTGAATTCAGATAATAAGTGCAACGTTCACGATTGAACCGGAGAGAGGCTGCCAACTGCCGGTAGAGGTTTTAGGCAAACAAGGTCACAGCGCTATGGTAACCATCGCCGAACGTACTAACCGATTTTATTTGGTTAAAAAAGTGCAAAACAAAATACTGAAGCGGTACCTGATGCCACTATGGAATTACTTCGTTCTTATGCGGCTTTTGAACTGTTTGGAGTTTGTGGCGCACAAAGCAAAAGCGTTAGGTGCTGATTTTTATTTGGCGCATCCATATTCCTCATGGGAACGCGGACTGAATAAAAATTTCAATGGGTTACTCGCCAATACATCCCGAAGGGGACAGACCTACGAACAGTAACGGATAATGAGATAAAACGAGCGGTAAATCGAAATGAATGACTAAGAAAATGCCTCGATTTCAAGCAGCCAAAGGGAGTGCTCGAGGAATACTGCCTAGCTGTTTAACACTTCGGAGTTTAATTAGCAAGTCACCTGAACCATCAACCATTAATAATGAAGTAAATACAAATATAAAAATAACACCATAAGATAACTACAAGATTAATACTCGTATATTCCTTGCTATACAGCATTTTATCTCTGACAATCCGTATACTTCTGACGTTAGGCGGCTTATCCAAGCAGCTGCATAACGCTCCATCAGTCACAGTGTGATGTTCTTGGTAACTCGTGAAGATTCGTCATGTCCATTGGGCTAAACGATTTCCCTGTTTCAATTAATTCGAAGTCATGCGCTTTGCGCTAGGTCAGTCAGAAGTAAAGATGGAGGATGAATTTATGGAAAAAGATAAATTCGGCCTAACCGTTAAGATTAAGGAGGGTTTGAAGAGCATCCCAAATGCTTTGCGTAATTTGAATCAGCTTACAAGTGAAATTCTCAACTTTGTAAGAATGATTTTAGCAATACTAGATTGCAGTGTTCGCATAGTAGTAGCTCTATCAATCCTTCGCTTCTTAGCTGGTGTGGCTTTAAATTACTCAAAGGAGCAATTAATAAGTGCAGCCGCCTAACGGGCCTAAATGGGATCACAAATTTGAGCGCAAGCGAGGCTCTTGGATCTACGTCCCCTCAATTTCATCCAGAAAATATGGGAATTACGTAAAAAAACTGCTCCAATCTCACTGGACCGCACCTACATTCTATTACCACCTTCGTAAAGGCGGTCACGTAGAGGCTATAAAAAAGCACACTTCAAAAAGCCAATACTTTTTCAATATCGACATCAGTAGCTTCTTTGATGCCATTAATCGCTCCCGAGTGACCCGAACAATAAAACCATATACTGGTTATTCTATAGCTAGAGAAATTGCTCGCTCCTCAACAATCAAGGTTGGTGAAGTATTTAGTCTTCCATACGGGTTCATACAGTCACCTTTGCTGGCTTCGATGTGTCTCTCCCATAGCCATTTAGGCAATCTTCTCAGCCATTTAGATCATAGACATGACTTTCAGGTTAGTGTCTATATGGATGACATTATTGTGTCTGGCCATTGTATTGAAAGTCTGAATAAAACTTATATTGCCGTCCGTGATGCCACCATTAAGTCCGGTTTCCAAATCAATGAAACCAAAGCACACCCGCCCTCCCAATCTTGTAAGTCATTCAACATCCAGTTCTCGAAAACTATCATGCAGATAACCGATGAACGAATGGCGAAATTCATCAATGCATACCATTCTGCAGACAACCAGCATCAGCGCCAAGGTATTTTGACGTACGTTGGAACCGTTAATCCAACGCAAACTTGTCAAATTGAAGCTTCCTGACGCGCTCTCAAGTCTCAAGTCTCAAGTCTCAAGTCTCAAGTCTCAAGTCTCAAGTCTCAAGTATGAGACTAACCAGTATCTTGTTGGAAAAGTATATGCAATGCCCCCGTCAAAAGTTTGTTTCAAGCACAGGTGCGGAAACGAATTAAGCGTAGAAACTACGCTAGTCGCAATGGGGAATAGTTAAAATAGCCGCACGCATCATTAAAAAAGCCGCAACATTGAAGTTCTGCGGCTTGTTTTCGTATTCAGACAAATTAACCCTATTCGCGTGCGGCTAATCGGCGTTCAATGGCATCCATTAATAGCCCTGCGATGTTGGTGCCATAAGCGGCATCAATCTCTTGCACACAAGTTGGGCTGGTAACATTCACTTCGGTTAAGCGATCGCCTATCACGTCTAACCCCACAAAAATAAGGCCGCGTTTTTTCAGCTCTGGGGCAACGGCTCGGGCAATGGCCCAGTCGCTTTCCGAAAGGGGCTGCGCTTCACCACGGCCACCAGCAGCCAAATTACCCCGAGTTTCACCACCTTGAGGAATGCGTGCTAAGCAGTAAGGAACGGGCTCGCCATCAACCACGAGGATGCGTTTGTCGCCTGCGGTAATTTCGGGAATAAAGCGCTGGATCATGGCGTATTGGTTACCATGCTGGGTGAGGGTTTCAATGATCACCCCGAGGTTTTCACCGCCGCTGCCAACTCGAAAGATGGAGGCGCCCCCCATGCCATCTAAGGGTTTGAGGATGATGTCATGGTGTTGCTGGTGAAATTGACGAATTTTATCGGCACGGCGAGTCACCAACGTCGGTGGGGTGTGCTCGGCAAACCAAGCGGTAAAGAGCTTTTCATTGCAGTCGCGCAAACTTTGAGGTTTGTTGACGATCAAGGTGCCCTGCTCTTCAGCACGCTCCAGCATGTAAGTCGCATAAATAAATTCGGTATCAAATGGCGGATCTTTGCGCATTAAGATAACGTCGAGCTCGCTTAATTTACGCTCGCTTACCGCCCCTAATTGGTAATAATCATCGGCTTGACGTTGCACCGTTAGCGATTGCATGCGCGCATAGGGTTCGCCTTGCTCTAAGTAAAGATCACTCAGTTCCATGTAGTGCAATTCGTAGCCACGCGCTTGCGCTTCCAACAAAAACGCAAAACTGGTGTCTTTATTGATGTTGATGGCACTAATGGGGTCCATCACGATGCCCAATTTCATCATGCTTACTCCTTAAATTCTGTACTTAGCCTAAGTCGCCAAAGCGCACTTGTAACGCGGTGATGGCAGTAAGAGCCGCGGTTTCGGTTCGAAGAACGCGAGGCCCTAAGAGGATGTCGGTAAACTGTTGTTGAGCGGCTAAGGCAATTTCTGCCGAGGATAACCCCCCTTCTGGGCCTATCAATAAACGGGCTTGTGTTACCGGTTGTGGCAGGGTGTTAATGGAGTACTGTGCCCGTGGATGAAGGTTTAATTTCAAACCGTTGTAAGGTTCTTGCAGCCATTCATCTAGCTTCATTACCGGCCGTACTTGTGGCACCACATTACGGCCACTTTGCTCACAAGCGGCAATGGCTATTTTCTGCCATTGCTGCAATTTTTTCTCTAAGCGCTCGCCTTGCAATTTTACGCCGCAACGCTCAGACCATAATGGAGTGATGGTGTTTACGCCAAGTTCAACCGATTTTTGAATGGTGAACTCCATTTTGTCACCCCGTGAGATCACCTGCCCAAGCTCAAGATCCAATGGCGATTCGCAGTGTTGTGGCTGGTGCTGTTCAATTGTTACTTGCACCGCTTTTTTGTCGGCCATGGTAATGGTGGCCAGATATTGGTCGCCATCACCATTGAACAACCACAGCTGTTGCTGTGGTTGCATCCGTAAAACACGCCCAACGTGGTTAGCGGCATCTTCGTCTAATGACAATGCCTGACCAACAACGAGGGCGCTTGGTTGATAGATTCTGGGAACGCGCATCCGTTACTCCGAGTTATCCTTTAAATGCTGCACATTGAGCCGCAATAAACGGATTCGGCCAGCCCTGTGCCTTCGCTACGTGAGCGTGACGTTTGCACTCTTGCTGATCCGCGGGGTACATGCGGTTCCACGCTTCGTACAAACGCTTATCGGCGCTGGAAAGGCGAATGTTGTGTTGTTGCTCCATATACAGGTAGCTACGGGCAATTTGACCCCGACTACGCTGCGGTGGCTGCGCTTTTTTACCTTTAAAATCAATAACCATCTCACAACGACCGTAATCGGTAGAAGGGCCATTCCAGTCACTGAAACCAAAGTTGGAGCGATCCCCGTTCACTTCGCCAATGGCGGGGTAAAGGTTGTGCAGATCCGCTTCCATACGTTTAAAGGTGGTGTCTTTGCCGCAGTTTTTACGGCCTCCTTCTTGCCAGCATGTCATCTGACGGCCAAAGTCGTAAGCGGGCATCACGTGTTCCCATTCAATGCGCTCGGCACGGTTGCGCTGCCCTTCACGGCGCACTTCGTAGCCGCAACCGGCCAGATCTGGCACGATTTTTTTCCCTTCAAAGTGAAAGTTACAGCCACAATAAATGGTGGAAAGCTCCCCAGATGTGGATTTATCAAGCTCTTGATAAATATTCACCAGCATGCGTTTGGCTGCGCTAAACGATTGCGGACCGGTGGTGCTGGCAACGCTTGGGGCGCTGATAAGGAACAGAGCGAAAACAAGAACAATAGGCATAATAAATTACAACAATAAAATCAGATGGATGAATTTACGCTAATTGTAACTGCGATTGGCATAATCGGCACTGATATTGCGCCTGCCCACGCTGTAATTTGTTATGGCGGCGAATGGTGAGTTGATGGATTTGACATTGGCAACGATACGCGACGGTGCGTGGCTGTACGGCGCTCACATCGAAGCTGTGGCGCACCGTGGGCGTAACCCCAAACAACTGGATCATCAGCCGTTGCCACTCTAAACCGTGGGGTTTGGTTTTGCCGTAGCAGTGCCAGACCAGCAGATGCGCCACTTCGTGAGGCACTACTTGCTGCAAAAAAGCCTCGGGATTCGCTCGTGCCAAAATAGGATTAAAACGCAATTGATTGCGCTGTAAATACGCGCTGCCTGCCGCCTGACCACGCTGATTAAAGGCAATATTGGGGCGCGGAAATGCGCGCTGTAATTGTTGCTCAGCAAGCTGATAGCACTGCTCAACTTGGGCGCAAATGGCCTGAAATAGTGGTTCGCTCATGGGCGGAATTGTACCGATGAGGCGCGAAGATGCAATTGTGCCCGCTATGGTCGTCAATGCCCCCTTAGTGCGCACCGTTATAACTGGGTGCTGGCCGCTTGTTGCAAGATGGCTTGCAGTTGTTCCACCATCTGTTGCTGCGCGCTGGGATCGTGCCCGTCGATTTTGGGGGTATGAATGTGGCCCACTAAAACTTGGCTGCCCAAAAGCTGTTTTAACAGCAGGCTGCGGTAGCTGATTTCATTGGACAGATAACCGCCGCCGGAGCCGGCCACGGAAACGGCGCCGTCGAGTTGTTCAATTTGGCCAGCTTGACGGGTTCCAAGTTCGGTTTCCACTTGCCGGTTATCATTCACTTGATAACGGCCAATGGCTTGCTGCATGGCCTGCGCGGGCAAGCTAAATTCCACGAATTCTGGGCCATTGAGCACTTGGCCATTTAAATACGGTGGCTTGGGCTGCTGAGGCGTGGCACCACTACGAAAATTTTGATTATCGACCATTGCAGCAGAGCGATTGCGCCCTGCAAAGCGTTCTAAATCAAAGTGCTCTCTGCCCATGGATACGGTCACGACCATATCAATGTTGTTGTCGCGCAAATAAGGGGTAAGTAACGATTCAATCAACCCGTCGTCGAAATCTTGAAAGCGCACGGGGATCAGCACGCTTTCTATCTGCACGCGCTTACCCGCTAAAGGCCAAATGACCCCATCAAACGCCAAGGCCGCCAGCCCTGAAGGGTTGGATTGGCTCAGATTGCGATCCAGCAAAAAGGGATCAAAGCCGGTGAGTAAGATGCGCAGGTCCACCTCCTCCAGAAAGTGCACATCGCTCATGCCCCGCGAGGCTTTTTCTAAGCTATTGAGTAGGATTTGCCGTTGCCAAGCGGCCAATGTAAAGCTTGGCTGTTGCTGTTTTAAGCCAATGCGGGTGGCCAGCCGGTTCCAATACAACGGCCGATCATCCCAACCGCCTTGTTGCACATCTTTCACCGCGGCTTGCCACAGTGCGGTGCCATCTTGCGCGACGTTACGAGTGACGCTCAGTTCATTGGTGTTGGCGCGATAACGCGTTAATAACGCCTCGGTCTGGGCTTGATAACGTATTGCCACTTCCGGCAGTTGCTTGGCGGCTTGCGCATAGCGCTGCTCTTCCACATCAAACCGTTCTGGCGTCATGGCCGCCAGTGCCTTGTGTTGACACAACCCAATCAGCAGGGCTGCGCCCCAAAATGGTAGCAAACGCATAAACGCTATTCCTTTAGCGAGGATGGATTTTGACAGGCTACTCGGATGATCTTAGAGGGTAAAGCGTGAACATATTTTTTAAACAAAAAAGCCCGCTTACGCGGGCTTAATGTGAGTAAACAGCAGGTTACAGACCGGCGTCGTCACGCAGATCTTGTGCTTTGTCGGTTTGTTCCCATGGGAACTCAACGCGACCAAAGTGGCCGTAAGACGCTGTAGGTTGGTAGATAGCGCGTTCCAGATTCAGCATTTGGATCAGGCCGTATGGACGTAAGTCAAAGTGCTTACGAACTAAGGCGATCAAGGTCTCTTCTGGCAATTTGCCTGTACCAAAGGTTTCAATGCTGATGGAGGTTGGCTCAGCCACACCGATGGCGTAAGACACTTGGATCTCACAACGATCAGCCAAACCAGCAGCAACGATGTTTTTCGCTACATAACGGGTGGCGTATGCGGCAGAACGGTCTACTTTAGATGGATCTTTACCGGAGAACGCACCACCACCGTGACGCGCCATACCGCCGTAGGTATCTACGATGATTTTACGACCGGTTAAACCACAATCGCCCATTGGTCCACCAATCACAAAACGACCGGTTGGGTTAATGTGGAACTTGGTGTCTTTGGTGATCCACTCTTGTGGCAATACCGGCTTGATGATGGTGTCCATTACCCCATCACGCAGTTCTGCCAAGCTCACGCTTTCGGCATGCTGAGTCGATAATACAACCGCATCAATGCCCGCTACGGTGCCATCGGCGTTGTAGGCAAAGGTGACCTGAGATTTCGCGTCTGGACGCAACCATGGCAAGGTGCCATTTTTACGGACTTCAGCCTGACGCTTCACCAAACGGTGAGAGTAGGTGATTGGCGCTGGCATCAAAACGTCGGTTTCGTTTGAGGCATAACCAAACATTAAGCCTTGGTCACCGGCACCTTGCTCACGTGGATCGGCTTTATCAACCCCTTGGTTGATGTCTGGGGATTGCTTACCAATGGCAGACAAAACCGCACAAGAATTGGCGTCAAAGCCCATGTCAGAATGAGTGTAACCAATGTCACGCACGGTTTGACGGGTGATCTCTTCAATATCAACCCAAGCGCTGGTGGTGATTTCGCCACCCACCATCACCATGCCAGTTTTTACATAGGTTTCACAGGCTACACGAGCCTTAGGATCTTGAGCCAAGATGGCATCCAATACTGCATCAGAAATTTGATCAGCAATTTTATCTGGATGGCCTTCAGATACGGACTCAGAAGTAAACAGATGACGTGCCATGTAAGCAATCTCCGTAATTCATCAAAAAGGGTGTGTAGATGCATCTACGTCTGGACGGCTATTCTAGTGATTTCGAGCGAAAAATCCAGCCTAACACAGAGAAAAATGACACCTTATCTCGTGATCCGGTGATTCTTCCGAGCCATCCTGTAGCGGATTACCCGCCTGCCGCAAGCGCAGGTTTGCCAGCCTCAGCCGCCCGCAAAAAGCACTAGCCTTTTTTTTGCCGTAGTGCGTAAACAAATACAGTATAGGAAGGCTTTGATTAGGCAGCGAAATAGGCAGCTATTTGAACGGCAGCCATGCGAAGGACAGCCATTATCATCAACCTAAGGAAGGGCAATGATTTCGTTAAAGCATCAATTTTGGCTCGGTGGTATCGGCTTACTTTGTCCGCTGTGGGTCACGGCGCAGGCACCGGATCTCATGCTTGCTAAGAGCTATCACCAAGATGTGGAGATCAGCACTTATCTGGTCAGTGAGAAATACGATGGCATGCGCACCTACTGGACAGGCAGCAAATTAATCACCCGTAATGGTCACGTTATCCATGCGCCCAAATGGTTTATTGAGCACTTACCGTCGCAGCCGTTAGATGGCGAACTGTGGCTTGGTCGTGGCCAGTTTCAGCAATTAATGCAAATTGTGCGCGATCAGGTGCCGGAACATGACGCTTGGGCTAAGGTGCAGTTTATGGTGTTTGACTTGCCTCGAAGCTTAAACCCTTTTTATGTGCGCTTGCAGCAATTGCAGCAACTGGTTCAACAATTACAGCAGCCTCATGTTATCGCGGTCCCACACCATCGCTTCGCCAGCCATGAAGCAGTACAACAATGGTTGCAACAAGTGCAACAAGCGGGCGGCGAAGGGCTGATGCTCAAACGTTATGACGCCCCTTATTTAGTGGGGCGCTCACCACTGTTATTAAAAATGAAGGCATATCAAGACGGCGAAGCCACTGTATTGGCTTATTTACCCGGTAAAGGCAAATACACCGGCGTGATGGGGGCGCTGCTGGTGCGCGATGCACAAGGCCGGCAATTTAAAATAGGCAGTGGATTTAGTGATGCCGAGCGCCATACGCCGCCTGCCATCGGTAGCGTAATCACCTATCGCTTTAATGGCTATACCGATCGCGGCCTGCCCCGCTTCGCCCGCTTTGATCGAGAATATCCAGCGCTTTAAAACCGCAGCAACACGCACCACGATGCAGAGCGAATGTTCCGCGTGCGCCATTGCCTTTAAGCCAAACACAACCTAGAACATAGTGATGAGTGCACTTGCAGCAGATAACGCGGCGCATGGCCATTGAAGGGACGATCAATCAGGCAATAACGCGTTAACTACGCACAACCGCAAGAATTACGCTCGAACTGCAAATCCCCGTTTGCGTCCACTTCAGCAAAGTTAGAGAATATGGCCGTTAATTAACTAACTCTCTGTCATCAGGAGCAACAATGTCATCCCGTAAAGAGCTAGCTAACGCCATCCGTGCGTTGTCCATGGATGCGGTACAAAAAGCCAATTCTGGTCACCCAGGTGCCCCAATGGGAATGGCGGACATCGCCGAAGTGCTATGGCGTGATTTTCTTAAACACAACCCAAGCAACCCACAGTGGGCCGACCGAGACCGCTTCGTGCTCTCCAATGGCCATGGTTCCATGCTGATTTACTCTTTACTGCATCTCACCGGTTATGATCTCTCTATTGCCGATTTGAAGCAGTTTCGCCAATTGCATTCTCGCACCCCTGGTCACCCAGAATATGGTTATACCGCTGGCGTAGAAACCACGACCGGTCCATTAGGCCAAGGCATTACAAATGGCGTTGGTATGGCATTGGCAGAGAAAGTGCTGGCCGCGCAATTTAATCGCCCAGGGCATGAGGTGGTGGATCACCATACTTATGTCTTTATGGGTGACGGCTGCCTAATGGAGGGGATCTCCCATGAGGCTTGCTCACTGGCTGGCACCTTAGGTTTAGGCAAGTTAATTGCCTTCTGGGATGACAACGGCATCTCCATTGATGGCCACGTAGAAGGTTGGTTCTCCGACGATACCCCAAAACGTTTTGAAGCCTACGGCTGGCATGTGATCCCAGCGGTTGATGGCCACGATGCTGCGGCCATTAAAGCGGCGATTGAAGCGGCGAAGGCAGAAACCAATAAGCCAACGTTAATTTGCACCAAAACCATTATTGGTTTTGGCTCGCCCAATAAAAGTGGCTCTCACGATTGCCACGGCGCACCATTAGGTGATGCGGAGATCGCAGCGGCTCGAGAATTCTTAGGCTGGCCATACGCGCCCTTTGAAATTCCAAGCCACGTTTATGATGCATGGGATGGTAAGGTTCAAGGCGCTGAGCTAGAAGCAAACTGGGACAATAAGTTTGCGGCTTACGCAGCGGCTTTCCCAGCCGAGGCTGCTGAGCTGACGCGCCGTTTAGCGGGCGAACTGCCAGCCGATTGGGCCACGCTTGCCGACGACTATATTGCTCAGCTACAGGCAACGGCCAATAACGTGGCGACCCGTAAAGCCTCGCAAGATTGCTTAAATGCCTTCGGCCCTATCCTGCCAGAACTTCTGGGCGGCTCAGCCGATTTAACGCCGTCGAATTTAACCAATTGGTCTGGTTCTAAGTCCATTACTGCGGACGATGCGAGCGGCAATTACCTTCACTACGGTGTACGTGAGTTTGGTATGAGCGCCATCATGAACGGCATGGCCTTGCATGGTGGCTTCAAGCCATATGGCGCCACCTTCTTGATGTTTATGGAATATGCCCGCAATGCCATCCGTATGGCAGCGCTAATGAAGCAACCATCTATCTTTGTTTATACCCATGACTCCATTGGTTTAGGTGAAGACGGTCCAACCCACCAGCCGGTAGAGCAAGTGGCGTCGTTACGGATGACCCCTAACATGAGCACTTGGCGCCCTTGTGATGCGGTTGAATCTGCGGTGGCATGGCGTCACGCCATTGAACGCACCGATGGCCCAAGCGCCCTGATCTTCTCGCGCCAAGGTTTAGCGCCAATGCCGCGCGATGCAGCCACCGTGGCCAATGTTGCTAAGGGTGGCTACATCCTAAAAGACAGCGCCACTAAACCAGAGCTTATCTTGATTGCAACGGGTTCAGAAGTGGAGCTGGTGATGGCGGCAGCCGAGCAATTAGCAGCGCAAGGCAAGGCGGTGCGCGTGGTATCGATGCCAGCAACAGATGTCTTTGATGCCCAAGATGCGGCTTATCGTGAAGCGGTACTGCCTTCGGATGTTACCGCTCGCATTGCCGTTGAAGCCCTAATTGCCGACTTCTGGTACAAATATGTTGGCCTTGATGGCCGCATCATTGGCATGCACACCTTTGGTGAGTCAGCCCCTGCCGAGGAGCTCTTTAAGCTGTTTGGCTTTACCGTAGAAAACGTGGTAGAGACCGCGCTGCAATTATTGGATTAACCCCCATAAGCTTGCTGGGCTGAGTGTCCAAGTAAGAAAAACACCCTTACACGGGTTCCGTGTAAGGGTGTTTTTTTAATTTCATTTTAGTATTCGCGACTGGCGCTCAGCCGATGCACCACATCAAACGGTTGCTGCATCAATGGATGAGCTGATGGCCGCCACAGGCAAAAACAACCTTCGTTGGGCTACCCAACAAGATATTGCACGCCCCAAACCAGCGCAACTTGGGTAAGCAACACCAATAACATGGCCAGAGCCAGTATTCCGACCTTCCTTGGCATAAAACACCTCAGCTTGTCGCCTTAAATTGCTTTAAGCGTAGTTAACTTCATGGCAAAACGGGATGCGTTAGATCACTCTTTAGTTTAAATAAAACGTGACCAGATAGCCGATATTTGCGTTCAAATGGGGTCAGCGCTGGCGTACTGTTGGCAATCACACTTAGTTGGCTGCGATAACCGGCAAGCGCTAACGCTTGCTGGCACTCTTGCAAATAAATGGGCCAATTCGAACGCAACTGCAATTGCCCCCCCA
Organism: Ferrimonas sp.; assembly: GCA_044433165.1. Lineage (GTDB taxonomy): Bacteria > Pseudomonadota > Gammaproteobacteria > Enterobacterales > Shewanellaceae > Ferrimonas. The sequence continues at coordinate 46,656 of JAWXTX010000003.1, read as the reverse complement.
GCGCAAGCAAGCTTGGAAATAAAGGGCCACCATGCCAGCGCCGTTGCAGATGCACCGCTTTCGGCCATGGGTTGGGATACAGCACATAATGGCGCGCCACCTGCCAATTGGCGGCCACCATTAATCGCCAAAGATCATTCAAATTCGCCCGTTCAACGCGATACAGCGCCGCACTATCGGCCATGGCTGAATGTTTGGCGATGCGCTGCGCCGACTTATCCAGCCCCAGCACCAATGCATTCGGGTAACGTGCCGCCAACTGTTGGGTGGACTCACCGATGCCGCAGCAAGAGTCTAGAATTAAGGGCCGTTGTGGGTGGCAGTTACGCCAATCCGACAGCCGCTCAAAAAGGCGCAAACTGTGCTCGGCATAGGGGGCTTGAAAGGCCGTATTTAAATGACGCTGCACCGTCCGCGCTAACTGCGGATGCACCCCTTGTTGATTGGAGCTGACCGAACGCGAATTGGCCGACATCAAGCGCGCAATCCAACGCCTTTATCAATCAGCCGATACGCCACCAAGGTTAAGACCACAATAAAGGCTGCCATCAGCCCAAACGAGGCGACAAGGCTGACATCACTGGTGCCTAAAAAACCGTAGCGAAAGGCGTTAATGGTGTATACCACAGGGTTTAATTGCGAAACCCCCTGCCAAAATGGGGGCAGCAAGCTAATGGAGTAAAAGACGCCCCCCAAATACGTTAAGGGCGTGAGCACAAAAGTAGGAATGATGGAGATGTCATCAAAACTTTTGGCAAAGATGGCATTAATCAGCCCCCCTAGCGCAAAGATAATGGCGGTCAGCAGTACCGTAATGGCTAAGATCAAAACGCTGTGGATTTGAATGTCCACAAACAGTAAGGCGACCCCAGTAACGATGATCCCAACGCATAAGCCGCGTGCGACCCCGCCTGCTACATAGCCGGCAATGATCAGCATATTCGGTACTGGGGAAACCAATAACTCTTCAATATTTCGCTGAAATTTGGCACTAAAAAAAGAGCTGGCCACGTTGGCGTAAGAGTTGGTGATCACCGCCATCATAATCAACCCCGGCATAATAAATTCCATATAGGAAAAGCCACCCATTTGGCCAATGCGATCGCCAATGAGGTTACCAAAAATCATAAAATAGAGCGTCATGGTGATGGCCGGCGGCACTAGGGTTTGCACCCAAATGCGGGTAAAACGGATCACCTCTTTACGTACTAATGCGGTAAACGCAATCCAATATGGATGACTCATGCCTTTGCCTCCCGGCCATGTTCCACTAAGGCCACAAACAGCTCTTCTAATCGATTGGCTTTGTTGCGCATGGATAAGACATCAATGCCCTGCTCTGTTAATTGCCGAAACACCTCGTTTAAGTTTTGGCTTTTGGGTATTTCAACCACTAATGTGTGCTGATCTTCGGCATGGTATGTAAAGCCGGTTAACGTAACTTGCCGTGCATCGTTGGCGGTATCGAATAAAAAGGTCTCCACATCCAACTTAGCCAGTAAGGTTTTCATACTGGTGCATTCCACCAACTGACCTCGATCAATAATACCAATGTTACGACAAAGCATTTCGGCTTCTTCTAAGTAGTGCGTCGTTAAAATAATGGTAACGCCCTGCTGGTTTATCTCTTTTAAAAAAGCCCACATTGAACGGCGGATCTCAATGTCGACGCCGGCGGTTGGCTCGTCGAGGATCAGCAATTTAGGTTGATGCATTAACGCCCGCGCAATCATCAGGCGCCGTTTCATGCCGCCAGATAATTCCCGAGCGCTGCTGTGCCGCTTTTCCCATAAATCCAATTGAGTTAGGTAGCGTTCAGCGCGCTTTTGCGCTTCGGCATAAGGCACGCCATACAGCCCCGCTTGATTAACAACGATCTGCAGCAGCGTCTCAAATTGATTAAAGTTAAATTCCTGTGGCACTAAGCCGATGCAGCGTTTGGCATCATTTAAGTGGGTATCAACGTTATGCCCAAACACTTCAACGGTACCGCTGCTCTTGTTCACCAATGAGCTGATTACCCCAATGGTGGTGGACTTGCCCGCACCATTGGGACCCAGTAGCGCAAAAAAATCGCCCTGCTGAACGGTTAAATCAATGCCGCGCAGCGCTTCAACCCCTCCGGCGTAAGTTTTACGTACGCCGCTTAATCGCAGCGCGCTGATCTCTGCAGCCATGAATTATCCTTTCCCTAAAAGCAATTAAGGCGCCATGGCGCCTTAGTGAGTTACTGGAGGTTGATTAAATCGCGTCTTCGTTTTCTTCACCGGTACGAATGCGCACCACTCGGCTGACATCGGTAATAAAAATTTTACCGTCGCCAATTTTTCCGGTACGTGCTGTTTCCACAATCGCGTCGATGGCTTGCTCAACTTGGTCGTCGTTTAGCACCACTTCCAATTTTACTTTGGGCAAAAAATCCACCATGTATTCAGCACCACGGTACAGCTCGGTATGGCCTTTTTGACGGCCAAACCCTTTCACTTCGGAAACCGTCATCCCTGCAATGCCAAGCTCTCCGAGCGCTTCACGCACGTCGTCTAATTTAAACGGTTTGATGATCGCTTCGAGTTTTTTCATTGTTCTTTTTACCAGTTGCTTTTGCCAAAACCAGAGGTGATGGGGTAACGCCGATCTTTACCAAACGCCCGCGGTGTTACCCGTGGCCCCACTGCACCTTGACGGCGTTTATATTCATTAATATCCACCAAACGGATCACCCGTCGCACATCCGCTTCAATGTGCCCTGCCGCCACAATTTCTGCCACACTTTGATCCCATTCGACATAACGTTCGAGCATATCATCCAGAATGTCATAGGCCGGTAGGCTATCTTGATCCACTTGATCCGGCGCTAATTCCGCCGACGGAGGTCGGTCGATAACCCGCTCAGGGATCACCGCTGAGAGGCTATTACGATAACGAGATAAGCGATAAACCCATTGTTTTGGTAAGTCTTTAATTACCGCAAAACCGCCGCACATATCACCATAAAGTGTGCAATAGCCAACCGCCAATTCACTTTTGTTACCGGTAGTGAGCAAAATTTTGCCGCTCTTGTTAGATAACGCCATTAACAACACCCCACGGATCCGCGCTTGCAGGTTTTCCTCGGTGGTGTCTTTGGCGGCACCGGCAAATAATGGCGTAAGCTGCTGTTCAAAAGCACGAAACATCGGTTCAATCGAGACGTTATCAAAAGCAACGCCCATAGCGCTGGCCTGTGTTTGAGCGTCGGTTTGGCTCATGTCAGAGGTATACGTAAAGGGCATCATCACCGCTTGCACCTTATCAGCGCCAATGGCATCTACCGCAATCGCCAACGTTAGAGCGGAATCGATGCCGCCAGAGAGACCAAGTACCGCGCCATTAAATTTATTTTTGGTAATGTAATCACGCACCGCCAGCACCAGCGCTTGGTATACCTGCGCGTCAACACTGGGTAAGATTGGCCGAGGCAAGGGTTGCGGTTCCACGCCATGAAACTCCACCAGCGCCAGAGCCGGTTTAAATTGAGGTAATTCATGGGTGACCCGACCATGGCTATCCACCACTAACGAATGGCCATCAAAAATGAGTTCATCTTGGCCGCCCAAGAGATTGACGTACACAACCGGCAATTCCGATTCGGCGCTGCACGCTTCTAATACAGATAATCGTTCATCCAGTTTAGTCATATCAAAAGGTGAGGCGTTCAGGCTTAGCAGGATCTCCGCCCCTTGTTGATGCAACTGCGCAATGGGCTCTGGATGCCAGATGTCTTCACAGATTAATAGCCCCAAACGATACCCAGCAAACTCCACCACACAGCTGTGCTCGCCAGCACTAAAATAGCGCTGTTCATCAAACACTCGGTAGTTCGGTAATTGTTGTTTATGAGCCAGCGCTAAGCGTTGTCCGTGATGAAACACTGACGCGCTGTTATAGAGTGTATCTTGCTCTAGATGCGGGTGACCAAGCACGACCCCAATGGCGGGGTTATGCGCGGCGATGCGCGCCAACTGCTGCTGGCAGCGCGCCATCAAGTCCGGCCGTTGTAAAAGATCTTCTGGTGGATAACCGGTTAACGCCAATTCCGGAAATAGTACTAAATCAGCACCTAAGATGGCGGCAGCATCAATGTCTGCGCAAATGATCGCGGCATTGCCTTCAATATCACCCACCAAAAAATTTCGTTGCGCCAACGCAATCTTTAACGACTTCCCCATACCCACACCAGCTATTCTAAAATTATGGATGCGCCTTGGGCGACATAGCGCCAGGCACGATTAACGCGCAACGGTTGAGTCGCAGTCACTCATTCCGCCATCAATAAAGCGGCCAGTTTATGCCAAAGCGAATTGGGAATATAGGGGAGCCATGGAATGAAACCCGCCGATCTCAAGCTAAACATCGGTTTCACGTTAGTGGAATTTATGATCACCTTAACCATTGCCGCCATCATGCTTAGCATCGCACTACCGGCGATGGAGGACTTTACCCAAAATAACCGCAGTAAAACCGCCGTTGATACGTTATATCAAGATCTCACCATGGCACGCCAATTAGCAGCCAGTTATCAAAACGTGGTGACAATCTGCCACCTAGATGGCGCGAACTGTGATGGCCAATGGCAGTTAGGCTATACCCTTTTTTTGGATGCCGATGGCAGTAACTCATTTACCAGCGATGATGAGGTTATCCAGCAGCGCCCTGCCATCGCCGAACAAGATACGCTGCAATATTCCGCCCAATTAGTGCGCTTTAATGAAGATGGCAGCAGCGCCAATCATGGCACCTTTATCTATTGCCCTGCCGAGAATGCCCACTATAACCGCAGCATTGCCTTAGTAAGCAGTGGCGTAATTCGGCATTTAGGCCAGCAAGGCAGCTGTTTATAAGCAATGGCCGCCACTTAACGCACAGCACAACCTTCACCCAAGCCGCTAAAGGCGCTTTTAGCGGCATCCTTTGCATTAAATTGCCGTCTTGATCACAGATTTTTTAAAGCGGCATAAACATAAATTCAATTTGAATATATATTCAGTAAAAGTAAATTTCTAACAATAAGAATTATCATGGAATCCACGCCAGAGTTTAGCTCTATCATCCCTATCATCATTACTCTTATCGTCTCTTTAGTCAGCCGCAATGTCGTAGTTGGGCTGTTTACTGGGGTGTTGGTTGGCATCGCGATGATTGAAGGATTATTCATTAATCAAGGGCCACTTGATACCTTTGGATTGGCCGTTACCCAGCACTTTTTACCACAGGTTACCGACAGCTATAATGCGGGGATCATCATCTTGCTGGTCTTTATTGGTGGCTTTGTGGCGCTGGTTGAGCGCTCTGGTGGTGGGGTGGCCTTTGCCGCTCGTATTACTCAATGGGTACGCAATAAATGCCAAGCCACATTAACCGCTTGGTTTGGTGGCATTGTGATCTTTTTTTCTGACTTAGGCACCCCGCTTATTGTTGGCCCAGTTTTTCGTTCATTATTTGACTCGTTAAAATTGTCGCGTCAAAAACTGGCTTTTATTATTGATTCCACCTCATCACCGGTTGCCATTTTGGTGCCTTTTATTGGCTGGGGCGTTTATATCATGGGGTTAATTCAAAAAGAGTTTGATGCGCTCAATTACCCAATGAGCGACTGGCAAGCCTTTATCCAAGCCATCCCATTTCAGTTTTACGCCATTTTAGCCATTACGGTTGTGCCGATTATTGCCTTACTTAAGCTGGATTTTGGGCCAATGGCGAAGGCTGAGGCGCTGGCCCAAAAAGGATCGGATTTTGGCAAAGTCTTTGACACCATTGAGGTGTTCTCACACCCGAATGCTAAAGCCAGCTTCGTTTTTGTGCCCTTAGCCGTCATGCTAGCGGTGTTGTTTGCCATGCTTGTCCCTCACGGTTTCCCTTTTGAACGGATCTCCGGTGGTTTATTCCGTGGGGCGCTGACAACCGCCTATTTCAGTGCTGCGATGACGCTTATCGCCTTGATGGGTTACTACGGTGTGCGCCGGTTTGCGCAAAGCTTAGATATCTACCTCAAAGGGATGGCAGGCATGATGTCGGTCGCCATTATTTTGATCTTAGCTTGGACGCTCAGCGCGGTAGGCAAAGAGCTGGGCGCAGCAGCGTACATTACCGAGCAAGCGCAGGCAGGCTTTGCTCCATGGTTATTGCCAGCAGCGGTCTTTTTAATTGCCGCGGTGATCTCTTTTGCAACCGGTTCTTCTTGGGGCACCTTCGCCATTATGATGTCACTGGTATTACCCACTGCCATCGCCATTGATGCGCCGTTAGTGGTGTGCATTGGGGCGGTACTTTCCGGCGGTTTGTTTGGCGATCATTGTTCGCCTTTATCGGAAACCACCATTTTGGCCTCAACAGGCGCAGGCTGTGATCAATTTGAACACTTTAGAACGCAATTCCCGTATGCCTTGGCCAACGGTCTCTTAGCTTTGGTAGCCTTCTTGATGGCAGGCTTCTTAGAGAGCAGCCTCATCTTCATTGGCGTCATGGCATTGCAGTTAGTTGTGTACTGGTGGCTGCATCAACGCACCGCCAAACAACAGGCGTTGGTACAACAAACCGCCTAATTAGGGTGTTATCCACATTTCGATGTAAGCAACGCGCGGCTTGGCCGCGCGTTTTTTTATACCTACCTTAGCCGCCGCAGTAACGCTTATGGCCACCATCAACACCATAATTGACGTAATTTTCCGCGACTCACGCCAATGTTGCCCATCTTTTCTGACATTTTTCGCCATTTTGTACAAATCTTAACCGTGCGCCAATTCAAGGGCTTTGATACAATCGCGCGTCCATTTATCGCGAGGCGATAAGTCAGTGCCTAATCCCGAGGAATTTCGATGATCCAAACCCCAGCCAACCAGCTGTTTAGCTACCCCAAATATCGGGATGATGCCCCCGCACCTTTTTTGCCAACCAGCCGTAAAGAGATGCGCAAACTGGGGTGGGATAGCTGTGACATCATTGTGATTACTGGGGATGCCTATGTTGATCATCCCTCATTTGGCATGGGTATTGTTGGGCGCATGCTGGAGGCTCAAGGCTTTCGAGTTGGGATCATCGATCAGCCCAACTGGCATTCGAAAGATGATTTTATGGCGCTCGGTAAACCCAACCTATTTTTTGCGGTTGGCGCAGGCAACATGGACTCGATGATTAACCACTATACGGCCGAGCGCCGTCTACGTCACGACGACGCCTACACGCCCGGGAACGTGCATGGCAAACGCCCAGATCGCGCCGTAGTGGTCTACAGCCAACGCTGTAAAGAAGCCTACAATGACGTACCGGTAACCATTGGCTCTATTGAAGCCAGCTTACGCCGCATTGCCCATTACGACTACTGGCAAGACAAAGTACGCCGCGCAATTTTATTTGATGCCAAAGCCGATCTGCTCATTTACGGCAATGCCGAACGCCCCATTATTGAACTGGCACACCGGTTAGCGGCAGGCGAAGCCATTAGTACCATTCGCGATATTCGTGGTACTGGCTTTTTAACCAAAGAAGCGTTACCCGAATGGAGTGGCTTAGACTCAACAACACTTGATACCCCTGGCAAGATTGATCCCATTCCCAACCCTTATGGCGCGGATGATATGGGCTGCCAATTGGCCTCGACCTTTGAGCCTGTGGCCACTGAGACCGCCATCACGGTCCAGCCGCCTAAGCCCAAGCCATGGGAAAAACAATACATTTTATTGCCCGCTTATGACCAAGTGCGAGCCGATAAAATTTTATATGCTCACAGTTCACGGGTTTTTCACCAAGAAACCAACCCCGGCTGCGCCCGTGCATTAATGCAGCGCCACGGCGATCGCCATATTTGGCTCAACCCACCGGCGATCCCACTCGAAACCAATGAGATGGATTGGGTGTTTGGGCTGCCCTATGCCCGCGTTCCCCACCCCAAATACAACGGCCAAAAGATCCCCGCCTACGACATGATCAAAACCTCCATCAACATCATGCGTGGTTGTTATGGCGGCTGTACCTTCTGCTCGATTACCGAACACGAGGGGCGCATTATTCAAAGTCGTTCGCATGAGTCTATTCTTGATGAAATTGAAGCGATTAAGGCCAAAGTTCCCGGCTTTACTGGCGTCATTTCCGATTTGGGCGGGCCAACCGCCAACATGTATCAGTTGCGCTGTAAAAGCCCCAAAGCCGAGGCGACCTGCCGCCGTTATAGCTGTATCTATCCGGATATCTGCGGCCATATGGATACCGATCACACCCCCACCATCGAGCTGTACCGAAAAGCGCGTAAGGTGCCCGGCATTAAAAAGATCCTCATCGCCTCCGGCGTACGCTATGACTTGGCCGTGGAAGATCCACGCTACGTCAAAGAGCTGGCCACTCATCATGTTGGCGGGTATTTGAAAATTGCCCCAGAACATACCGAAGAGGGGCCATTATCGATGATGTTTAAGCCGGGCATGGGCAGTTATCATCAATTTAAAAAGCTGTTTGATAAGTTCTCTCAAGAGGCCGGTAAAAAGCAGTATTTGATCCCCTATTTTATTTCTGCGCACCCGGGCACCAGCATTAAAGATATGGCTAATCTGGCTCTGTGGCTCAAAGCGAATGACTTTAAACTGGATCAAGTACAAAACTTTTATCCCTCGCCATTAGCCAATGCCACCACGTTATGGCACACCGAAATTAATGCGTTGCATAAAGTCACCAAAACCTCCATCAAAGAAAAAGTGACCGTTGCCAAAGGGGGGCGTGAGCGCCGTATTCATAAGGCGATTTTGCGCTATCACGATTCTGAAGGCTGGCCATTGGTACGCGAAGGCTTAAAAAAATCCGGCCTAGCCAAGTTAATTGGCTCAGGGCCAAAATGTCTGGTACCCGCCGAGGGGCAGCAGCGCAGCGGCTTTACTCCGAGAAACGGCGCTGGCAAACCGGCGCTCAGCCGCCACACTGGCTTACAGCAATTTGCTAAGCCTAAAGGCACTAGCAGCACCAAGCCTCAAAGCAAAAATGGCAAAAGAGATCACGCTGAGGGCCGCCCCGCTTCGAACGATAAGAATGCGCATCGCCCCCCAAAGGCGACCAACAATGGCCGCGCTGCCGCGAAGCCTTATGCCACCAAACAAGGGCATACAGACACCCCAAAAACCCACCGCGGCCCTAAGCGCTCAAAGCGCTCCCATCAGGGCTAACCGGTGTTTGCTCGCCGCTGCTTGGCCGTAAATGCTTTATACCCCAGTGATGCGGAATAAGGTGGTCGTAAATAGGGCGGTAGTAAATCAGGTTGTGGTAAGCCTTGTTGTACTTAATGGCGTCGCTGCCCAAAGGGGCTAATGCCGAATGCGACAAACAGAAAAAGGGCCTTCATAGCGCCCTTTTCTTTTTATTGATTAGCCGCTTAAAGGCTCTCACTCAGCAAAGTAACTTGGCCACCACCAGCAGGCATTAAATAGCGTAACTGGGTTTCTGCATGCCAAATGCATAAATGGCCGCCCCAACAACAGCCCAGATCTAAGCCAATGGCGTTAGCGTGGCCGGTTTTACCCAATAAAGCCGCCCAATGGCCAAACACCAATTTATGTTCACTCAGTAACTTGTGTGGCGTAAAAGCAAACCACGGGCAATGCTCTGACTCCCCTTGAGGGGCGCTTTTATCTTGCAGCTCTAAGCGGCCATTTTTATGCAAATAGCGCATTCGCGTTAACGCATTAACGGTATATGTCGCTCGCTCAAAACGCTTGGCATGGGGTTTGTCCGTATCGGGCTTTTCGCCATACATTTGCTGACAAAACGCCAAATAATCATCGCTTTGTAATATTTCCGCCACTTCTTGAGTGCGCGCTTTGGCGGTTTTTAGGTCCCAATGGGGTGGGAATCCTGCGTGACTTAGCAACAGATTATGTGTTTTGCAGCGACGCATTAATGGTTGCTGACGCAGCCACAACAGCAGCTCATCCAGATCTGGCGCGGCCAGCAATTCGTGTTGCAGATCTTTCGGGCTGCTGCGTTTTAAGCCCGCAGCTACGGCAAACAGATGCAAATCGTGATTACCCAGCACCACCTTGGCGCTGCTGCCCAACGATTTAATAAAACGCAAAGTGGCTAACGAATCGGGTCCTCGGGAGATGAGATCGCCACAGACCCATAGACAATCGTCTTCAGGGTTAAATTGCAGCTGATCAAGCAGCAATCGCAGTTCGTGATAACACCCTTGAATGTCACCAACAAAATAATTATTGAGCGCTTTTGACATAGTTCAATGCAACATGTTCGGCTGGCTTAATGAAAACGGCATGATCACCACTTGCTTGGTACCGAGCAAACCGCACAAGGTGTAGTGCCCTTGCATGCTGCCTACTGGTGTGGCAATGGCGACCGAGCTGCGGTACGTAAAACATGCCCCTGGAGCCAGACAAGGTGTTTGCCCAACCACCCCAGCGCCTTCCACCTGCTGCTCATGCCCGTTGCCATCCACAATACGCCAGTAACGATGCGTTAATGTCCAGCTCTGTTCACTGAGATTGCGCAGATGAATTTGATACTGAAAGAGGTAGCGGTTGCTGGCCGGATCAGATTGTTCTGGCCAATACTCAACCGCCACCTCAATGGCCAAAATCTTAGCCGGCATGACGCCGACTAATAAAATTAGCCATCGCTACGTATTGTGGCACGCTTATCCGTTCCGGACGCAGCGCTGGATCAATATCCAATTGCGCGAATTCCCCATCGCTAAGCAAGCCTTTTAAGTTATTACGCAAGGTTTTACGACGCATCGCAAAAGCGGCGGCCACCACCTTGCTTAAGGTTTCTACGTCATCCGCAGGGTGAGGATTCACCTCATGGGGCACCAAGCGTACGACGGCGGACTCCACTTTCGGTGGTGGTGTAAAGCAGCCAGCCGGAACCGCTAATACTGGAATGGTTTTACAGTAATACTGAGCCATCACCGTTAAACGGCCGTAATTCTTATGGCCGGGGCCAGCGCATAAACGCTCAACCACCTCTTTTTGCAGCATAAAATGCATGCTGGCAACATTAGCAACGGTTTCAAAAAGATGGAACATCAAAGGGGTAGAGATGTTGTAAGGCAAGTTGCCAAACACCTTCATCTTTTTCCCCGGCTCCGCTAACTGGTTGAAATCAAATTTCAGTGCATCCCCTTCGTGGATCACCAGATGCGTTCCCCAGCCAGCCTGATGGCGCAAGCGCTCGGCCAAATCGCGGTCTAATTCCACCACATTTAAGGTGGTCACCTGTTCGGCTACTGGCTGGGTTAAGGCCCCTAAGCCAGGGCCAATTTCAACCATGGTGTGATCGTTATCAGGGCTGATTGCCGCCACGATGTTATCGATAACGTTCATGTCGTGCAGGAAGTTTTGACCAAACCGCTTACGGGCGCGGTGCCCCATGTGGATATTGTTGCTCATGAATGATGATTGCTTGCCAACTCAATGGCTTTTTTTAATGCGACCTGAAAACTGCCCACGTCGGCTTGGCCAGTGCCAGCCAGATCCAGTGCAGTACCATGATCGACAGAGGTTCGAATAAAGGGCAAACCGAGTGTGATGTTTAACGCTTGGCCAAACCCTTTGTATTTTAGTACGGGTAATCCTTGGTCATGATACATCGCCAACACGGCATCGGCATGATCAAGGTATTTGGGTTGAAAGAGCGTATCAGCAGGATAAGGGCCGCTTAGCGTCATCCCTTCGGCCCGTAATGTCGCTAACGTGGGTTCGATGATGTCGATCTCTTCACGCCCTAAATGGCCGCCTTCACCAGCATGGGGGTTTAAGCCACACACTAAGATATGAGGTTGTTGACAGCCAAATTTGGTTCGCAAGTCATGATCTAAAATGCGAATCACTTTTTCTAATCGTTGCGCAGTAATGGCTTTGGCAACGTACGCCAGTGGGATGTGGGTTGTGACCAAAGCCACTTGCAAGCCGGTGGTTGCCAGCATCATCACCACATCTTGGCAACCTGCCTGCTGCGCAAAGTATTCAGTGTGGCCCGAAAAGGGCATACCGGCTTGGTTAATGATGCCCTTGTGTACGGGGCCTGTTACCACGGCGGCAAAATTGCTATTGAGGTTATGCTCGGTGGCAAAACGCAATGTTTCAACCACATAAGCACTATTGGCTTCGGCCAATATGCCCGCTTGACAAGGCACAGCCAATGGCGTAGGGGCAATGGTTAAACTGCCTGCTGCCTGCGGCTCTGCGGGCTGACTGGGCTGATAAGGACGCAGCGACAAGGGCAAGCCCAATTGTTTGGCCCGTTGATTCATCAGCTCTGGATCGGCGCACACCACCAGTTCTACCGGCCAGCCTTGTTGCGCTAGCTGGATAACGAGATCCGGCCCAATACCGGCCGGCTCGCCTGGGGTAATGGCAATGCGAGGGATCATGATTGCGTTCCAATCAACTCAACGTATGCATTGGCTCGCATCTCATTTTGCCAAGCTTGAGCTTGCTCGCCGAATTTGCGACGAAACAGGAGCTGATATGCGCGCTCGGTGTTCATGCTCTCTGTGGCATCACTGACGCGCCGATCAATTAATTGCACTAAGTGCCAACCGTGATCAGAACGAAATGGGGCAGCGTACTCACCCGGTTGTAGGCGCAGTAGGGTATCGCGAAATTCAGGCACATACATGTTTGGATCGGCCCAGCCCAATTCGCCACCACGGCTGCCAGAGCCGGGATCATCGGAATGCTGTTGCGCTAATTCAGCAAAATCGGCACGGCCGGCTTTCACTTGAGCGGCAAAATCCAGCAGCATTTGTTGAGCACGATCTTCACTGAGGATCGGCGACGGCTTCAGTAAGATATGGCGAGAATTCAGCTCTTCAAGTTCTTGCACTTCCACCCCGCGGGTATCGAACACTCGTACGATATGAAAACCAGTGCCACCTTTAATGGGACCGATGTTTTCCCCAACCTTGGCTTCGGTCACCACTTCTGCAAACAACGATGGCATCTCATTGAGGTTCATAAACCCCCAGTCTCCACCTTCAAGGGCCTTGGGGCCCGAGGAGGCCGCCAGCGCAATGTCTTTAAAATTAGCGCCATCATTCAAGCGCGCTAAAACCGCATCGGCACGGGCGCGGGCCGCGGTTTCATCGTTACCAAAATCAATTAATATGTGGCCTACATGGTATTCCGCATCCTGCTGGCCTTGCTCTTTGATCAGGTTAACTAAACTGTTGATCTCTTGTGGTGAGATCTGCACTCGGCGCTGTACTTGCACACGCTGTACTTGGCCTATCACGATCTCGTTGCGGATCTGCTCACGGTAGCTGGTGTAATTCACCCCTTCCGCTTCAATCATGTTGCGGTATTCCGCCAACGATAAATTTTGTTCCGCCGCCATATTGGCTAAGGTTTGATCCAGTTGAATGTCGCTGATCACCATGCCCATGCGCTCGGCCATCTGCAGCTGCAGCGTTTCGCTGATCAAGCGCTCTATCACTTGGGTACGCAGTGCTGCCATGGAAGGCAAACTTTGCCCAGCGGCATTGGCGTTGGCCGTAACGGCCGCAACCCGTTCATTGATCTCACTTTCTAAGATGATGCCGTCGTTGACCAGCACCGCCACATGATCCAATGGTTGGGGGGCTGCCCAAGCCAGCAACGGGCTAAGAAGAGCAGCAATTAACGTAGTACGAATCTTCATGAAAGGTTTCCATCCTCGCCAAGGGCAGCAGACATATTCGCTGCACTTTATCATGTTTCAACAACACAGAACCTGCGCCATTGCCGCGACGCCAAAGGCGCCATTAAATCTATTGCCGATACCGGACACCTTAAGTGCCAATCTTAGTTACGCAAATAGTACGGTTTGCGGTAGCTAAACTGACCTTCATCGCGCAATTGACTGACGCCTATTGGCCCTGTTGAGCCCAATCCTTTTAAAACAAAGTTCAAGCGAATGCCAGAATCAAACTCACCCGAGGGGCTGATGGTGTTGTAATCCACCCCTTCAAAATCGGGTTGCAGCTCTCGATAAAAGGACAACTGCACCGCCCAACAACAGGACTCGTATTGCAGCCCAACGTAACTTTCAATCGAGCGGTTGAGGTTGGTGTCGTAGTAATAGTTGCCGACAAAATAGAGTTCATCGTTTAATGGCCACGTGGTGCGTACCCCCACTTGGCTAATGTCGATAAAGCCATTTTGCTCATCACGCCCCAGTTCTGCGACATAACGATGCGACAATTGCAACACTCTATCGTCATCGACCTGATAGTTTAGCAATAGTTCACTTTGATTGGTTTTACCGCTTTTGGTGTCAAACATCAGTGAAGCTTGAGTGTACCAATTGCGGTTTATCTGCCAACGGCCTTCGGCGGCTAGGGCGGAGTTGCTTTCCACCAATTGCTGTTCACTACTGGCATTGCTTGATAACCGTACTTTGGGATCGGCAAAGTAAAAAATTTGCCCCACGGCCAAGGAACCAATCTCCGCCAAATTGGTGTCGAGGATGCGACTGGCAAGCCCAACCGTTAATTGGTTGGCATCCGAGATCCTATCCAATCCAGAAAAACGTCGCGCTCGAAATAAGCCTTGGTAATCTTCTTGCAACAATGCGGTGTCGTATAACCCGATGTCCGACTGATCATCATAAGGCACATACAAGTATTGAGCTTGTGGCTCTAAGGTTTGTAAGAAACCCCGCCCCCAATTAAGATCGCGCTCTAAGTTAATTTTTCCATGTAAGCGTAACTGCGGCAAAGTACGGCTGACTCGGCGCGCCAATTCCCCATCGGGATCATCTTGCTGATAGAAGGTCTGCATCAACTCGACTTCCGCCACCGCTTCTGCGGCAGGGTGGTAATAAGGCAAACTCAAGCTGGGCGCCAAATGCCAACGGGTCGCGGTTAAGTTATAACTATCACGATGCGCAAAATGGGTAATTTCATTATAAAAATTAAAATTCAGGCCACCGCTTAAGTCGTTACGATAATAATTAAATGTGAGCCTCGGCAGTACCTGAAAAGGGGTGGGAGCATCCCCCAGCACTTCAATATCTTGCACTTTTAACGCCAGATCCCAGCGCTCACTAAAGTAAGACAGCTCGGCTTCTCGGTTAATTTGGTTATCGCTGCTACTGCTGACGGCGCTGTTCAGATCCGTAAAGTAATTATCGTCACTAAAGGTGGTGAAATCGGCGTATAAACGCCAGTGGTCATCCAACCGCCCTTGGTGCTCGAAATGAATAAGGTAGCGTTCTTCATTATTGAATAGTTGGTCCTTATTCATGTACTCCAAGTTCACTTGACCTTGCCCCCAAGGCACCAAGTAACGCCCCAGCGTTTGATAATACAAACCGCGGTTACTCATGTATTGCAGGGTAAATGTCGCATCTAAATTCGGGGCAATATTCCAATAATAGGGAATCGCTAAATCCAAGCCATTTTTCGAACTGGTGCTAATGCTTGGAAAGAGAAAACCGGATTTACGCTTATCGGTCACCGGGACAGTCATGTACGGCAAGTAAAAGATTGGCACGCCAGCAACGTTCACCTTGGCGTTCCAGATCTCGCCCCACTCGGTGGTACTGTTGATCTCAATCCGCTGCGCTTCAATGCTCCAATCGGGATTAGGCTGAGCGCACGTTGTAAAAGTGGCATTATTTAAGATCAGGTTTTGTTCTTGGCTTATCTGCAACTCTTGAGCTTGGCCATTGACTTGTTGGTTGTTCAGCCAATAGCGCGCATTGCTTAACATGGCCTCATTATTGTCAATGTCTGCGGTTAGGCTATCTGCAGCTATCACTAATTCCGCATCGTTATAGACCAAGCCACCGGTAGCACTAAAGGTATTGAGTGATTGATTTACATGCGCTTCTTCGGTACGAATTTGCCGTTGTCCTTGAGTTAACCGCACTTGACCTCGAAAGGTTGCGGTATCACCGATGATGGTTTCACTGCTGTCTGCGTATACCCGAATCGCAGGATCGTTAGCATCGCCTTGCAGTAGCATGGCAGAACTGACTTCAACAGGAATGGTGCTTTGACAAGCAGGCGCATCAAATGCATCAGCAGCAACCACTGCCGTTGAGACAAAGCTAGCAACAAAGATTAGGGGAAAACGCATGCGATCCAAACATAAAATACAGCCACAGTTACCACTGCGGGCGCTCAAAAAGTGAGCATTTCATCTAACTTCTACAGGTATTTATGCCAAATCCGCAAAGACACCTTCGTAGCTAAAAAATCTCCGGTATCATAAAGCAAAAATCACCCTATCACCACGTTAGAGGATGGCATGAGTCTCGATCTTCGTGCGCAGCGACTGCACCATTGGTTACAGCAACATTGGCAACAACCCATCGCCCCCCCAGTAGCGATTTTTGCTGACGCCAGTTTTCGTCGATATTTTCGTTATCAGCGTAATGGCATCAACGAAATTGCGATGGACGCACCGCCAGCGCAGGAGGACTGCCGCCCCTTTGTGGCATTAACCCAAGCCTTAATGTCGTTATCACTGCCGGTACCACAGCTGCTTGCCAGCAACTTAGATGAAGGCTTTTTATGCCTATCGGATCTCGGCGACGAGCACCTGTACCAGCGATTGATTGGCTCGCACCCTCTGCCATGGTACCGACAAGCGCTGGCCATCCAACGGCAGTTTTGCCAATTGCAAGGCAGCGAATTAGGGCCACTGCCTCTTTATGACGCCCCTTTTTTACAGCAAGAGCTGCAATTAATGCCCCAATGGTACGCCGAACAACATTTGGCGGTTAGCGTGCCAAGTGAGCTCTGGCAACCGTTGGTGCTCTTGCTGGTAGAGAACGCCTTAGTGCAGCCACAAGTTGCTGTTCATCGCGATTTTCATAGCCGCAATCTGATGGTGGTTGATGAACAGCTGGCGCTATTGGATTACCAAGGCGCCCGGCAAGGGCCACTGTGCTACGATTTGGTATCGCTGCTGCGCGACTGTTATTTAACCTTAGATGAAACCCACTTAACGGCTTTATTAACAGAACATTACCATCAGTTAATCGACGCACAATTAGTGCCCTGTAACGTGCCTTTTAGCACCTTCCAACGTTGGTTTGACCTTATCGGGTTACAGCGCCACATCAAAGTGTTAGGGATCTTCGCCCGCTTATTTCACCGCGATGGCAAGGCCGCTTATCTGGCGGATCTGCCCCGCGTGCGCGAGTACGTCATCAACATCGGGCTGCGTTACCCTGAAACAACGCCATTTGCCCACTGGTTACAGGCGCACCCCTTACCAACGGAGCCATCACAATGACTTTGGCCCCAATGAAAGCGATGATCTTAGCTGCGGGCAAAGGCAGCCGTTTGCGCCCCTTAACCGAACATACGCCCAAGCCATTACTGCCCATTAAAGGCAAACCGCTGATTGTGTACCATTTAGAGCAATTAGCGCGGGCAGGATTTAAAGAAGTCATCATTAACTTAGGCCATCTTGGCGCTCAGATCCCTAAAGCCTTAGGCGATGGCAGCCGTTGGGGACTGACTCTGCATTACAGTGATGAAGGGGCCGAACCCTTGGAAACTGGAGGCGGGATCTTGCAAGCGTTGCCCTTATTAGGTCCGCGTCCTTTTTGGCTGATCAATGGTGATACCTTGTGTCGTTATCCACTAAACCCTTACGCTTCAATCCCTGAGGGGGATTTCGCCAAATTATGGTTAGTGGCGCACCCAACCCATGTAACTCAAGGTGATTTTGGCTTAACTAAGCATGGGCGTGTCACAAATCAACCACAATTGACCTATTCAGGCAGCGCAATTATTGATCCACTATTATTTTCAGCCTGCCAACCCGGTCACTTTGGTCTCGCCCCCTTATTACGCCAAGCCATTGAAAATGGTAAAGTCAGTGGCGAACGCTTGGCCAATGAATGGCTGGATGTAGGCACATTAGAACGATTACAACTCGCAGAGAGACGCATCGATGAGATATTGGGGTAAGTTTTTGGGCGCCATGCTTGGCTTCATGCTGGGCGGTTTTATTGGTTTATTAATTGGGCTTTATTTGGGCCACCGCTTTATTGATGCTCGCCAAAACAGTGGCCGCAGCAATCCATTTTTTCATACCACCTTTGCGGTGATGGGACACATTGCCAAAAGCACGGGACAAGTGACTCAGCAAGATATCGCGTTGGCGTCATCGCTGATGGATCAACTAGGGTTATATGGCCAAGCTCGCGTCTTAGCACAACAGGCATACCGTGATGGCAAAGCAGCGGACTACCCCCTTCAGCAGCGTTTAAACCAGCTCAGTTTGGCGCTGCGCTTCCGACGCGATCTGGCGATGTTATTCATCGAAATTCAGATCCAAGTTGCTTTGGCCGATGGAGAAATCCAAGCCGAAGAGATGCAGCTACTGGAAATGATCGCCGCAGAATTGAGCTTTACCCCAAATGAGCTGCAACAGATGTTGCGACGTCACCGCAGTGGTCAACATGGCCAGCAACAAGGCATGAACCTGACGGACGCGTGCGCTATTTTGGGCGTCAATGCCAACGACGACATAACCACCATCAAACGCGCCTATCGCAAACTCATGTCGCAGCATCATCCCGACAAATTAGCCAGCCAAGGTTTACCCCCTGAAATGGCCAAGGTTGCCCAAGAAAAAAGCCAACAAATTCAAGCTGCATGGGAATTTATTCGCGCCCAAAAGGCCAATTAATATAAATCTCCCCAAAAAGCCAGAGTGGTCACACTCTGGCTTTTTTACTAAAACTCGGGGACTCGATGCAGTTAGGCGGAGCGATTATCGTTCGCCATCATCAACATTGCCCCACTTTCTTGCTGAAATTGCGGTGCAAAATCGCCAAACCAAGTGGCAATTTCTGCAAACATGCGTTTAAATTCCGCTTTATTGCCCTGCTCCAACATCTGTAACGCCTCTTGATAACGCGCCAAATGATGACGCGCTAAGGTGCGCGTTTCCGGCTGGCTGAAAATGATGTCCGCGTACAAATTGGCATCTTGGGCAAACAAACGCCCAACCATGGCAAGTTCGAGTCGATAAATGGGCGATGAAAATTGCAATAATTGCTCAATATTGGCCTGTTCGTGTTGCAGGTGATAGCCATAAACAAACGCCGTAAAGTGGCGCATGGCCTGCACCAATTGCATCGCTTCATCGTGTTCTTGCGCGGCCGCTTCATGCAGCCGAGCGCCCCAAATCACCAATTGATCTAACAACCATTGATAGCTGCCACAATGACGACCATGGCAGAACACCACAACCTGCTTGGCTAAACTGCCCACATCTGGCCCAAACATGGGGTGTAACCCTAATACCGGCCCAGCATGAGCTTGCAACATGGCAGCCAGTGGCGCCTGCTTCACAGAGGTTAGGTCCACCAGCAAACAATCGGAAGCCAACGGTGGTAACTGGTTTATTACCGATTCGGTTTGCTCAATCGGTACCGACACAACCACCATGCCTGCGCCTGCACAGATCTCCGTCGCGCGCGCCCAATCGCACACATCTAAAATGCGCACTTGGTAACCCGAAAGCGTAAACAGTTGGGCGAATAAACCGCCCAGTTTGCCGTGGCCACCAACAACCACAATAGGGCCAAGCTTCGGATTAACGCATTTAAAACCGACCTCTTTTTCACTGAGGTAAGACTCGCGCATCATGCGCCGTAATAAGTCTTCCACCAGCTGCGGGGAAATGCCAAGCAGCTCAGCCTCGGCTCGGCGCTTGGCCAGCATACTGGCTTCGCGCTCTGGCGCATAAATGGGTACGCCATCGCGATGCTTAATGGTGCCTACTTCCGCCACTAAATCCAATCGTTTACGTAAAATATGTAATAACGCCTGATCATTAGCATCAATCTGCTGGCGTAAAACCTCTAACGCTTCGCTACTACGCTCTGCCATTACGCCCCCACAAACCGCTGAGGCAGCACCGCAGCTAACGCACTGGCGCCATCACGCAGTAAGGTTTCAGTCGTAGTCCAATCGATACAGGCATCGGTGATCGACACCCCATAACGTAATTCACAGGCGTTGGCATTTTGATTGCCTTCAAAAAGATGGCTCTCAAGCATGATACCAATGATGGAGCGATTGCCTTGGGCTATCTGTTGGAACACATCTTGCGCAACCAGCGTTTGACGACGGTGATCTTTACTTGAGTTACCATGGCTGCAATCCACCACTAATCGTGCATTTAAGCCGGCTTGATGCAAGGCTTGTTCACTGAACTCGATATGCTCAGCGGCGTAATTAGGTAGCTTGCCTCCACGCAAAATCACATGGCCATCAGGGTTACCCGCCGTGGTTAATAACGCCACCTGGCCATTGCCATTAATGCCCATAAAACGATGGCTCTGAGCTGCGGCTTGCAACGCATTAATGGCAACGTCTAATTTACCGTCGGTGCCATTTTTAAAACCAACCGGCATCGACAGGCCGGAGGCCATTTCACGGTGCGTTTGTGACTCGGTGGTTCGAGCGCCAATCGCCGACCAACAAAACAACTCACCTAAATATTGAGGGCTGATAGGATCTAACGCTTCGGTCGCAACAGGCAGCCCTAACTCGGCCGCCCATAACAGCAGTTCACGAGCCAAACGTAACCCTTTTTCAATATCAAAGGAATTATCCATATTCGGATCATTGATCATCCCTTTCCAGCCAACGGTGGTTCGGGGTTTTTCAAAATACACGCGCATCACCACATAAAACTGATCACGAAGTTCATCGTGCAGTTGCTTTAATTTACGGGCGTATTCTTTGGCAGAGTCCAAATCGTGGATGGAGCAAGGGCCAGCGATAACCAATAAGCGCGCATCTCGTTTATGGACAATGTCTGACACTTGCTGACGCGCATTCAAAATAAAATGGCGGGCTGAATCCGAAAGAGGAAGTTCCGTTTTTAATTGGTTTGGGGTTACTAAAACTCGTTCAGAATTAATGTGTATATTATTAATGCTATCTTGCTGCATTGTCACCTCGACTCAGTGCCCGCCGCATCATTGCGGTCTACTTTGCAGAGTGCCAATTGTCAGCAAAGCTGTAAACTGCCTTTTGCTAAAGTAAACGATTTTTGGTGGACGTCCCCCTGATTCCTCGGCGATTTGAGCACATATTGGCAACAACCGAATAAAAAACGCAGCCAAGCGGCTGCGTTTAATTCAGCAAAGTTGCACGTTAAGGCTGGGAAACAGAGCGTACTGGGCGCACCATCAAGAATAAGCCGAACAGCAACATGGGTACCGTTAGTAACTGGCCCATTGTCATGCCCCAATAAAAGTCTAAGTGGGCATCCGGTTGACGAACAAATTCCACCAAGAAACGGCTTAAGCCATAGCCGACTAAAAACAAACCTGCGGTTGCCCCAGGGCGAGGTTGACGACGACTAAACCACCACAAAGCAATAAATAAGACCAGCCCTTCTAAAAAGGCTTCGTACAACTGCGATGGATGACGAGGCAGCAAGCCTGCCCCTGGGAACACAATCCCCCAAGGCATCTCAGTGGTGCGCCCCCATAATTCGCCATTAATAAAGTTACCAATACGGCCAAATCCTAAGCCAATCGGCACAACAGGAGCGACTAAATCGGCCACTTGCCAATAACTGCGCTTCTGGCGATAAGCGATATACCCCATCGCAGTTATCACCCCAAGCAAACCACCATGGAACGACATGCCCCCATCGGTGATTTTAAACAAGTAGAGCGGGTCATCCAGCAGCCATTGCCAGCCATAAAACAAGACGTAACCTAAACGTCCACCGAGTACGACCCCTAAGAAGCAATAAAACAGCAGATCCGAAACCTGATCTCGCGTCCAGCCAGAATTAGGGCGATCGGCATAGCGGTTAAGAAGCAATAATGCCGCTAAAAAGCCCAGCAGATACATCAAGCCATACCAGCGCAATGCCAAGGGCCCAATCTCAATAATGATGGGATCGATGTGCGGAAAACTAAACCAAGTTTCAACCATAATAAAAAGTCTGGGAGCCTAAAAATTTCGCCTAGGATAGAGGCTTCATCTTAATCCATCAATGGCTTAGAACCTCAAGCTGACAGTAAAATCACTACAGCACACTTAAATTATCTAACTCGGCTTGCTGTAAATAATATTGTAATAATTCACGCACTTGCTGACTATCACGGGCTGCTAATAACGCCTGCTTTAATGGTTCAAGAGTAGAAAAATCAAGCTTCCGCACCAAGTAATGAATCGGTCCTAACGAGGGGGAATTCATGCTGAGATCGCGATAGCCAAGCGCCAACAGCATTAAAGCACCGCTGATCTCACCGGCTAATTCCCCACACAAACCAAATGGCAGATCTCGACACTCTTGCGCAATTTGAGCCAATGCCAGCACCATAGCCGGATGGTAACTGTCATATTGCTGGCCGATCCGTTCATTGTTGCGATCAACAGCCAATAAATACTGGCAAAGATCATTACTGCCAACCGAGATAAAATCCACCTGTTTAAGCCATCGAGGCAGCTGCAATAACGCCGCTGGTACCTCTATCATGATCCCCAATTGTGGGATCGGCAATGGCCGATCGAGCTCTTCGACTAGCTCCGCTAATGCTTGATGCAACAACCGTTGACACTGATGGATCTCATCTATGCGGCTGACCATTGGCACTAAGATCTTTAAATTATCGCAATCGGCATTCGCATGCAGCATGGCACGCAACTGCCCTAAAAACAGCTCAGGGTGATCCAAACAAAGACGAATGCCACGCCACCCTAAAAAAGGGTTTGTTTCCTCAATGGGCATATAAGGTAAAGGTTTGTCCCCGCCAACATCCAAGGTGCGGATCACCACAGGCTTGCCTGCCGCTTGCTCTAACATGTATTGATAATGGCGTCGTTGCTGCTGCTCAGAGGGAAAACGATCCGCAGCCATAAACAGCGCTTCGGTTCGATACAAACCCACCCCAGCGATCCCCGCCAGTCCCATCACGTGGCTGACTGAAGCTGCATCGGCATTGAGCTGCAAAGCCACCGATTGCCCATCCACACTAATGCAAGGTTCCGCCAACTGGGTGTGCATGGTCTTCAGCAATTGTTCACGACGCGCCTTAACACCTTGATAAAGCACTTGCTGCTTGTCGGTTGGATCCAGCCATAACTGCCCTTTTTGGGCATCTAGCAACAATTGGCGCTGTTGCAGCTGCGTAATATTGATGCCATCAATCGCGACAATAGCAGGCACGCTCATGGCCCGAGCAATAATGGCGGCATGAGAATTCACCCCGCCTCGCACGCTCACAACCCCTTGTAATAAAGGGCCGCCATACTGCAATAACATGGTGGCGGTTAATTCTTCAGCCACCAAAATAAAAGGAGTTTCTGGCGTCGGAGCACGGCTATCGCCTTGCAATTGGGCCAACAAGCGCTGCCCAAGATCTTGCAAATCTGCCCCTCGTTCCCGCAAATAATCGTTGCTCATTTGTGAGAACTGGCCCATGGCTTCTTGCAACACTTGGCAAACCGCCGTTTCGGCACTCCACCCCTGTTGGCACTGCAAGGCAAAATTGTGTTGCAGCTCAGGATCGGCCAACAGCATTTGATAGCTGTCAAAAACCAAGCGCAAATCCATCGACAACCCATTAGCGCCAGCCGATAACAGTTCTAACTCCGCGGCGGTTGCCGCTAATGCTTGTTGCAGCCTCGGCCACTCTTGCTCTGGGATATCACTGCGCTGCACTGGACGGGTGAGCGAGCAAGCAGGCACCACCACAAACGCCGTGCCAAGACCAATACCAGAAGACGCACTCAGGCCAACAAAGCATTGGCGTTGTGAGTTTTTTTTCGCAGCTAACGCGCGCTGATGCACCTGTGGTGCCAATTGTGAGGCCAGTGTAATGAGGAAAGACTCTTCTTCTTCACTGAATTGACGAGCAATTTTTTGCTGCACCACCAAGACCCCAACCAACCGGCCTCGTTGAATTAAAGGCGCAGCCAAAAATGCCCGAAAAGCATCTTCTTGGGCTTCAGGTACCCGCTTAAAAGCTGGGTGCGCTGGCGCATCAGCAAGGTTGATTAACTCCTCACGCAGCGCCACCGTCCCAACAATGCCTTCGCCTAAACGCAGCCTCGCTTGCCCCACCGCATCGGCGGCTAACCCGTGGCTGGCAATCAGTAATAACCCATCTTCATCCAGAAAATAGAGCGAACAACAATCCGTGTTCATGGCAGCGCGCGTCATATTGACTAAGTCTGTCATCGATTGTTCGACAGTTTCAGCCTGAGACACCCGCTGCACAATACGCCGCAGGGTATTTATCATCGTTGACGTCGTCGCCGTCGAGATCGCAGATGCGATGACGACAGTTCCGCTTTTCCTTTGTTAGGCTGCGGCCCGCCTAAGGCCGACAGCGTGAATTCATCCAGCACTTTACGGTATACCTCACGTTTAAATGAGACCACTTGCCGTACCGGATACCAGTAGCTAACCCAGCGCCAATCATCAAACTCAGGATGACCGGAAGCCGCAAGATTAATGCGGCTTTCATCGCACTGTAATTGCAGCAGGAACCATTTCTGTTTCTGGCCAATACATACCGGCTTACTGTCTTGGCGAACTAATCGCTTGGGTAAGCGATAGCGCAACCAAGAGCGGCTGCGGGCGATAATGCGTACGCTTTCGCGGGGTAACCCCACCTCTTCGTACAATTCACGAAACATGGCTTGTTCCGCACTTTCACCCTCATTGATCCCCCCTTGAGGGAATTGCCATGAGTGCTGCCCAAAACGGCGCGCCCACAGCACTTGACCAGAACGGTTACAGATAATGATCCCAACGTTGGCTCGAAAGCCGTCGCTATCGATCACAAGCTTATCCGATAAAATTCGTAACTAGTTGGGATTGTTCCACAAAGCCAACGATGCGGCAAACACCCAATCGGCATCAATCCCTCAAAAGTTACAAACAGAAGATACTCACAAAGTCTGTGGATAACCCAGTGAATAACCCGAAATATCTAACAGTGGGATGCGTTTCTAAGCCCAGCCAATGAAATACTCGATAGCGATACATTTAAAAAAATTATTATAAACAGCAACTTAAAAATGATCGTTGCTATTTTAATCTCAACCAACAACAAGTTGGTTAATTTTCACTCTGGTTGGAACCCGTCAGAATTACAAGGCAATGTCGAGTTTTTTATCCACAATTTAAATTTAAAATAGAAAAATCGCTGTTTATTTTTAATAATTTAACGCCAATTGCCCCTTATCTAGGCCAAGATGTGGATGAGCATGTGCATAAAAATGATATTAAAAACAGGCACTTTATAAACTTATGCGATCAATTATCGATCGTTATCAATAAAGGTTACATACGCCTATGCAAAGGTCCCCACAAACAACCGCTCAACTTTTAGCTCGCGCTCATGCAATAGCAGGCTGGCAACTGGGTGAAATTGCTAAAGAATTAGGCGTTATTCCCCCCGTTGATTTACGCCAGCATAAAGGCTGGGTTGGGCAGTTATTAGAGCTCTGGCTTGGTGCCAGTGCGGGTTCTCGCCCAGAGCCGGACTTTCCCCATTTAGGGGTTGAACTTAAAACCCTGCCGATTGATGGCCAAGGACGTCCTTTGGAGTCCACTTACATTAGTATTTGCCCGCTGACTAAATTAACCCACATGCACTGGCAAGACTCCCCAGTCTGGCACAAATTACAGCACGTTTTATGGTTACCCATTGAGGGAGATCCCAGCATTCCGCCAGCTCAACGCCATGTCGGAATGGCGTTATTATGGCAACCGAATGACCAACAAGCCGCGCAACTGCAACGTGATTGGGAAGAGATCATTGAGCAAGTTGCCCTTGGGCAAGTCGACCAGATCAGTGCTCATCAAGGAGAGTTGCTGCAACTGCGCCCCAAGGCCGCCAACCGCCGAGCATTAACCGAAGCCATCGGTCCGAATGGCACCAAAATCCAAACTTTGCCTCGTGGTTTTTATCTACGAAGCAAATTCACACACGGCTTACTTCAGCAACACTTCAATTGATCCAAATCAAAAAAATACAATCACAAAGTGTGATCTCAGCTGGTGCCATCACAAATAATTCATTACAATTCGCGCGATCATTAGACCGCCATCCTATTCTCATCAAACGTAGCGATATTTCCCTTGCAAGCTGGACAAGAATTAAAAAAATTTGCATTCGCCGTGATCGCTTGGACTGCGGCAATGGCCATTTTTGTTGCCTTGCGATTTACGCTCAGTGGTGTGGACAGTGATCGTCCAACCTATCTGGCCGATGTCGTTACCATTACTATTTACTTAGGCAGCGTCTTGGGCTGCCTGCATTGGCTCTCCAACTTAATCGCCGTTACCAGCCCTTTGCGTCGCATGAGTTACCTAACTGTGGTGCTCTTTAAAGGGGTCTTTTTGCTGGTTGGAGCGCTGCTGCTCATCAAATTAACGATATGGATCAACACCTGGGCTCCAGCACCTAGCAGCGGCCAACATTACACCGAGCTGACCCAAAGCTTGCTCGATAGCGCCTCAACCAAAGTGCTATTAATGTATTTTTTATGGGTACGGATCTGCTTGGCGTTTTTTGAGCAGATGGTGTTACTGATAGGTTCACGCAATTTAGTCAACATGGCGCTGGGCAATTACCACCGCCCGCGCCGAGAAGATCGGCTCTTTTTATTTATTGATATGGTCGGCTCAACCGCGCACGCAGAAGCCTTAGGGGACTTCCAATTTTCTCGTTTAGTGCAAGATTGTTTTGATCTACTTTCCAGTTGCGTTACTCGCCAACGCGGTG
This sequence comes from Ferrimonas sp., assembly GCA_044433165.1. GTDB lineage: Bacteria > Pseudomonadota > Gammaproteobacteria > Enterobacterales > Shewanellaceae > Ferrimonas. The sequence goes on along the minus strand of JAWXTX010000003.1, from coordinate 19,905 downwards.
AGATCTACCGCTATATTGGTGATGCCGCCATGATAAGCTGGGAGTTAAAGCACGATAAAAACGTACGAGCTAGCCTGAATTTATACAATGAATTTGTGCAAGTCATCGAATGGCACCGAGACTATTTTGAAGAGCAATATGGCTTTGTGCCTCGCTTTAAAGGGGCGGTCCATGGGGGCTGGGTAATGACCGCCGTTGTCGGCATTAATAAGCAAGAGATCAGCTACTTCTCTGATGTGATCAACACCTTAGCGCGCCTGCAAGATCAATGTGGCCCATTACAACAACAACTGCTGATTTCAGGCCAAATTGCGCATCGATTAGGGGCCACAAGCCCCTATCCACTGCATTCTATCGGTCCGATGCGCCTCAAAGGTAAGCAGCATGAAATTGAAGTTTACGGCGTAACTTTGCCATTGGTCGGCAATAAGCCTTGAATCATCAGCCCAAGCGTACGGAACGTCAGTAATCGGCTGGAGGTTTGACGCCAGACCAAGCCAATTTCGCGGTAAGGTTCGCTGCCTTGAGGCTGATAAGCCACCAGCTCCGTCCCATTTAAGATCCCCGCATCAATCGCCATTTCCGGTAAGAAGGTGGTGCCTAATTTCGAGTCCACCATCTGCACCAAGGTGTGCAAGCTAGTCGCCGCAAACGGATTGATTTTAGCACTGTTTTTTAGGTTACATGCACTGATCGCATGGCCAGTAATACAATGCTCTCTTTGCAATAAAAAGATGCTTTGATCGGGCATATCATCGTATTCCAGATCCACGCCGCTTAATGGCTGATCTTTATGCGCGACCAGCTTAAACGGGTCCACACCCACTTTCATGCTGTGAAAACCACTGGTATCGATTGGCAATGCCAGCAATAACAAATCCAACTCACCATTACCTAACGCCGCTATCAGGTTTTCCGTGGTGTCTTCGCGCAACAGCAGGCTTAACTCAGGGAACTGTTGCTGAGAAGTTTTGACCACCCGGTTTAGCAAAAAGGGCGCGATGGTTGGAATGCAACCTAGCCGAATGGTGCCAGCCATCGGTTCCCCAGCGCTGCGCGCTAAATCCGTCATCTCTTGTACTTGTGATAAGAGATGCCGCGAACGCGTTACCACATCTTCACCCAAAGCCGTGAACATAAACGACTTGTGATCACGCTCAATCAACTGCCCACCCAGCTGCTCCTCTAAGTTTTGGATCCCAGATGACAGAGTAGACTGACTGACATGGCAAGCCTTAGCTGCTCGGTTGAAATTTTGCTCTTGATGCAACTGCACCAAATAATAGAGATTTTTTAAGCTGGGTAACTTAGTCATAATAAAGGTGTTGGTGCTAATCGATAAAAACGTTTATCGCACATTTCCTGCAATAGGTCATCGCTAAACTTCGCTTTTTTTCATTCCATCGGTGGTTTTTCCAGCGAATGCAATGTCCACAAGATCATCAATGGTTAAATGAAATGATCCTGTCAGATTTTCCATAAACCACGCGACTTCTGGCATACGCTGACAATAAGGCTGTAACGCTTGCAATACCTTTTGTTCAGTTTGAGAGAACTCCAAATTACCGGTACGTAATTCCGCCAACGCTTTGGTATAAGCCGATAAAAGATCAGCGGCTTTAACAAAGGCACCAAGTAAATCCGCTTCGTGAGGCTGTAATAATTGTTGGTAATCGGGTTGCAATGCTTCAGGTGCCGTTTTTACTAACAATTCGGTAGCGATAGTTTCCATTTCTCGGCATAAGCTCAACATGCGAGGATCAGCATACTTAATGCCGCTATTTACGTCTTCGGTTAACACTTCTGGCGCATCATGAAAGAGCGCTAAAACCGCCAGGAGATTGGCATCAACTGACGGCTGTTCGGTAAAAATACGATTACGGATCAACCCTAATGCGTGAGCAAATAACGCTACTTGCATGCTGTGCTCTGCCACATTTTCGGTACGCGTTGGGTTCGACTTCCCCCAACGCTGTACATTTTGCATCCGCGATAACAACGCAAAAAAAACCGGTTGCATGAGATCTCCTCGTCATTATTCCAAGCTGTGATCTAAGCTAATAACTTCCCAGTGACAACCAACAATAATTAACCGAAATCAAACAAGTTAACAACAAAGTGTGAGTCAAGAATGCAATCAAACCGAACAGGATGGATAAGCGCTTTTATTGCAACGACTCTGGCGGTGCTCTGGATCTTGGCATTAGCACACATAGATCAACATAATCTAGCGCGCTTAGATGGTTACCGATATGCACTGCAGATCACCGATCAACAATCGACTTTTCAGGCAGGGCAATGGCAACAACGAGACATCGCCCCGTTTGAGTCATTAACTCTGAATATTTGGTCGCTAACACCCACCACATTGGTACACCAAGATCTACACCAACAAACTCAAATCATTCCGCCATCAAGTTGGCAAACGCCACTACAACAATTGCAGTTAAATGCGCTGGCTCGGCCGCAAACGTTACGCTACCTCACAGATCCTCAAACCCGTGTTTTTGTTAGCGCACTCCCTGTCAGTGTTTCGCTATTAATGTTTGGCATTTTACTGGGGTTGCAATGGGCGTTGTGGCACCACGTGCTCTGGCAACAACCCAAACATTATGCAGTGGCTCTTTGGGGAACCGGGCTATTGCTGTGCCCATTTCTGCCCTACTGGAGCGTAGTCGCGAGTTTATTTTTGGCCATCTTATGGCGGCCAACTCTGGCCTGTACCCTAAAAGCCACCCTCGTTGCCGCTAGTGGAGCGCTCATTAGCACCACGTTATGGGGCAATTGGTTGGCTATTGGCGCCCTCTGCTCTCTGGTTATTTACCAATTGCTTTGTTATTGGCCACGGCAGTGGCAACAAGCATTGGCATGGTTGGCGCTGTTATTGTATGCCACGCTGTTACCTGTCCGCGGCAGCTTGCCATTTTGGTGTGATTTTCTGGTTATTGGGTTATGGCAAACAAGCTGGTTAATTCACGGCATACGCCTACGCCACCAGCCCCTCCAAAGCACTCGCCCCTCTCCTCAAGCGCTACAACAACACTTTCAACAGCTGCACCAAGACTTACAACAACTCCAAGATCAAAACCGCCTGCTGCGTGAAAAAACGGCCATCGATCCTTTAACGGGTTTACGAAACCGGTTGTTTTTCGATCAACAATACGCCTCTGAATTGGCGCGCAGCGCCCGTGAACAAGCCCCCATTAGTGTGATCCTACTGGACATCGACTTTTTTAAGCGAATTAACGATAAATATGGCCATACCGCTGGGGACAAAGTGTTACAAGAAGTGGCCAAACGCCTCTATTTCACGCTGCATCGCCCTGGTGATGCATTATGTCGGGTGGGCGGCGAAGAATTTGTGGTGTTGTTACCGCAAACCGATTTAAAAGGCGCTCAACATGTCGCCCAACAATTAATTCAGAATGTAAATAAAAGCCCTATACACATTGAAAAACAAACCTTAAGTGTCACCATCAGTGCTGGGGTTGCCAGTGGTATTCATCAACACCAACAGCCCATTGACACACTCTATGCGCAAGCAGATGCCGGCTTATATCAAGCCAAAGGCAATGGTCGCAATCAAGTGGGGTTCGTATCAGAAAGCACGACAACGGATCCCGATAACAACATGCAAGTTGCCAGTTAATGGAGCCATATTTTGAATTTATTGCTGCGCCCTTGACATAAGCGCTCACTTTACCCTGCAAGCCAAGGGATTTATTGCCCTGCCCCTTCGCAAAGCCAAGCCGCGTTGTTACCCTTAGCGCATGAACGATACTTTTGATTGGGCCGAACTGGCCAACCGTTTGGTGTTACAAGCGCAGCAGATGGGATTTCGCGATCTTGGGATCGCCGACATCGACTTAACCGATCAGTGGCCACACCTGCAACAATGGCTCGCCCAGCAATATCACGGTGATATGGATTACATGGCACGCCACGGTGATTTACGCTGTCATCCCGAGCAGTTGCACCCCGGTACATTACGGGTGATCACCGTCGCGCTGGATTATTTGCCACCCGATGCTCAATTTGCCCAAACCTTAACCAACCCCGAGGTGGCTTACATCAGCCGTTATGCCGGCGGCCGTGATTACCATAAACTCATGCGTAATCGCTTAAAAAAATTGGGGGAGTGGCTGCAACAGCAACTGCCAGAGTCCATAGATGGAAACTTTCGGCCATTTGTTGATTCCGCCCCGATTCTAGAACGGCCATTGGCACGCAACGCTGGGTTAGGGTGGATCGGCAAGCATTCATTACTGATTAACGCTCAAGCTGGTAGCTGGTTCTTTTTAGGGGAATTACTGGTCAATCTGCCGTTGCCTACCACATCTGCAACTCAAGCCCATTGCGGTAGCTGCAGTGCCTGTTTAACCATTTGTCCTACCGCCGCAATCGTTGCGCCCTACGTGGTTGATAGCCGCCGCTGCATTAGCTATTTAACGATAGAGTCGGATGAGTCGATCCCCGAAGCGCTGCGCCCCGCGTTAGGTAACCGCATTTATGGCTGCGATGATTGCCAGTTAGTCTGCCCTTATAATCGTCAAGCGCCCATTACGACAGAAACGGATTTCCACCTTAAGCCAAACTTAACGCAGCCAAGTTTACTCACGCTCTGGGGCTGGAGCGAAGATGAGTTCTTGCAAAAAACCGAAGGCTCTGCCATACGCCGAATTGGCTACCGACGCTGGCAACGCAACCTAGCGGTCGCACTTGGTAATGGCAACGCAACAGTGGCGGTGAACCGCGCATTACAAGCAGGATTAGGTCGAGTGGATGCAATGGTGGATGAACACATTCACTGGGCCTTAGCGCGTTTGCAGCAGCCTGAGCGCACTGAAAATCGCCAACAACAACGGTTGGTGCGGATCATCCGCAAAGGATTGCCTCGCGACGCCTAAATGAGCGTGAGCAGCGCCAAACGCTGCTCTCTTCTGGCTAGTGTCTTATCAATGGTCGCGCGTGATGCCAACTTTAATGGTGACCTGCCAGTGAGACACTTTGTTGTTGTCGATGTCACCGCGGCTCTCTATTACCTCAAACCAGCGCAAATTTTTGTGGGTTTGCGCTGCGCTAGCGATGGCGTTATTAATCGCATCGTCGCTGCTTAATGTGGATGATCCGGTTAATTCCAACTTTTCATAAATGTGACTCGGCATAATCGCTCCAAGTAAATGCTAAACCGTGCCTTTTTAGTTTAGTTAGCCTTGCGCAAATAATGGTGCTTTCGGTGCAGCAGATGTAAGCCCGCCACCCTAACCATCAAACCACTGTCTGTTTCCGCATGAAAGCGCCATAAATGCACTAAATATTCCAAGAGAAACCGATTAAATCGCTTAAAAACAGATAAATGAATCCAAATAAAGTTGACCGAGGCCAGCACTCTCCCTAGCCTTTGGCTACGTTATTTTTCTGTGGAAACTCCTCATGACTGAGTCCGTTGCGAACCCTTTTAATGCCGAGCTGTGGGAAGAAGTGGCTGGTTTTAATTTTGAAGACATCAGCTACCATCGCGCCAAAGATCAAGGCACCGTGCGCATTGCCTTTAATCGTCCTGACTGTTTAAACGCTTTTCGGCCTAAAACCGTCGATGAACTCTATACCGCCTTGGATCATGCTCGTCAGTGGTCTGATGTAGGGTGCGTGCTATTAACAGGCAATGGCCCATCTCACAAAGGCCAATGGTCATTTTCTTCCGGTGGTGATCAACGCATTCGCGGCAAAGACGGTTACAAATATGAAGGGCAAGCAGGACAAGCGGACGTGGCTCGCATGGGGCGCCTGCATATATTAGAAGTGCAGCGCTTAATTCGTTTTATGCCCAAAGTGGTGATCGCGGTTGTCCCAGGTTGGGCGGTAGGAGGCGGCCATAGCCTGCATGTGGTGTGCGATCTCACCTTGGCCTCTAAAGAGCATGCCGTATTTAAACAGACCGATCCCGATGTGGCTTCTTTCGACTCCGGTTATGGCAGCGCCTATTTAGCCAAAATGATCGGCCAAAAAAGAGCGCGTGAGATCTTCTTCTGTGGTTTTGATTATTCGGCTCAAGAAGCGTTTGATATGGGGATGGTGAATAAAGTGGTAAACCATGCCGAATTAGAGACCGAAGCACTGCGCTGGGCAAAAGAGATCAACAGCAAATCGCCAACCGCCATGCGCATGCTGAAATACGGCTTTAACTTACCCGATGACGGTTTAGTGGGACAGCAACTGTTTGCTGGCGAAGCCACGCGTTTGGCTTATGGCACGGCCGAAGCGCAAGAAGGGCGTGATGCGTTTTTAGAAAAACGCGATCAAGACTTCTCCGCCTTCCCATGGCATTACTAAGCCAGCCCGAAGCCAACAAGTGCCACTAATGTGGTGGTGGCCATCAACAAGCCCGAGCGCAAACGCTCGGGCTTTTTTGCGTAATTAACGCGGCTTTGTCAGCGGTTGAGTTCAACAGTTAAGCCGATAATTGCGCCTGCAAGTATTGACGAAAGGCCCCAAAATCGGCCGCTAAACGCTGGCTCAAAATGGGTTTGTCGACCACGGCAGCTAACGCTTCTGGCAAGGCAACCGGTTCATCTAAAATGGCTTCCACCGCTTCTTTAAATTTGGCCGGATGGGCCGTTCCTAAAAAGATCCCAATTTCATCGCACTGCAAGCTTTGGCTTAGTGCTGCACTGGCAACGGCCGCATGCGGTTCGCTGCGATATCCAGCTTGGTGTAACACCTGCATCTGAGCCGCGGTTGTCGCTTCATCAATGGCCATTGCCGTCAACTGACTTAAAGGCCAGCCTTGGCACTGGCACAACGCTTCGACCCGCGGCCAATTGTTAGGGCTGGTCACATCCATGGCGTTCGACAAGGTATGATGCACCGCAGCTGGGGCCCATTCACCGTTAGCCAAATAACGAGGTACGGTATCGTTGGCGTTGGTGGCAGCAACAAAACGCTTAATCGGCGCCCCCATTGCTTTGGCCATCAAGCCCGCGGTTAAATTACCAAAGTTGCCCGAAGGTACCGCAATCACCGCTTGGCTGCGCTGCGCTGCGGGCAGCTGCGCCAATGCTTCAAAGTAATAGCAGATCTGCGCCAATAAACGGGCGATATTAATGGAATTGGCTGAAGTTAACCCCAATTCGGCTTTTAATTCCGGATCACTAAAAGCCTGTTTTACCAGTGCTTGGCAATCATCAAAACTGCCTGCAACCGCCACCGTACGAATGTTGCCACCGAGCGTGCTAAACATCTTTTCTTGCAAGTCGCTGATCCCACCTTCGGGGTACAGCACCACCACGTTAATATTATCTAACCCGTAAAAGGCATCGGCCACGGCCGCCCCAGTATCACCACTGGTGGCAGTTAAAATCGTCAGTGGTTTTTCACCGGCAAAGGCATTCAAACACTGTGCTAAAAAGCGGGCACCAAAATCTTTAAAGGCCAACGTCGGGCCATGGAATAGCTCTAAGCAATACTGTGTGCTGCTTGCTGGCGCTAATACCACTGGAAAATGGAATGCCTTAGCCACCAACTCATCCACTAACGGCTGCCCTAACTCATCCGCTAGTAACGCCCCTAAGATCCGTTGGCTTCGAGCAACAAATGAAAGTGACCACAAGCTGTTCATATCAAGCTGTGGCAAGGTATCGGGGAAAAACAACCCTTGCTGCTGCCCTAATCCCTGCAGTACGGCTTCGGCAAAATTAAGCTGCTCGGTTGCAACGCTTAAATTAGTTAACTGCATTGGCGATGCTCTCCTCATAAATAACGCCTTGCGAAGCCAAGCGGCAGATCCGCACTAGCCCATATTGATTGGTAAGATATTGTTGTTCTAAATACGCTTGGCCTTGACGCGCACAGGCTTCATCTCGGCACACCGCAAAGAGCGTGGGGCCGGAGCCTGAGATCCCAACCGCATCAAAACCCAGCGCCTTTAAATGCTGCCGTGCAGCATGGTAATTCGGGATGTGATCGGCGCGGTAAGGCTCGGCCAATACGTCCGTTAATGCAGTAAGAGCGGTGGCTTCATCCTGTCGAAAACTGGCGGCAACAAAGGTCGCTAAGTGCTGACCAAACGTAATGGTGGTACTCAAATCAACCTGTGCGGGCAACAGCGCACGCATGGCTGCGGTCGATAACGTGCTTCCAGGGTAGGCCACCAGCCAATACCAATTTTCAAACGTAGGAAGCGTTTGGGCGCCGTTGGCCTGCATCAATTGCAGACCACCAAGAAAACTGGGAGCCACATTATCAAAATGTACTGAACCGGAAATTTCCCCTTCCAACTCGCCCATCAATTGCAGCAGTTCAGCAGCCGTTAACGGCTCATCAAAGTAGCGATTTAATGCCGCCAAAGCCGCCACCACCGAGCTGGCACTGCTACCAAGCCCAGAACCTATCGGCAGGTTTTTATCCAGCGTTAAAGTAAGCCCTTGGCACTGCGGGGCAAACTGCGCCATAAAATGCTCAGCGCAGCGCACCACAATATTATTGGTGGCCGGCAAAAACGACGCATAACGGCCGCGGCAGCTTAATTGAATGCCTTCACCAGCAGTGACGGTAACCACGTCACCGAAAGGCGCACAGGGATCAATGGGCGCCAGCGCAGCCCCAAGCAAGTCAAAACCGACGCTTAAATTCCCCATCGAAGCGGGCGCAAAAGCGGACACTTGTCGCTGATGGTGGCTCATCAGTAATCCTCCCGCTGCCATGCTTGAGTACGCAATATGTCAGCAAAAACACCGGCCGCAGTAACCGCACCACCGGCACCATAGCCACGCAGCACAAAGGGCAGCGGGTTGTAGTAGCGGCTATAAAACGCCAAGGCATTTTCGCCGCCTTTAATGGCATACAGTGGGTGGTTTGCGGCCACCGCTTGCACTTCGATGCGGCACTGGCCAGCGGCATTAATGGCGCCAACGTAACGCAGCACCTTGCCTTCTGCTTGCGCCGCTTCAATTCGTGCCGCAACCGCTTTATCGGCTTCGGGCAAGCGCTGCATAAAGGTTTCCACATCCCCACTGGCATCAAACTCAGGCGGCAATACGCTGTCGATAGTTAGCTCATCCAGCTCCAATTCCATGCCCGCTTCGCGCGCAAGAATAAGCACTTTACGAGCCACATCCATGCCGGATAAATCGTCGCGAGGATCGGGCTCAGTAAAGCCTTTGTCTCGGGCTAATGACGTGGCTTGCGACAGCGTCATGCCCTCTTCCAACAAACCAAAAATGTACGACAAGCTGCCCGACAAAATGCCTGAAAACTCTAACAGTTGATCGCCTGCGCGCAATAACCCTTGCAGGTTATCAATAACCGGTAAACCCGCGCCTACGTTTGCTTCATATAAGAATTGCCGTTTTTGTTCACGGGCAACTTGGCGCAATTCTCGATACAGATCCATCGAGCCGGTATTGGCTTTTTTATTGGGGGTCACCACATGCCAACCATTCGCTAATGCGGCTAAATAATGGGTTGCGACCGCTTCTGAGGCAGTGCAATCCACAAACACGGGATTACGCAAATGGCCCGTATGAGCCAACTCGATTAATTTCTCCATATCCAGTGGTTCGCCGTCCGCCAATTGGTCTTGCCAATGCACAAAAGACAACCCTTGAGGATCTAACACCATCTTTTTAGAGGTGGTTACTCCGCATAGGCGAAGGGCAATATTGTGCGCTTGCAAATGCGGTTGCTGCTGGGTGATCTGGGCAATTAATTCTTGGCCAACGTTACCGGCTCCCACCACAACCACATCGATAGATTGACGCCGCACAAAAAAGTTTTCATGGCATAAACGCAGTGCTGCATTCGCTTGCTCTTGTAAAATTACCGCGGAGATAGCCCGTTCCGAGCTGCCTTGCGCAATGGCTAAAACCGAGGCGCTGGCTTGGGAAAGCGCTTTAAAAAATTGCGCGGCGACCCCTTTGCGGGTTTTCATGCCATCCCCCACTAGGGTAATAATGGCCAGATCCTTCTGCACATCGATGCAATCAAGCAATTGCTGTTTTAGTTCCAGTTCAAAGGTGTGCTGTAACGCTTTCAGCGCCCGTTCGCCCACCGCGGCATCCACACAAAATGAGATGGAATATTCCGACGAGCTTTGGGTAATTAACGTCACTGAGATCTGCGCTTGTGCCATGGCCGCAAACACCCGACTTGCCATTCCCACCATGCCTTTCATGCCTGGGCCTGAAACCGAGAACATCCACTGCTGTTGTAATTGGCTTACGGCTTTGACCAGTGAATTTGATGGTGCAGTACGAGCGTGGATTACAGTACCCTCCGCTTGTGGGTTCAGTGTATTACGGATAACACAGGGGATCTGATGTTGCGCGATGGGGGCAATGGTACGAGGGTGCAGCACCGAGGCGCCAAAATAAGAGAGCTCCATGGCTTCTTCGTAGCTTAAACTCGGCACCAGTTGAGCGTCATCGATTAAGCGCGGATCTAAATTATAAACGCCATCAACATCGGTCCAAATTTCACAGCATTGGGCATGCAAACACGCGGCCAGCACCGCCGCAGAATAATCCGAACCATTGCGACCTAAAGTCACGGTTTCACCAGCCACATTGGCCGCCGTAAAACCCGGCATCAGCCAGATCCGCTCTTTGGCTAATTCGAATTTACTCAACCGTTCACGGCTTGGCTCAATCGCCACCTCGGCCGCCAGCACAGGACCATGCGCCACAAAACATTGACGGGGATCTAATTGCCCTACGCCTTGGCCTGTGCGTTGTTGTAATAACGGGTGTAGCATTGCTACTGATAAACGCTCACCCACAACCAACAATTGCGCCATCACCTCATCTGGGCAGCGACGTAACAGTGCAATGCCTTGCAATAATCGTTGTAATTCGAGTTGTTCACATTGCCATTGCTGCTGCAAAGCATCAGGCTCTGATAATACAGAGGCCAACTCAGCAACCATGGCATCAATGCGCGCACTTAATTGCGCCAATGCGGGTGGCTGAGCCAATCCTTGTGTGGCTTCTTGAGCGGCCAGCTCCAATAAATTAGTAACACCACCAGGCGCAGACACCACCACCATTAAGGGACACTGCTGTACTTCAGTGTGCAGTAACGAGGCTACTGCTTGCAGCTTGGCGCTATCAGCTAATGATGAACCGCCAAATTTCATAACCTTCATCGATGTCGATCTCCCTGTCTTACTCAAATTCAAGCCCAAACGAAACAAGCCCGCTTTTTCTAAAAGCGGGCTTGTTTGCGTTCGGATTACTGAGGTACTACGCGCCCGCCCCCATTCGGCCAGAGCCGATTGTGGTCATGGTGCCAATAATGATGTACGCCATGTGTGAACGATGCATTTGCTGAGTAACTCCCAAAGATATGCTGCGAATTCAATCTATTCGCTGCCCTCTACGGTCGTTGTTTAGGCAATCATTGTCAACTGCTCACTTGATAGCCTTTTCGATATCACCTAATAACAAATGCAGCATAGCGACGTCCCGTTGCTTTATGGTGCCTAAACTATCTGCAAGCCAGCGACGTAAGGGTTCGTGCTCTGCTACCGCCAATTGATCCAGCAAAGCGTGGCTACGCTGCTTTAGCGCGGCAAATTGCGGTGCATTGGCCGTAGCAGCTTCAGGGATGGGAATTTGAGAAAATTCATAGGCATACAGCATGATAGCCTGACCTAAATTGAGCGATGGGTAAGCGTTTGCTAAGGGAATGGTGGTTAATAAATCCACCTGCGCCAAATCGTCATTGGCCAAGCCTGAGGCTTCGCAACCAAAGACCAACGCCACCCGCTGAATACTCGAGCCCAGTTGCTGCACCTGTTGCACCGCAGTGGCGGGCGTATGCAGCCGCCGCTTATCGCCCCTTTTACGGGCCGTTGTGGCAAAGCTTAAATCAATGTCTGCCAGTGCATCAGCAAGCGATGCAAACGATTGCGCCTGCGTAAGTAAATGCTGACTACCATGCGCAGTCCACTGCGCTTCATCGGTTAAGTGCGCTTGCGAGTCCACAATGCGTAAATGTTCAAAACCCATGGTGTTCATGGCACGCGCCGCCGCGCCCACATTTTCACCACGCTGAGGTGAAACCAAAATAAAATAGAGCTGTGCCATCTGTCCTCCACACATCGGATGGCCAAGAGTACCCCCCGCCCCCAAGAATGCAACCTTACCGCAGCCCCATAAAGGGTATTGCAAGGCGCGCTTGAAAAGCTCACATTAACGCAATGGAATCGTGCCTTAGCCGCTACCAAGCCAAGGCAATATACGAATGCGCTGCGCACAAGGACGTGAGCCATGGAGCACATCACCCCCAACCAATTGGCGTATCAAATTTTGGCCGGATTTGATAAACATTTTCGAATATTTATGCGCATTTCACGCCAAGCCAAGACGCGCTTTATTCACCAAGACTGGCAGGCGGCTGATGCGGCGCAAAGACAACGGATTGCGCTTTATAATGAGCAAGTAGAGCTGCAAACCCAAAAAATCATGCAGCAAATCGCCACCCCAGTGATCTCCAATCAGTTATGGCGCAGCACAAAGCAGGCCTACCAACATTTACTGCAAGGCCACCCACAGGCGGAAATGGCCGAAACGTTTTTTAATTCGGTCTTCTCACGCCTGTTTCGCCACCGAGGCTTAGCGCAACAATTGCTGTTTTTGCATACCAGCGTCCATACCCGTGCCCATTTTGCTCCAGAAAAACTCAGCCAATACCGCCAATTAAGCGATGATCCTCAAAATGACATCAAACACCTGCTCAACCCTTCGCGCTTTGGTCACCATTTTGCCAATTTAGAGCAAGACATCGCCGCAGTTTGGGCGCGACTCGCGCCATTAGTCGCTCAAGGTAACTACCATCGCATCGAACTATTGGATTGCATCTTTTACCGAAATAAAGGCGCTTATCTGCTAGGCCGACTGGTTGGCTACCAAGGTTTTTGCCCGCTGCTGCTGCCCATTCGCCACAGCAAATACGGGCTTTATATTGATGCGCTCATCACCGATGTGGATGAACTGTCGGTCGTCTTTAGCTTTACCCGCGCCTATTTTATGGTCGATATAAATCAACCGGCGCTGCTTGTTAGCTATTTAAAGCAGCTTATGCCCAATAAAAGTTGGGCCGAGCTTTACAGCGCGATTGGCTTACAAAAACACGGTAAAACCGAATTTTACCGAGGTTTTTTACATCATATGGATCACAGCCAAGATCGCTTTGAGATAGCCCCTGGCATCAAAGGCATGGTGATGGCGGTGTTTACACTGCCATCATTACCAGTGGTGTTTAAAATCATCAAAGACGTCTTTGCCCCGCCGAAAAATCTCACCAAAGCGCAAGTAAAAGAAAAGTATGAACTGGTAAAGCGTCATGATCGCGTCGGTCGTATGGCAGACACGCAGGAATACACCAATTTTGTGTTTCCCAGAGCGCGCTTTAGCGATGCCCTACTGCAAGAATTACAAACGGTTGCCGCCAGCGAATTGGAGCTTAATGAAGAGCAAGTGATTATCCGCCACCTCTATGTAGAGCGGCGGATGACGCCACTGAATTTATACCTAGATAACACTACCCCAGCGCAGCTCGAACACGCCATTGAGGAATATGGCTATGCAATTAAACAATTGGCTGCGGTAAATATTTTCCCCGGCGACATGTTATTTAAAAACTTTGGTCTCACCCGTCATAACCGTGTGGTCTTTTACGATTATGACGAAATTGAATACATGACAGACTGCCACTTTCGCCACCTCCCCCAAGCACACACCCCCGAGCAAGAATTGGCCGCCGAGCCGTGGTTTTCCGTTGCCGACAAAGACATTTTTCCCGAAGAGTTTGGCCATTTTTTATTGGCACGACCGGCCATTAAAAACGCCTTTATGGCGCACCACAGAGAGCTATTAACCGCTGAATATTGGCAACAATTACAAACCAACATTCAAGCAAACCAGATCCCCGATGTGTGTCCATACAGTGAGCAACGGCGCTTAAAGCTAAAAAACTGTTAGCCAGATCCTAGCGTTTGCAGCGCCAGATCTCGTACTATGCGTTTTTTCTTATAACGGGAGTGATCAGATGATCATCGACAACAATACGGTAGTGACCCTGCATTACCGCCTGCGTAACAGCGCCGGTGAGATCATTGAAGAATCATTTGGTGCGGAGCCAATGGAATACCTACACGGCGCTGATAACCTGATCCCGGGTTTAGAAGCGCAGTTGCAGGGCAAACAAGCAGGCGATCAACTCGATGCAGACATCGTAGCAGCTGATGCGTATGGCGACATTGAGCTGGCACTGATCCAAGAAGTGCCGCTGGCTGCGTTTGAAGGCGTTGAAGACATCATTCCGGGTATGCGTTTTATGGCGCAAACCGATGCAGGCCCACGCCCAGTTGTGGTCACCGAAGTGAAAGATGACACGGTTATCGTTGATGGTAACCACCCAATGGCCGGCCAAGATCTGAACTTCCAAGTAGAAGTGGTTGCCGTACGTGAAGGCACTGAAGAAGAGATCGAACAAGGCCACCCAGCCAGTGTTGGCGGCGGTTGTTGTGGCGGTGGTTGTGGCTCACACCATCACCACGAAGAGGAAGAAGAGCACGGCTGCTGTGGCAGTGGCGCTTGTGGTAGCCATGACCATGGCCATGATCACGCTCATGACGATCACGAATGCTGTGGCGGCACCGGCAGCTGCGGTAATGGTGATGAGTGCTGCGGTAAGCACAGCCATTAATCCCTGCCCAATCATCGCCAATGGCTAAGAACAGCGGCGAATGTTGATGCCAGATCCGAGGCCATGCCTCGGATTTTTTGTGCCTGAAAATGGCTCTATAACATGGCCCAAACACCAATAATTCATGGTTCAAACTGGCCTAATGTCACGAATTTACTGTTTTTAAAACAATGTTTTCTGCTGAACTTTGAACGCCGCAAGTCTGATATCATCCTGTCACTAAAGCGCCATTGGCTGCTCGCCAAACGCCATCATTCATCATGGATGGCCTGCCGCCAGCACCCCCTTTTTTAAGCGCTCCCCTACTCTTTTTCGATACAGGAACGTCATCATGAACCTTGCCGACCAAGTACTCGCTGTTAATAACGATCTCCCGATCCGTACCGATGCCCCCGTGCATTCAGGTAAAGTGCGCTCCGTGTATTGGCTTACTGCCAAAGACAGTGCGCGTTTAATCCAAGAAAAAGGGTACAACGTTGCTGCCGATGCGCCGTTAGCCATCATGGTGATCTCCGATCGGATCTCAGCGTTTGATTGCATTTGGCACGGTGAAGGCGGTATGGCCGGCGTCCCCGGTAAAGGCGCAGCACTCAATGCCATTTCTAACCATTGGTTCCGCCAATTTAAAGCCCATGGTTTGGCTGACAGCCACATTTTAGAGATCCCTCACCCATTTGTTTGGATTGTACAAAAAGCCAAGCCAGTGATGATCGAAGCGATCTGCCGCCAATACATTACCGGTTCCATGTGGCGCGCCTACAGTAAAGGCGAACGCCGCTTCTGTGGCATTGAACTGCCCGCAGGATTAAGCAAAGATCAAAAGCTGCCCAAGTTGCTGATCACCCCATCCACCAAAGGCATATTAAAGGGGATCCCAGGGGTACCAGCAGTGGACGACGTCAACATCACCCGTGCAGATATTGATGCCAACTATCATGCCTTTAACTTCCGCTCACCAGCCGATGTTGATCGTTATGAAGTGCTTTTAAAAGAGGGCTTTGATCTGATCGCCAATGCCTTGGCCGAACTGGATCAAGTGTTTGTTGATACCAAATTTGAGTTTGGCTACGTCACCGATGCGACCGGCAACGAACAATTAATTTACATGGATGAAGTCGGCACCCCCGACTCATCTCGCATTTGGGACGGCCCAGCTTATCGCGATGGTCAAATCATTGAGCAGTCTAAAGAGGGCTTCCGCCAACTGCTGCTGAGCCATTTCCCCGATCCCGATATTTTATTAAACAAAGATCGCATGACTGAACGCTTAGCGTTAGCCAAAAATAACGCATTGCCAACGGAAGTGTTAATGCAGGTCTCTGAGACTTATCTGAATATTGCCGAAAAGATCACCGGCGAAAAAATCGAACTGAGCGCCAACCCCAAAGCGGAAATTATCGCCATACTGCGCGACCAATTTGGCTTAATTGACGAGTAATTGATGCGGCGTTGCTCATGAAAAAAGGGATCAGATGATCCCTTTTTTTGCATGCCATGATATCGCTTAACAACCCACGCTAACTGGCTCCAATAAATGCTGATGCAGCTGCTCAATAACGGTCTGCGCTTCCTCTTCGGCCACTAAAAAACAGATGTTATGCGGGCTCGCCCCTTGGCAAAACATGCGAATGTTATAAGGTGCCATCACATCAAACACCTGCTTGGCCACCCCCGGTGTACTGGCTAATTGGTTACCCAATACCGCCACCAGCGCCAAATTCTGAGTAATTTCAACTCGGCATAATGGCGCCAGCTCCGCCAGTAATTCCGAGGTAATCAATGAAGCCCCATCGCCATTCGAACCGGTGTCATCCAACGTTAATGCCACCGATACTTCGGAGGTGGTGATCAAATCCACAGAGATGCGATGCTTCGCTAAAATCACAAACAGCTCAGCCAAAAAGCCGCGCGCATGCAGCATATTTAAACTGTGTACCGTCATTAGCGTCTGCTTACGACGTAAACTTAACGCCCGAAACCCTGGTAACGTATTCACCTGCTTGCGAATCCAAGTTCCGCCCTGCTCTGGCGCTCGGCTTTTGCCAACAAACACAGGGCAACCGCTGCGAACCGCCGGTAATATCGTGGCTGGGTGTAAGACTTTGGCACCAAAAGTGGCCATTTCCGCCGCCTCATCAAACGATAACTCAGGGATCGGGTGAGCCTGACGAACCAAACGAGGATCGCAGCTGTAGATCCCATCCACATCGGTCCATATCGCTAACACATTGGCCTCTAATGCTTCAGCTAATAAGGCCGCCGAATAATCCGAACCACCTCGTCCTAATGTGGTGGTATGCCCTTGTTCATCGGCCCCCACAAACCCCTGCGTAACCACAACCTGCTGTTCTAATTGTGGCTGTAAATGCGTGTGAGTTAAGCGTTTAATTGCTGCCACCTGCGGCTCTGCTTGGCCATAATAGCTGTCTGTGCGTAACACTTGGCGCACATCAAATGCCGCCGCCTGCGCGCCTCGTTGGCGCAACAACTCCGCAAACAAAGCAGAAGAGCAGAGCTCTCCCATCACTAATAACGCATCGCGATCGCGGTCTTGGGCTTGGGCTTGGGCGCAAATTTCGCTTAACTGCGCCATCTGCGTCAGTTGCTGATCAATATACGCCACCACCGCTGCCGGCCGTTGTAGATCCACTAAAATACGCTGCATAATGGCGGCGATCTGCGCCAATATCTGCTGTTGCTGCTGTGGTTCCGTGCCACGGCTAAGAGTAACAAGTAGATTCGTCACGCCACTAGAGGCGCTCACAACCACCACACGCACACGCGGATCGGCTAGAACAATGTCAGCACAACGCTGCATCGAATCGTAATCAGCCACGGAAGTACCGCCAAATTTAGCGACAGTAAGGGAAGGAAGTTGTAGGGTCATTGCTCAAACCTTGATTGCTCGAGAGCTCGGCAGCAGCCTTTGAGATATACCCAATAGGATCTGTCCAGAAGCTCTCCACCGTATGCATTAACCTAGAGTCTGCGCTCCAAGCACTTTGGTGACAGCCCTGAGGATTCAGCCTCAGCAGCCGATTTGGTTGGAATAAGCCAACACAAACCTCGGCAATGTGCTCCGTTACCTTAACGCATTAGCGCTTATCCGCTTTGTTAAGGTTATCTAGACATTGCACCTCTTCTTTTAAGAGCGACAACTACAACGGATTAACCTATTAGAGTCAAGCGCGGTAACGTTATGGATATCAAAAAAAAACTTATTAAAGATGCAGACGAAAGCGCCATAAAACCGTGCGCACTCTTATCTTTTTACTAAAGTTTAACGACGGAACATTTGAATTATCACACCCAAGATTTCTAATTTAACGATTAAGTCCAGATCTTTTAATTTGATAATGCATGCAAAGTGAAGCAACTATCCCGCAAAAGCGTGACACAGCTAACACTTTTAGTCAAATGTTAACAAAATCGGAAAACATTCTGTCTCATTATTAGGGATTTCTGATAGATAATAGCGCCACTAGGCAATACCCAAACCTGCCTTAGCAACATATGCAATATGGCAGAATGCGTGGCCTTAATGGCATCAATGGGTCTTTGCCTATGCTTTACGATGATTCCATTGAGCGTCGTAGCTTGTAATAAATTGTGCTTTCTAGGTAGCCCACATGCAAAACCCGCATATTCTTATTGTTGAAGACGAAGCCGTCACCAGTACCACTCTTAAAAGCATCTTTGAGGCAGAAGGTTACCAAGTAACCATGGCCACAGATGGTGAAGAGATGCACGCTGCCCTCAAAAATCACAAGATTAACCTTGTGATTATGGACATCAACCTACCGGGTAAAAACGGTTTGTTGCTGGCACGAGAACTGCGTGAAAAAGACGATATTGCCTTAATTTTCTTAACTGGCCGTGATAACGAAGTTGATAAAATTTTAGGTCTTGAAATTGGTGCAGATGATTACATTACCAAGCCTTTCAACCTGCGTGAATTAACCATTCGTGCACGTAACTTGTTGAATCGTATTGTTAATGTTTCTCGCCAATCCGAAGATCGTCCACAGGTTGAATCTTATCAGTTCAATCATTGGGTACTGGAGATCAACAGTCGTTCCCTGATCAGCCCAAGTGGCGAGTCATTCAAGTTACCTCGTTCTGAATTCCGTGCATTACTGTACTTTATTGAGAATCCAGGCAAAATTTTGTCTCGTACCGACTTACTGATGAAAATGACTGGCCGCGAACTTAAGCCACACGACCGCACCGTTGATGTGACCATTCGCCGCATTCGTAAACACTTCGAGAGTCACCAAGAAACACCTGAAATCATCGCTACCATCCATGGCGAAGGTTACCGTTTCTGCGGCGAGTTGGTTGCCGAATAACCCACCAAACGTGATTGCCTGACGGCTCAGATGATGATCTGAGCCGTTTTTTTTGATAGTCCTACTGCACGCTCGCTCTCGCGCACTGCACAACCCCCCTGAAAAACGAACACCTTAAAATCGCCTATTCTTGCTAACGATGTCTCCCAGACTATTCAAGGCAAGCAAGGATTGTCATGCAGCGCCTATATACCCTTCTATTTTATCTTTTTTTACCGTTACTCTTACTCAAGCTGTATGGCCGTAGCTGGCGTCAAAGCGGCTACCGTCATCGCTGTTCAGAGCGTTTTGGCCTCTACTCTAAACATGCAGATTCACTGCCCATTCCATCGGCTTGTGTGCATTTTCACTGCGTATCGGTTGGCGAAACCATTACGGCAGCGCCGCTGATTAAAGCCATCATGCAGCAATACCCTGATCTCACTCCTGTGATCACCTGCAGCAGCGTCACCGGCTCACAAACCATCACCCAGCTCTTTGGCCAAGGTGTACAACACGTTTATTTGCCCTTTGATCTCCCAGGGCCATTACGACGCTTTTTCGGCCACTTTAATCCGCAACTGAGCATCCTATTAGAATCTGAGCTTTGGCCTAATTTTTTGACCATTGCTCGCCAACAGCAACGCCCCGTGGTTTTGCTCAATGGCCGCTTATCCGAAAAAAGCCACCAACGCTATTTGCGCTATTCTTGGCTCACCCACTATCTGCTCCAGCCTTTAGCGCAAATAGGGGCTCAAAGTACAGCACAATCAGAACGCTTTCAGCAGCTTGGAATAAACCCGAAAAAATTACACATCACCGGTAATCTAAAATGCGAACAAGGCACACTGTCGCCGCTATCTGCCCCCAT
>JAWXTX010000002.1:0-63034 GCA_044433165.1 Ferrimonas sp. | reverse complement strand
AAATATGTTCATGATCTTGCCCTGGTTCAACAATAGGTTGAGTGATTAACAATATTGTTTTTTCATTAGGGTTTACTCTATATTTACAATTAAAGAAGTTAAAAAGCACAGATGTTCTAACTTCATCATTAATAATTAACCCAACAGTTTTATCTTTCACCCTACATGGAATTTTATCAGGGAAAAGAACAATGTTTTTAATGCATCTATCATTTTCGGCCAAAACATAATCACTTGGCTTCCCTGTAATATATGAATAAATTTTTTCTATGCCTGACTTTTTTAAATGTATGTAGCTTGCGTAGCCATCTTCAATTGCAGTGTATGATGCAAAGTTTTGAATAAACAATCTTGCAACAGGTGTTTGCTCTTGAAATACAACTAAGTCATTTGCATTTTCAAAATTAACGTCAGCAAATGAAAGCAGATGTTTACGAAAAAAATCTTTTTGTTTTTTTGAACATGGCTTGTTTAACTTATTTCTTAAGTGCATTGATAATCCCAAGGCACTATAAAATAATCCATGTTTAAACTTTTTTGTTGGTATAACATGAAATCTAATATTGCTAGGTAATGAGTTGGTATTAAATCTAACAGAGTCAATATTATATTTTCTTGAAAAGAAAAGAATCTCTGCATTATCTGAATTTTTTGTATTCATTAATGCGAGGATTACCTGTCTAAATGTTGTGCATATGTAAAGCATGATATATTAATTTCTTTATTATATTAAAATTAATATATCAAAAAATATCTAAATATAATAGAAAAAGAGTACACTCATCTAATTCAAAACCTGCGTAATTACAACCATGCACACTAAAGCACTCTATCCCGGTACCTTTGACCCCATTACCAATGGCCACTTAGATTTAGTCGAGCGAGCCAGCCAACTGTTTTCAGAGGTGATCATCGCCATTGCGGCCAGCCCATCGAAACAACCCATGTTTACTCTGGAGCAACGGGTTGAACTGGTGCGTCATGCCTGCCGCCATCTGCCGAACGTAACGGTTATCGGCTTTAGTGGTCTGCTGGTGCATTTGGCGCAACAGCAGCAAGCGAACGTATTAATTCGGGGGGTGCGCACCAACATGGATTTTGAATACGAACTGCAACTGGCCAACATGAATCGGCGCTTAGACAGCACCCTTGAAACGGTGTTTTTAACCCCCAGTGAGCACAACAGTTTTGTCTCTTCCACCTTGATCAAAGAGATTGCCCGCCACCAAGGGGACATTACCCAATTTGTGCCCCCAGTGGTGCAGATCGCCTTCCAGAAAAAAGAGGCAAAAAATTGATTTAAATGGGTCTTTCTATCAAACCCTGCACACACAACCAATGCTACAGTTGAGCCACGAAGGCACAGCAACTCCAAGGACAGGAAATGCGCGTTACGGTTTTATTTACCACTTATAACTCAGAGGCTTGGCTAGAGAAGGTGTTTTGGGGGCTGGTGAATCAAACCCATACAAACTTTGAGGTTATTGTCGCCGATGATGGCTCAAACGCTGCAACCCAAGCACTGATAGAGCGCATGCAGGCAACAACCCCTCTGGATATTACTCATGTTTGGCATCCGGATAATGGCTTTCAAAAGTGCGCTATCTTGAATAAAGCGTTGCTGCACGTCCGTACCGAGTACGTGATTTTTACCGATGGCGATTGCATTTTACGGTCGGATTTTGTGGCTACCCACGTTCAACATGCGCGGCGTGGCCGTTATCTTTCTGGCAGTTATTACAAGTTACCCATGGCCACCAGCCAAGCCATTACTCAAGATGATGTGCAACATCAGCGCTGTTTTGATGTGGCTTGGTTGCATCGCCATGGTTTGCCGCGCCGCCGAGGCACCTTAAAACTGCGCGTGGGCGCTCGATCTGCGGCGCTGTTAAACCGGATCACCACCACCCAATGCAACTTAAAAGGCGCCAATGCTTCGGCTTGGTTGGATGACATTTTGGCGGTAAACGGTTTTGATGAGCGCATGCAATGGGGCGGGCTTGATCGCGAATTTGGGGTGCGCCTCATTAACCTTGGGATCACCCCAACCCACGTGCGCTATAACGCCATATGTGTGCATTTAGATCACGCACGAGGCTACCAAGATCCGCAGATGGTGCAGGCCAATAAGGCCTTACGCATTGCGGTTGCTAAAGCGCGTATTGTGCAAACGCCCAATGGCATAGCGCAGCTATTAGCCAGTGGCTACCCCGCGCCGGAATCACTGGCGCTGCAAAAATTTAAGCGCTGTTAAAAAGCGCTTAACCTCCCCATTGGCCACACAACACGGTTTGATAATAGCACCACGCTAGCGTTGGCAGTGCGGACAATAAACGGTGGTGCGCTGGCCAAGTTTGAGCGCTTTTAACGCCGTGCCACAACGGGTACATGGCAGGCCGCCACGGCCGTAGACGTGCAACTGCTGCACAAAATAACCGGGCTTGCCATCGGCGTTGGTGAAATCTTTTAAGGTGGTGCCGCCCTGTTCAATCGCTTGGGTTAGCACGGTTTTTATCTCGCGAACTAAGGGCTCTAAACGCCCCATGCTGATGCGCCCCGCGGCACGACGTGGGTCGATTTGGGCGGCAAAAAGCGCCTCGTTAGCGTAAATATTGCCAACCCCCACAACGATGGCGTTATCCATCAGCGCTAATTTAATCGCTTTGGTTTTGCCTTTCAGTTGGCTGGCCAAATAGTCGGCATTAAACGCTTCGGTTAATGGCTCTGGCCCCAGTTTTTGCAGCAGCGGCTGGGCCGCTACTGGTAATGGCCACCAGATGGCAGCACCAAACCGGCGCGGATCGTTAAAACGCAGTACCGCACCATTGGCCAGTATTAGGTCCAGATGGTCGTGTTTGCCCGGAGGGGGAGCGGGATCTAAGATCCGCAAACTGCCCGACATCCCCAAATGCAAAATTAACGTGCCGGCTAAGCTGTCCAGTAAGAGGTATTTGGCGCGCCGCGTTACCGCTCGGATCTGCTGCCCTTCTAATTGATGAATGGTCTCGTCCACCAGCCATCGTAACTTGGGTTGGCGCACAACCACCTGCACCACTTGTTGGCCTAATAAGTGGGGTTCAATGCCACGACGAGTGACTTCAACTTCCGGTAATTCTGGCATCAGTTTGCCCCTACGCTCTTGGGCAGTAACAGCCCCATTTCTTGATTGACCAAACGCCACCATTGCGGCTGCCCTTGTAACTTAATGGCCGCCAAATGGGGATACAGCAAGGCCGTTGTTGGCATATCGGTGTGGCTAAAATAGATGTCGACCAAGATTGGCGCTCGGGGGAGTGGCTCTGGCTCGGCAATGGCAATCAGCTGGGCTTGTCGCCAGTACGTTAACAGGCGAGCCACCGCTTCCTCCTCTAAAGCCGGTTCACTGTGCCATTGCCCTTGCTCCAACATCAGCAGATGTTCGGCAAAGACTAGGGCTTGCAATTGCGACTCCGGTGGCAACAGCAGCAGGCTGTTATGCGGCTCTATCAGTCGTTGCATGCTCAGCAGCAGCAGGCCAATACCCGCTACCAATAAAATCAAAATATTGTTATTGCGACGCCGAGTTTTTCGGTCTTGTCGGCTGCTGGTGCGAAGATACATAGCAAAAATAGGCGATGTGGGCAGAGTAAGTGTCAGTGTACGGCCAAGCAGCAGAGAAAACCACTGGCTTAGCCGCAACCAAATCGCCCCCGAATCTTGTTGATAATAATTATCAACATCATTAACATCCAGCTCGCAGTTTTTACATTACATGGATGATAATGAACATGACTCAACCCTCCCGCCCTTTACCATTAGGCAGCCACACCCTCGCTGCTGCGCTGCTGGTTGGCGGCGTTCAAGCTCACGCCCAAGAGACGCCGCCCTTAGCGCCACAATCGCTACAAACGGCAACCAATGCCGCTGAAACGCCCTGCATTGAGAGCGCAAAATGCCCGACCGATAGCATTGAGCGGATTAAGGTGCATGGCATTCAATACAGCCATTATCGGTTTGATAAAGCCTCTGATATTCGTCGCACCCAGAGCCTATTTGAGACCCCTCAAATGATCTCTGTCATCAGCCAAGATCAGATCCAAGAAGCCGGTAACAGCGATTTAAAAGAGGTGCTGATCTCGCAAGCGGGGATCACACTCGGCACCGGTGAAAATGGTAATGCGTTCGGCGATCGCTACATTATTCGGGGCCATGAAGCGCGCAGCGATGTGTTTGTGGATGGTTTGCGCGATTCTGGCATGAGCACCCGCGAAAGTTTTGCCACCGAACGCGTTGAGATCACCAAAGGCCCCAGCGGCACCTTTGCCGGCCGCGGCAGCTCTGGAGGCGCAGTTAATAGCGTGACTAAGGTGGCCGCCACCGATTACCAAATTGGCCGCCTTGATTTGGGCATTGGCAGTGATGATTATCATCGCGCGGTCATCGACGTAAACCAGCCTTTAAACGCGTGGAGTGCGGTTCGCATCAATGCGCTACATGCCGATGAACAAGCGCCGGATCGCACCGGTATTACCCGTGCCCGCCAAGGGGCGCATGCTTCGGTTTTATTTACCCCCAATTCACGTTGGAACGTCATCGCCGATGGCTATTACCTCAACGCTGAGGATGTGCCCGATCTGGGCAGTTATTTTGATCAAAACACCCAGCAACCGTTAGCGGAAGTACCGGTATACGCGCAACAAGGAGACTTTTTGCGCTCCGATGTGCGTACTGCGACGCTCAGAAGCCAATATCAGTGGCACGAGGATCTGATCTTATCGCAAGCCACACGGGTCGGCCGCACGGAAAATGGCTACGTGCTTACGGGGCTGCGCGGCACCACGCGGGACATTAGCGATCCAACAGCGCCCGAACAAAGCACGTTATCGCTCAGCAGTCATCAAGGTTGGCAAGAGGTCGCCTACTGGAGTACCCAATGGAACCTCGCTGGCCAACATCGCCTTGGTGGTTGGCAACATCACTGGGTTGTGGGCGGTGAATTTACTGAAGAGTCGGTAGATAACGGCCAATATGAATTGGCTTATGGCAACCCCTCTAATTGCATTGTGGCTGGCCGCCGTGGTGCATCTGCAGGCTATTGCATCCTTGATGGCAATGGCTCCCCCCTTAGCGACATCAACACCCTGATGGGGCGCACGGCATTAGTTGGGGCGCCAGACGCGCAATTTCGGGTTAAAACCGCATCCGCTTATCTACTGGATAACATTGAACTTAGCCCACGATGGCAGTTGCATGTTGGCGTCCGAGCCGACAAATACCGTTACCGCAATGCGGTGACTCGTAACGACGAAACCACCGAATACCTTTATGGTGATACGCTCGTGAATGGCCATGCGGGGCTGCTGTTTCGGGTAACCGACAACGGCAATTTGTACTTCAATTACGGCACGGCGAACAACATTAATGGCGGCGAATCCGATTTGGGCGCCAGTTGTGGCTACGGCGGGATCTGCGGCGACAGCACGCAAGCGGCACAGGCCAAGCCCGAAACCGTAGAAAACCTCGAATTGGGAACCAAATGGCGGCTCGGCAGCGATCTGTTACTCAGCGCCGCTTTGTTCCAGATCACCAAATCGGATGTGATGGAAAGCGTGGGAGAAGACGATTACGCCCTGTTGGGAAGCCTTAATACCGGTAAAAATCGGGTGCAAGGGGTTGAGCTGGAATTGATGGGGCAATTAACCGACCGGCTCTCAATGCAATTGTCGGCCACCGCGATGGCCGCCGAAGTGCTGGAGTCCATCGATCCCGACACCCTTGGCCTTACGTTATCCAATTTCGCAGAGCGCTCGCTGTATGCGCAGCTGCGCTACCAAGCCAGCCCGCGTTTTGCCTTTGGCGGCGATTACAGCTACCAAGGAAAAATGTACGCCGGCCAGCCCGATGGCGGCGCGGGATTTGATGCCGATAACGACCGTTACAGCATTACCGTGCCCAGTTATGAGGTGTTTGACTTGTTTGCCCAATATCAGCACAGCCCTCACCTGCAGTTGCAGTTAAATGTAGCCAATTTACTGGATGAAACCTATTACTTGGCGGCCTACCGTTCTGGTGCATTCATGTACTTAGGCGATGCGCGCCATGTGCGTTTCTCTCTGAATTACCAGTTTTAACGCCCCGCACTACCAGCAACTTAGTGGCCAGTAATCATCGTGGCCAGCAACAGCAATGGGGCGCCATGGCGCCCCATTGTTTTACAGCACCGAGCATACCTCGTCGTAAACGGCTCTACGGCGGTTGCTTTTGCGCCCTTTTCCATCCACGTTAGTGACCGTAAAGATCTTAATAAGAGATGAATCAACAAGGATGTTTTTATGATTATTGTCGAGCGTTTACTGTCCGATGCCGACGTGTTGCAGTGGCGTCAAACGTTAGATACGGTGCCTTGGCAAAACGGCACCCAAACGGCCATGGGCATGGCCAGTGAGGTAAAAAACAATCGCCAAGCAAACGCGCAAGACCCACAAGTACAGCAGTTAGCCAATGCGCTTTTAAACCGCATTGGCCATGCCAGCGCCCTCATCTCAGCCGCGTTACCGCAGCAAATATTTCCCCCGTGCTTTAACCGTTATGGAGTAGATGAAGCCTATGGCGACCATGTTGATGCCGCCATCATGCGCTTGCCTCATAACCAGCAGGTGCTGCGCAGTGATCTCTCCATGACCCTGTTTTTAAATGCGCCCAGCGAATACGACGGTGGCGAGTTAGTAATCCACACCGAATTTGGTCAGCAACGGTTGAAATTGGCGGCAGGCATGGCCGTACTATACCCTTCAAGCAGCTTGCATCAAGTTACGGCCGTTACCCGAGGTGAGCGCCACGCCGCCATTACTTGGATGCAAAGCTTGGTGGCCAGCCAACCGCTGCGCCACAGCTTGTATCAGCTCGACCAAAGCATCCAAGCGTTAGCACAACAAGGCCACACACCGCGCGCCGAGTTAGACCGCTTACACCACGTTTACCATAACTTAATTCGCCAATTTGCCCAGCCTTAGCCCCCAAACGGCCGCACTTAATTGGGCTTGCGTTGCACGCTGTCGTAAGCCATTGCAGTAAGGTAATCCATTAATTGATGGCTAGCCCGCTCGGCGGCGGCGGCATCTCCGGCCACCACATGACGCAATGTTGTGGCGTGCAATTGCGCCGCTTGTTGCACATCGCTGTGGGCGTTTTTATAGGCAAACCAAAAACGGCGCGACAGGCCTTGCAGCGGCACCATCGCCAAACGCACAAATTCATTGCCCGCAGCGGTAACCAACAACAAATGGATGCGCTTAAGCAGCGCCGCATATTCGCGTTCGTTGGTGCCAGCCGCGCACATTTCCAACTGCTCAGCGAGCTGGCGCATCTGGTTTTTTTCGACGTCGCTGGCGCGTTCTGTGGCAAACCGCACGCAAAGCGCCTCCACTTCACGTCGAACTTCTAAAATTTTTAATTGCACATCAAAGGCGATTACCGGAATTTGAATGCCTCGACGGGGATGAATGGCCACCATTTGTTCATAAGATAAACGTTGTAAGGCTTCTCGCACCGGCGTGCGGCCCACGCCTAACGATTCCGCTAACTGCTTTTCGCTCACCATGCTTCCAGGCACCAGTTCACGAAAAATAATCATCTCTTCTAACGCATCATACGCCCGTTCCGCTTTGTTGCTTGGCTCTTGAATCACGTGCGTCTGTCCCATCTAGCTTATAAACAGGCATCATTCGATGCCGGTGACACGGGCATTATAAAAAGTTCATGGCCTGCGACAATGGCTATTGTCTCATTCTATTAAGCTCATCGTTTCTACTGCGTTTTTTGTCTTCTTTTCTTTGAATCATAGCCGCTCTCATTCAAGCAGTACCGAGGTGGGCGCGGATGAGCTTGCGCCCCAAAATCACACTGAGATCACATTTGTGGCACAAGCCGCCTGTTGCCACCTTTGGATTACCGCAAAACTGTGATGTCAGCCATGTTTCTTGGGGGCTCACAGGAATACCATTGATGTATCTCTGATATATCAGGCTAATAAGGCACCATGAAACACTGGAAATTGGAAAATAGCATCCAAGCACAAGACAATACGCTCCCTATTTTGGCTGAGGTTGATGTCCTCGTCGTGGGTGGCGGTTCCGCCGGTGTTGCTGCGGCAACCACCTGTGGTCGGCAAGGGTTAAACACCATGCTCATTGAGAAGTATGGGTTTTGTGGTGGCGCTGCGGTAGCCGGCTTATCGGGCACCATCTGTGGTCTATACCTTGCTAAAGACGAGCCCGATGCCGAGCCCGAACAAGTGGTGTTCGGCTTTGCCGAAGAGTTTCGTCAAGCCTTGTTGGCGTGCGGCGGGCTGACCGAGCCACAACGTTATGGCAAAACGTTTACCGTAACCCACGATCCGCTGATGTGGCGTGAGGTGGCCGACAACTTCTTATTAGCCGCCGGCGTTAACGTGCTGTACCACACGGCGGTTATCGGCGTAGTGATGGAGGGCGACACTTACCGTGGCGTAGTGATCGAGTCCAATGCTGGGCAAAGCGTTATCTTGGCCAAACGCATCATTGATGCCAGTGGCGACGCGGCGGTTGTTGCTCGCGCTGGGGCCGAATACTTCTTTGGCGATAACGGCGTAATTCAAAATCCAACCATGTTCTTCCGCTTAGGTGGCGTCGACATGGAGGCTTATCTGGCCTATTTCGGTAGTGATACCATTTGTCCGCCGAAAGTCACTGAGCAAATTTTAGCGTTGAACGCCAGCGGCGAATACCAGTTACCACGCCATAAAATTTGGATATTCCCAACCACCCGCCCCAACGAGTTAATGGTGAACGCCACCCGTTTGGCTGGCCAAGATGGGCGCGTATTAAATGTGATTGATCCGGTCGACTTCACAGAAGCCGAGATCTTTGGCCGCAAGCAAGTACGTGAATACGCACGCTTCTTATTGAACTTTATGCCTGGCTGTGAGCACAGCTACGTGGTCGATACTTCCGTGGAAGTGGGGATCCGCCAAACCCGCTCTATTGAAGGCGTGGCCAAGCTCAGCAATGACGCGGTTGTCGCATGCCAAAAAGACGACGATGGGATCTGTCGCAGCCCATGGCCGATTGAACTGCACTCAGGCACCAAGCCAAAGCTGCACTGGCTTATCAACGATTGGTACGACGTCCCGTACAACACCTTGCTGCCTAAAATTGGCGATAACATCATTGTGGCCGGTCGCTGTTTATCGGCTGAGCACGAAGCCTTAGCGTCGGCGCGTGTTACGGCGCAAACCTTTGAATATGGCCATGCCGCAGGCGCTGCCTGTGTGTTGTCACTCAAGCACAACAAATCGCTGCGTGCCCTGCAAGGCCGTGACGTCCGCCAGCAAATGAACTTGGGCGATAGCCGCCTGTAATCGATTTTTGTAACGTGCCACAGCCTTAAGATGTAGCGCGCTCACTGACGAGATAACCTGATGACCATCGAAAGCAAAATCAAACGCATCGAACTGTATGCGGTAGCCGATAACCACGCCGACACCCTGCCTTGGGCCTACGACCAAGAGCCACTGCTGCACACCAATAACATCGTGCGGATCATCACCGAAGACGGGCTCGAAGGGGTTGGTGCCACCATCAGCTACACCGAAAACGATTTTGATAAATGCATTGTGGAAGCCATGCGCACCATCGCACCGGGCATGATTGGCAAAAATGCCATCAACACCGGCGAAATCAACAGCTGGTTAGCCAACCGTTGTACTTGGGGCGGGTTACCGGCCAAATCGCCTTTTGACATCGCCTGTTGGGACATCAAAGGCAAAAAAGCGCAAATGCCACTGTACCAAATGCTGGGCGGTTGCCGCGATAAAATGCTGTCGTACGCCTCCACCCCGTTCTTTGAAGAGATGGAAGATTATTTCCCGTTCATCGACGGCTGCATTGAGCACGGTTTTAAAGCAATTAAAATGCACTGCGCCTGCCAATACGAACGCGACGTAAAATTAGTGCACGCGGTACAAGCCCGTTACGCGGACAGCGGCATTGCCTTCATGCTCGATACGGCCATGTACTACAACCAACAAGAAGCCCTAAAGATGGCCAAGCTGTTGGATGAGTACAACTGGATGTGGTTTGAAGCCCCCACCTCAGATTACGATTACCACACCTACCAGCGTTTGGTGCGTGAAACCAATGTGGAGATTTCCAGCCACGGTAACTGTTTGCTGACGCTACCAGAGGTGGCGTACGCACTCTCTAAAGAGATGTGGTCTGACGTACGCCAAGACGCCACTGTGTGTGGGGGGATCACCCCATTAGTGAAGTGTTTTGCCTTGGCCGAAGCTCATGGCAAGCCATTGGAAGTGCAAAGCTGGGGTTACACCTTAACCCAAGCCGCTAACTTGCACGTTGCACTGGCGCACAACAATGGCAAGTTTTTTGAACAAGCCTACCCATACGAAAATTTTGAACTGGGTGCCAAGAACGTCATCCGCACCAACAAAGACGGCTACGTCACTGTGCCGGACGCCCCTGGTTTGGGCATCGAAATGGACTGGGATGCCATCCAAGCCGCTTCTATCCTGACCTACATCATCGAGTAATTTCTGCTGCCCCAGCGCCACATTGCGCTGGGGCACTCTCTCGCGTTAACCGCTAACCAATCCTAAAACGGATTGGCGCTAGGAATCATCGTTATGCAAGATTTTCGTTCGGGTAATTTCGATCGAGCGGCAGTGCTGATCTCATTAATCATCGTTACTGCCTTATCCACTTACTTTTTAACCGACACCGACAATGCCATTGCCGTAGCCGGCAGCATTTTTACACTGGTGGCTTACAACTTGGGCACCCCCATTTTGTGGTTTGGTTTTGGCTTGGTATTGATTGCGCTTTTTTTCCTGTTCAGTAAGTACGGGAACATCCGCATGGGCAACGAACAACCGGAGTTTTCCACCTTCTCCTACATCACCATGATGGCGTTAGCCGGCGTAGGTTCCGGTACCGTGTACTGGGCCTTTTTAGAGTGGTCTTACTACGTTAATGCGCCGCCGTTTGCCATTGAGCCGGGCTCCACATTGGCACACGAATGGGCGGTCACTTACAGCATGCACCATTGGGGTGTAACGGCTTGGGCTTTGTATGCCATTTCCGCCATTCCAGTGATGTACGCATTTTACGTACGTAAAAATACCTCTTTGAAAATCAGCGATGTGGTGCAAAGCATGATCGCCAATCCAACCTTAGGCAAGGTGATTGGTCGCATCATCGACATCACCTACCCGATTGCCGTGGTCTTTGGCTTAATCATCGTATTGGCCTTAGGGGTGCCGATCGTATCGGCAGCGGTATCGCAACTAACCGGCATCAACGATGGCTTGGGCTTAAAACTGGCGATGTTGGCGGTGGTAGCAGCCCTGCTGATTGTCAGCTCGTTTGTGGGCATTGAAAAAGGCATGCGCAACATTTCGGGCTTTGGTACTTACGCCATCTTTGCCTTAGTAGGTTACATCTTACTGTTTGGCCCTACCCTGTTTATTTTAGAGAACACCAGTTCATCCATTGCGTTGTGGGCGTCGAATTTCATCAAAATGAGCATCTACACCGATGCCATTGATGGCGCCAAGTTCCCACAAGCGTGGACTGCTTACTTCTGGGCATATTGGATGATCTACATCCCAATGATGTGTGTGTTTGTCACCAAAGTATCCAAAGGCCGTACCATCCGTGAAGTGGTGGCGTGCATGTTAGGCGGCGGTACCGCAGGCGTTGCTGCACTGTTTGCCGTGGTGGGTTCGTTTATGATGAAAACCCAGCTGGACGAGAAAGTGAACATCAGCCAAATGGTGGCCGATGGCCAAGCCGGTTTGGCCATTGTGCAAGCACTGCAAACCTTGCCGTTCTCATCGGCCATTTTGTTGGTGTTCATTGCTGCCACTTTCTTACTGTTGGTCACCACCTTAGATGGTTCTGTGTTTACCGTTGCCTGCCAAACTCAGAAGAAACTAGATCGCAACAAAAACCCCGCCACCTTATTAAAGATCTTCTGGTGTTTGGTGATTGTGGCGATCCCTGCGGTCTTTATTTTGGTGAACGCCCCAGTCAGCTCAATGCAGTCAGCCATTTTGATCTTCGCCCTGCCATTGTTGCTTCTGTGCTCGTTTATGATCTACAAAACCTTGCGCCACATGCGTGACGATTACGGCCACTTAAGCGCAGCTGAAATTAACGCCATGCATCAGCTTACCCCTGCGCCTGAACGCCACTAAGCGTTAGCGCACTCGCATAAAAAAACACCGCTTCGGCGGTGTTTTTTTATGGCTCACGGCCGCGACGGTTAGCGCAACGTTTTAGACAGATGGAGGCAGTGGCCATCATCCGCCGGATGGCGTTCTAATGACAGCGGCGTCACCGCCTCAATCGCAAACCCGTGCGCCAGCAACAACCGTACTTTGGCGGCATAACGATTGCGGCTTTTTACCGTCACGCGCTGGTAGCCCTGAGCCGTGGCCCACTGCAGCAATCCTGTTAACATGGCCGTTGCCAAGCCGCATCCACGATACATTGGCAACACACCACTCATCCATAAATAGAGCGTTTCTGGGGCATCGGGTTGCGCATAAGAAACCATAAAGCCGGCGGCTTTATCGGCCACTTGAGCAATTTGAATGCAGTGGGGTTGTTGCAGCCGGCGCTGGTACTCATCCGCACCATAAGGCTGATGAAATTCTGGCATGTTGTGACTTACTGCCAGCACCTCATCAATGCAACCGAATCGCCATGGCGCCTTGGCGCTGGCCAGTGGCGCCGCAAGCAGTGGGGGCACCGGCCGACCAATTTCATGCATTAATTGTTGCAGGTACTCTGCCATCCATTGCCAGCGCCTAAGCCCTTCCGCTTGGGCTGCCGCCGTGCCCATGGTGGCAGGCAAACCGCGTAATTTGGTAAAGAAGTGATCTAAAACAAATTCAATATCGTCCAATCCGCGCTGCTGTGCCAATGGGTCCTGAGGATCATAAAGCGCTCGTTGCCATTCGCCGCCCAACATTAAACAGCGAGACACCCCAATCGCGCCTAACGAGTCTAATCTATCGGCATCTTGGACGATTTGCGCTTCTAAAGTGGTGCAGGGAATGTTGGCCGACCAACTGTGGGCGGCAATAGCGTGATGAATGGCGTTAAGGTAGCCAGTGGGATAGCCCGCCTCCGCCAGCAACGCGACCGCTTTATCGGCGCTCATCCGTGAGGCTTGGGCACGCTGGGGCGAACGTTTGTCCACCAGCACCACATCGTGTAACCATGCGGCGGGTAACACCACTGCACGCTCCGCCCCCTCAATTTTGGCTAAGCGTTCAGCGGTGGCAACCACGCGCTCGATGTGGGCTAAATCGTGGCCGCCATCACTGCCAGCAGCGGCGGCCCAAGTGCGGCAGCGCTGCTGCCATGTGCCGTCAAACGGTTCTTGATGAGGCGTCATCCATTATCCTGAGTTGAGCTGTGGCTCGAACTCAGGATTTTATCAGTTAATGCCCGCAGCAACAGTCCGTAAGCTGGCAAAAACAGCAATAGGCTTATCAGCAATTTAAAGCCGTAATCCACCGCGGCGATCTCCGGCCAATTGGCCGCCATAAACGGATCGCTACTGGCGTAAAAAGCCACCGCAAAGAAGATCACCGTGTCGACGAAATTACCCACGACGGTGGATGCGGCCGGCGCCAGCCACCAACGGGCGTTCGCGCGCAATCGAGCAAACACAGTGATGTCCATCAATTGCCCAAGAACGTAGGCGGTAAAACTGGCAAACGCAATGCGAGCCACAAAGCCGTTAAACTCCGCCAAGCTCGCCAGCCCCATAAAGCTGCCTTTAAACCATAATACCGACACCAAATAGGACAGCATCAACGCCGGTAACATGGCGCCAAAGATGATTTTACGAGCGGCCGCGCCGCCAAAAATCCGGACGGTTAAGTCGGTGGCTAAATAAACAAACGGAAAGCTAAATGCGCCCCAAGTGGTGTGCCAGCCAAACAGCTGAAAGGGCAGCTGCACGAGGTAATTACTGGCCGCAATAATGGCGATGTGAAAACTAACGAGGATCAATAAGGCGCGCTGTTGCTGCGCCACGGTAAGTTGCAACATGGTCTGTTACCTTTTTGGTTAACGGGGTGAGGGAACCCGGGTGAATTCAGCGTGCCTTACAGCAGGCAAGCCGCGCGATTATAATGCGCCGGCGTAACAACGCAAGTCCGCTTGCGACGGCGCTGATCCGCCCCCTCCGTGGCCGAGATAGCCGTCTACGATTGATATAATTAGCATCACTTTTTACCTTGCAGTGGCATAATCCGCCGCAGATAACTAAGAGAGAGACGCCGTGGTGACCCAAGATTGTTGCAGCCAACCGGGGCTGATGTTGCCCAACGAAGCCATCGAGCGCATGCGCGCCATGGCCACAGCGATGGATGCCGTTGAACTGGTGCCGTTAGAGCAGTGCTTAGGCCGAGTGTTGGCTGAGCCCATCCGTGCCCCCATCGACCTGCCCCCTTTTGCCAATTCCGCCATGGATGGCTATGCTGTCCGCGCCGCTGACGTACGCGCTGGCGAGTCACTGCGTGTCGTCGGCACCGCTTTTGCTGGGGTGCCGTTTAGCGGCGATTGCCCAACGGGTTGCTGCGTGCGGATCATGACCGGTGCGCCGCTGCCCACCATGCTCGATAGCATTGTGATGCAAGAGCAAACCTCGGCAAACGATGGCCTTGTTACCTTTGAGCAGAGCGTGAATGCTGGCCAATTTGTGCGCCAACAAGGCAGCGAAATTGCCGCCGGCAGTACGGTACTGAACGCCGGCTTGCGGATCAGCCCAACCGAAATCGCGGTCTTGGCCACAGTTGGCTTAGCGGCCATCCCAGTTTTTCGCCGTTTAACCGTAGCGCTGTTTTCCACCGGCGATGAACTGCAAGCGCCGGGGATGCCGCTGCAAGCGGGCCAAATTTACGACTCCAACCGCCACGCGTTGCGCAGCATGCTGCAACAAATGCAGGTTGAGGTGATTGATCTGGGTGTCATTCGCGATGATCTTGATGCCGTACGCCAAGCGTTTATCGCCGCTGACGCGCAAGCCGATGTGGTGATCACCTCCGGCGGCGTTTCGGTTGGCGAGGCGGATTTCATCAAACTGGTGTTGGACGAGCTTGGTCAAGTGAACTTCTGGAAACTGGCCATCAAGCCGGGCAAACCCTTTGCCTTTGGCCAATTGCCCAATAGCTGGTTCTGTGGGCTACCGGGCAATCCGGTCTCCTCGATGGTGACCTGCTATGAGCTGGTGCAACCGCTGTTAGCCCACCTTGCCGGTGAGCAACCACGGCCATCGCTGACCTTAACCGCCACCTTGATGACCGATTTACGCAAAGAAGCCGGTCGCCAAGAATACCAACGTGGCCTTTTAAGCCGCACGGCAGATGGTCAATTGCAGGTGGTTGCAGCCGGTGGCCAAAGCTCTGATATGACGCTGGCGATGAGCCGTGCCAACTGTTTTATTGTGCTCCCCCAAGCCACCCAAGATCCCCGAGCCGGCAGCCAAGTGTCGGTGGCGCCCTTCAATCAACTGTTGGGTGGCTTATGAGTGACGAGCTGTTATCCGACCAAGAGTTGCTGCGCTATAACCGCCAAATTGTGATCCGCGCTTTTGATATCGATGGCCAAGAAGCCCTCAAACAAGCCAGTGCTTTAATTATTGGCGCCGGTGGCCTTGGCTGCGCGGCCAGCCAATATTTGGTTACGGCTGGCATTGGTGCCATCACCTTGGTGGATTTCGACCACGTGGAGCTGTCGAATCTGCAGCGGCAAGTGCTGCACCGCGACGATCGCATTGGGGTGAATAAAGCCGAATCGGCCGCCATGGAATTACGCCAGCTTAACCCTCATGTGGCGCTTACGGTGATCCCTCGTTTGCTGGATGAAGCGGAGTTAGCCGCGCAGGTGCAGCAGCACCAAATCGTCTTAGATTGCACCGATAATCTGCACACGCGCGATTTGCTTAACCGCTTTTGCTTTGCCGCGAAAGTGCCGTTGATAAGCGCCGCAGCCATCCGCATGGAAGGGCTGTTAACGGTGTTTGATTACGCGGCCGATAAGCCTTGTTATCAATGTTTTTCTAGCCTGTTTGGCGAGCAGCAGCTCTCTTGTGTGGAATCGGGGATCTTAGCCCCTGTGGTTGGCCTGATAGGTTGCATGCAAGCCACCGAAGCGGTTAAGCAGCTCAGTGGCATGGGCCGCACGCTCTCTGGCCGTATTTTGATGATCGATGCCATGACCATGCAGTTTCGAGAAGTGGGCTTGCCCAAACGCCCCCATTGCTCGGTGTGTGGCCACCCTTAAACGCCCCTGAAAAACGTCAAACGGCCGCAACATTGCGGCCGTTTTCAGGTGGGGTTATCGGCAATTAAGCGGCAATGCCACTGTGGCGCAACAACGCTTCGGTGCTCGGTTCACGGCCACGGAACGCCACATACAAATTCATGGGTTCGTCGCTGCCGCCACGCTCCAATATGTACTTGGCAAAATCCGCACCCGCTTGCTCGGAGAAAATGCCCTCTTCCTCAAAGCGGCCAAAGGCATCGGCCGACAGTACTTCCGCCCATTTGTAACTGTAATAACCGGCCGCATAGCCGCCAGCAAAAATGTGGCTAAAGCTGTGTTGGAAACGCGCAAAGGGCACCACGGGTACCACCGTTACTTGCGAACGTACCTGCGCCAAAATGGTGCTGATCCAATCGTGGCTGCCGTCGTATTCCAAGTGCATGCGAAAATCGAACAAGGAAAACTCAAGCTGACGCAGCATCATCATGGCGCTTTGGTAGTTTTTGGCCGCCAGCATCTTATCAAGCATTGCTTTGGGCAGTGGCTCGCCCGTTTCAAAATGGCCAGAAATGTGCGCCAGCGCTTGCTCTTCCCAACACCAGTTTTCTAAAAATTGGCTTGGTAATTCAACGGCATCCCATGGAACACCATTAATGCCCGCCACCCCTGCGGCATCCACGCGCGTCAACATATGGTGGATGCCATGGCCAAACTCATGGAACAGAGTAATCACCTCGTCGTGGGTGAACAGCGCTGGCTGATCCCCAACTGGCGCACTGAAGTTACAGGTTAAATACGCGACAGGGCGCTGCAATTGGCCGTCGATTTTCAGGCGGCGCCCTTGGCAATCGTCCATCCAAGCGCCACCACGCTTATTGCGACGAGCGTACAAATCAAAGTAAAAACTGCCACGAACGCTGCCATCGGCTTCCAATATGTCAAACAAGCGCACATCGGCGTGCCATTTATCAAACTCGTGCCGCTCTTGCACACGAATGCCAAACAACCGCTCAACGGTGTAGAACAAGCCGGCAATCACCTTATCTTCTGGAAAATATGGCTTTAAGGCTTCGTCGGAGATGTCGTACTTGGCTTGCTTTTGTTTCTCTGCAAAATAGGTGACGTCCCACGGCTGCAGATCGGTGTGGCCAAATTCGCTCGCCGCATAATGCGCTAACTGCTTAAATTCGTTCTCACCTTGGGTTTTCGATGCCAACGCCAATTCATTTAAGAAAGCAATAACCTGTTCTGGGGTTTGCGCCATTTTGGTGGCCAACGACTTTTCGGCGTAGTTGGCAAACCCAAGCA
Organism: Ferrimonas sp.; assembly: GCA_044433165.1. Lineage (GTDB taxonomy): Bacteria > Pseudomonadota > Gammaproteobacteria > Enterobacterales > Shewanellaceae > Ferrimonas. The sequence continues at coordinate 45,410 of JAWXTX010000002.1, read as the reverse complement.
ATTGCGCCAGTTCATGACGCAGCGCCAACGTTTCTTGCATGAATGCGCTGTTATCAAACTGGCCCGCATGCGGGCCTTGATCGGAAGCGCGCGTCGTAAAGGCGGTGTAGATCTCTTGGCGTAGCGCCGGATCGTCGGCGTACGTCATTACCGCCAGATAAGAGGGGAATTCCAGCGTCAACAAATAGCCTTGTTGCTCTTGCTGCGTCGCCGCTTGTTGCGCGGCGGCAATGGCGTATTGGGGCAAACCGGCCAAAGCGGCCTCATCCACCACCAGTTTACTCCAAGCGTTGGTGGCGTCTAATACGTTGTTTGAGTAGTGGCTGGATAACTCCGACAAGCGCGCCACAATTTCGCCGTAACGCCCTTTTTGAGCGGCATTAAGGCCAATGCCTGACAGCTCAAAATCGCGCAGAGCATTGGTGATCACCTTTTGCTGTGCTTGGCTTAACTCAGCAAAGTTGGCACTGGCTGCTAGCGCTTTATAAGCTTGGTATAAGCCTTCATGCTGGCCAACCCAAGTGCCGTATTCTGACAGCATGGGCAAACAGGCATCGTGGGCGGCGCGCCATTCGTCGTTGCTGACGACGGAGTTCATGTGGCTCACTGGGCTCCAAAGCCGCGACAGTTGATCGTCCACTTCATCAATGGGGGCCACCAAATTATCCCAATGCCAAGGACCGCCAGCAGCTAAGGTTTGTGCAACGGTTTCACGACAACGCTGCAATGCGGCTTCAACGGCCGGTTGAATATGAGCCGCCTGCAATTTTGAAAATTCAGGCAACGGGGCCAGATCCAGTAATGGGTTGCTCATGGGAACTCCTAAATAAAATCAGTCGCAAGCAATAACACAAAGCTTGGGATCTTAATGATGAATTTCAAGACTATATTGGCTGCATTAGGCATTATTCTAATGCGAGATGCGTTTTAGCATACCGACCTTTACCGCAAACCCATCGGGATTGATGCGATTAAGGTAATTTATTGTTTTGGCACAGCCTGTCGTGCAATCCCCCAACCGACTGCGGTTGAATAAGGCGGTTGCGCCCATGAAAGGAGCACACTCCATGGCACAATCCTACGATTACATTGTTATCGGCGCAGGCTCGGGCGGCATCGCTTCGGCCAATCGAGCCGCGATGCGAGGCGCCCGAGTCTTATTAATTGAAGCCGGTGCGCTTGGCGGCACCTGCGTGAATTTAGGCTGTGTGCCCAAAAAAGTCATGTGGTATGCCGCACAAGTGGCGGATGCCATTAAACTTTACGGCCCTGATTACGGCTTTGATACCACCATCAATCGCTTTGATTGGCCGCAACTGGTGGCCAGTCGCGAGGCCTATATTCACCGCATTCATGGCGGCTATCAACGTGGCCTAAGTGCCAATGGCGTCACCCTTGTTGAGGGCTTTGGCCGCTTTGTGGATAGCCAAACGGTCGAGGTGAACGGCACCCACTATCGCGCCCCCCATATTTTGATCGCGACCGGTGGCCGCCCGGTGATCCCAGCCATTCCTGGGGCTGAGCACGGCATCACATCCGATGGCTTTTTTGCCTTAACCGAACAGCCCAAACGGGTGGCCGTCGTTGGCGCCGGCTATATTGCCGTAGAACTGGCCGGCGTTTTGCACAGTTTGGGCAGCGACACCCATCTGCTGGTTCGCAAGCACGCGCCCTTGCGCAATTTTGATCCGATGATCAGCGGCACCTTAACCAAACTCATCGCCGAAGAAGGCCCCACGCTACACACCCACGCCACCCCGAAAGCGCTGCGAAAGTTGGACGATGGTAGTTTTGAATTGCAACTGGAGCACGACACCCAAATTCACGTTGATTGTGTGATTTGGGCCATCGGCCGCGAGCCGGCCACCGATAACATCAATCTGGCTGCGGCGGGCGTTATCACCGATGAGCAAGGTTATGTGGTGGTGGATGAATACCAAAACACCAACGTGGAGGGCATTTACAGTGTGGGCGACATTATGGCGGGTGGCATTGAATTAACCCCAGTAGCGGTTAAGGCTGGGCGCTTGCTGTCAGAGCGGTTATTTGGTGGCCAGCCCCAAGCTAAAATGGATTACCACTTAGTGCCCACCGTGGTCTTTAGCCACCCGCCTATTGGCACTATCGGCCTCACCGAACCCGAAGCACGGGAGCACTATGGGGAGAACAATGTCAAAATCTACACCTCCTCCTTCGCCGCCATGTACACCGCAGTAACGGCCCATCGCCAAGCAACCGAAATGAAACTGGTGTGCGTCGGCCCAGAAGAGAAGATTGTGGGTTTGCATGGCATCGGCTATGCCATGGATGAACTGCTGCAAGGGTTTGCGGTGGCCATCAAAATGGGCGCCACCAAAGCCGATTTCGACAGTACCGTCGCCATTCACCCAACCAGTGCCGAAGAGTTCGTTACTATGAGGGGTTAATGTAGAAAACCCATCAACACACCTTTTTTCCCCTCGGCAAAACGCTTAATTAGGCCAGATTATTATCTGGCCTTTTTCAGGCTCGACACTCAAGTAGCCCATTAATATAGTGATGTGGGCTGCTAAACACCCTGTAGTGGCACACTAAAACTGGCCACCTGATTGGAGGTGATACGAGACAGCGGTGGCCATACTTAGCGGTTGTTATCGATCTGTTTGCATGCAAATCAGTAGGCTGGGCGATATCATTTTCACCGGACAGTACCTTCGCAACGACAACATTGGTGATGGATTATGATGCACAGGGTAAGCCAATAGGAGTGATGTTTCATTCTGACTAAGGCCGTCACTATACAAACAAAACGTTTCGCCAATGTATCTGGCGCTATCAGATGACTCAAAGCATGAGTCGCAAAGGGAACAGTTGGGATAACAGCCAAACTAGGCCGCATCATTACAACGATGGGCTATCGCCTAATGGATCTGAACGACGGAACTGGAATAGCTCTAAAACTGTGGTCAAATTTGGTTGGCCACTAAATAACCACTCATGATTATCCTGTAGGTAATTTATAAAGTTGCCCATGAGTTCCATCATTCCTCTGAGTTGGATTTAACAAAAGGAGATTGGTATTGGGCACTAGAACGCCATTATGTTCAAATGATAATTTCCCGTAATAGACGTTTTCATGGGCGCCATTTAAATAGCTGAAAGCCTTATCACACAAATCTTTCCAGATTGATTACAGAATCTACCCGTGTTGGTAGTTCGTGATCATGCGCGGTTAATAAAAAAACACCCATCATCGCTTGGCTTTATGGCAGCGGTGATGGGCGTGAAACGGCACCAACTAAGCGCCGCACGATTGGCCTAAGCGCCGAGCTAAAGTGAGGCGTTCTTTATTGCTTAACAACTCGGCCAACCAAGGTCACATCGGCCACAAATAACCCTGCCCCACACTCAAATTGATCCACCAACGGCTGGAGATCGCCATCTCGATAAGAGCGGATCTCGACCACCGCATTGCCGCCCTGATCTAACGCTTGCTGTTGCAAGGCATTGAGTGCCGAGACAAAGGCCCAATGGCACGCTTGTTGTTCGGTTTTATTCAGTCGATGCATCGCTTTATTGGTGATGTATTCGCCCATATTAATCACTGACTCGCCCTCCGCATGAGTTGGGGCGCTATTGCCAAAATGCAAAGCGACGGATGGTGCCAGTAACTCCGATTCATAGCCAGCGGCTAAGGCGGTGGTCATATTAAATTGTTGCGTTTGGTGGCTGGCTTTGAGCGGGTTGGCCGTCAGCAAAAAAAGTACCGAGGCGATAATGGCAAGCGGCAGTGCAGATTTCATGACCTTAATTCCTTTTAAGTATATGTATCTGTTGGCATTGGCGGGTGCACTCTACTGAGTTGCCCGCCCCGCTTGCAACATTTACGTAACAGAAAAAAACGATTGCTGAGCTAAGGGAAGTATCAGACGTGAACGCGCTTCATTGGTGCGCCGCGCATCAGCGCTGTGTAAAGCTTTGCAAAAAACAATCAAACTCGGATTTTTACTGGTTATGTTAAGCACCCGTTTTACCTCTTTGAGTGGGTTAACATGATCAAATCTGGATGGGGTCGTGCCCCTATTGCGCTGTTACTGGCCAGCACAACCACCTTGGCGATGGCGCACTCGCCGATGCGCTTGCCTTATACCTTGGTAGATACCAACCAACATCAGTGCAGCGATACCGAGCAGCCGCTGGCGGCCTGCCCGAACGTTGGCCAAAAGGGGTTTGGTCAAGATGCGCAATACCAAGGGCGAGCACCGCTTTACAGCCGCCATCAAGATGGCACGGTGTACGATCACCATACGGGGTTGATGTGGACCCAAACCCCCGACACCAATGGCGATGGCCAAATTAACGCGACCGACAAGCTCAGTCTGGCGCAGGCGCTTAATTACGTAGCGCAATTAAATGTGGGGGAACATCAAGATTGGCGCTTACCCACCATTAAAGAGCTTTACTCATTGATGCTCTTTGATGGGGAAGATCCCAGTGGCTTAGATGGCGCGAAATCGGCCACCATCCGTCCCTATTTAGATCATCAAACCTTTGCGTTTGCCAGCGGTGATATGGCCGCCGGTGAACGCCTAATTGACGCGCAATTTATCAGCCAAACCCAGTATGTCGGCACTACCATGGGGGGCGATCAAACGGTCTTTGGGGTGAATTTTATTGATGGCCGCATTAAAGGTTATGGCATACGCAGCCCGCGCGGTAACGGTGATAAAACCTTTTATGTGCTAGCCGTACGCGGCAACCCAGAGTATGGCATCAATCAATTTGAAGATCGGCAAGATGGCACCATCCACGACCATGCCACCGGTTTGCAATGGCAGCAGCAAGACAGCCAACAGGGGCTTGATTGGTATGGCGCCCTAGCCTATTGCGAGCAACTGCAATTGGCCGGCCACCGCGATTGGCGCTTACCGAACATTAAAGAGCTGCAGTCCATTGTGGATTACCAACGCGCGCCAGATGTGACCGACAGCGCCGCCATTGATGCGCGTTTTACGGTTACCCCAATTGAAAATGAAGCCGGCCAAGTGGATTACCCCAATTACTGGAGCAGCAGCACGCACCAAAACCTTAAAAACAGCAAATACGCGGCTTATGTGGCCTTTGGACGTTCATTAGGAAAAATGCATAATCGTTGGCAAGATGTGCATGGTGCCGGCGCCCAACGCAGCGATCCCAAAGAGTACCAAGGACGGGATTACCCTAACGGCCATGGCCCTCAAGGCGATGCCATTCGCTACGATAACTATGCCCGTTGTGTGCGTGCCGGTGATGTTCAGCAAGTCATCCAGCCGCCCTTGCATGAGCGCGCCACCAAAACTTACTCCTTGGCAGCCGAGGCACGCCCAGATCTGCCAGCCCAAACGCCGCCAGCGCCATTGAATAAGCAGCCGCACTTTGATGTCAATGGCGACGGTTTGCTCTCGTACGATGAGGCAAAAGGGCCGCTAAAAAGCCACTTTTCTCAATTGGATCGCAATCAAGATGGCTACCTGAGCGCGGATGAGATCCCCACCCAAGCCGCACCCAATTGATGATTATGTAATCATAAAAAACGCCTATCGGCTCAATATCCGTCCGAGACAATGTGACCATTGTGTGACCAACCAAGCACAACCTCAGAGTGTAACTTGGTAATTTTAAAGAGTCCTCGTCAACCTGTATGACAGGTGCGCCAATTTCAACAGAGATCAATCCATGTCTAATTTAGTGCTAGTAATCAACTGTGGTAGTTCCTCGCTCAAATTTGCTGTTATTGATGGGAGCCCAGCCCCAGAACACGACAACGATGTTCACTTACTCACCGGCTTAGCCGAGTGCTTAACGTTGGACGATGCGCGCATCAAATGGGAAATAAACGGCCACAAAGAGACGAGGACATTGGGCGCCGGTGCCAGCCACCAAGATGCGCTGGATTGCATTGTAGAGCACATTTTGCCCACGGAATTAGCCGAACAGCTGGTGGCCATTGGCCACCGTGTGGTGCATGGCGGCGAGCTGTATGCTCAGTCGATTGTGATTGACGATGCGGTGCTGGCCGGCATTGAACAGTGCGCCTCATTGGCGCCGCTGCATAACCCACCGGCCTTAGTTGGTATTCGTGCCGCTCAGCAGGCGTTTAAGCTGCCTCATGTCGCGGTTTTCGATACCGCCTTCCATCAAACCATGCCTGATCATGCCTTTACCTATGCGCTGCCTCAGCAGTTGTACCGTAAGCATCAGATCCGCCGCTACGGCATGCATGGCACCAGCCACCGTTATGTCAGCCAAAAAGCCGCCGAGTTACTGGGGCTGGCCAGCACAGAATGCAATGTGATCAGTTGCCATTTGGGTAATGGGGCGTCCATCACTGCCGTGCAAGGCGGCCGTTCGTTAGATACCTCCATGGGGATGACGCCGCTAGAAGGCTTGGTCATGGGCACCCGCAGTGGCGATCTAGATCCCGCCTTAATTTTCCATTTAGTGGACACCTTGGGGTACGATCTGGCGCAAGTAAAAACCATGCTTAATCAGCAATCTGGCTTGCTTGGGATCTCAGAGCTGAGCAGCGATTGCCGTGCTATCTTAGAGGGTGCCGACGCTCACCACCCCGGTTGCGTGCTGGCGTTAGAGGTGATGTGCTACCGTTTGGCCAAATACATTAACAGCTACTTTGTGCCGTTAAAGCGGGTTGATGCCATCGTCTTTACCGGCGGCATTGGTGAAAACGCCGCCCCAATTCGAGCAAAAGTATTAGAGTACCTTGATTTCTTAGGCTATCAATTAGATCCCGAAGCCAACTTAGCGGCGCGATTTGGTGAAGCAGGCTGCATTACCGCTCAAGGCAGCCCCATCGCCATGGTCATACCCACCGATGAAGAATTTGTGATTGCCAGCGATGCCATTAGCCTAGTGCAAGCGCATTAATTCGCGGCCATTCTTGCCCAACAACAAACAAGCCCGCTTAAGCGGGCTTGTTTGTTGTTATCGCTAGGCTTGGGCTCAGATCTGCAAATGAAAGGTTACTGGGCCATCATTCACCAGCGAAACTTGCATATCGGCAGCAAATTGGCCGGTTTCAACCACAACCCCTTGGGCACGACAATACGCCACAAACTGCTGATAACGCTCGTTCGCCAATGCCGGAGCCGCCGCATTTGAAAAACTCGGACGCAGGCCACGGCTGGTGTCGGCGGCTAAGGTAAATTGGCTAACCACCAACAGTTGCCCTCCAATTTGCTGCACACTTAAGTTCATCTTGTCTTGCTCGTCAGCAAAAATCCGATAACGCAGCACTTTATCGGCCAGTTTTTGTAATTTGGCTTGGTCATCGTCCGGCTCCACACCGAGCAGCACTAGCAGCCCTTGCTGGATCTCGCCAACCACGATCTCATCCACGCGCACACTGGCCTGCTTTACCCGTTGAATTAATGCAATCATTTAGGGGTTACCGCCGGTTGACCCGTCAGTTCATCGACGTTGTCCGTGATCTTGGCGGGGGCGGTGTCGCCATTAAAAAACTCCGGCAAGGCTGCGGTCACTGTCGCCCCAAAGAGCACAATCATCCACGATAAGTAGATCCACACAAACAGAATGGGTACGACCGCTAACGCCCCATAAATCGCCTCATAGGAGGGGAAGCTGGTTACGTACCAAGCAAACAGTTTTTTAGAGGTTTCAAATAGCACCGCCGCAACAACGGCACCAATCACGGCATCGCGAAAACGCACTCGGGTGTTGGGAACTAATAAATACAAAAAACCAAACGCCATAACCGAAAGCACAAACGGCAAGCGCCCCACTAAAAAAGTGGACAGCCCCGATACGTTGGGATCTGAAAACAATTTGAGTGACGTCACGTAAGTGGTGGCCGCTAAACTGGCGCCAATCAACAATGGCCCCATGGTTAAGATCATCCAATACAAGGAGAAGGAAAACACCCCTCGCCGATGGGTGCGGATCTCAAAGATGCGGTTAATCGACTTATCGATGTTGCTGATCAACAGCAAGGCGATGACGGCCAAGCTCAAGATCCCCACCGCCGTCATTTTCGAGGCATTCTCAACAAACTGCCCCATGTATTGCTGCACCACATCGCCGGCCGTAGGGATGAAATTTTCAAAAATAAACTGCTCAAGTTTGGCGCGTGTATCCGCAAACCCTGGAAAGGCACTAAAAATCGCCACCGCAACCGAGATTAACGGCACTAAGCTCAATAAGGTAACGTACGCTAAATGGCCGGCGGTGATCTGTAAGCCGTGGTTTTGGCAGCGTTGTTTCAAATAATACAAAAAATCGACCGCCGGTTTGTGCGGCGGTAAGGAAAAGCGAAACTTCATGGTGGCTCCTGTTGCTAATTCTGGCGCAGTGTATCGTATTCGGGCACCATAACCGGAGAAAATCACATGCTGTATAGAGGCGTTTATTTATGTCAAACCAAGGTTCTGCTGGTAACGTGATTGCCGCGCTGGCCAGTTTTTTCTTTCCCGGACTGGGACAACTGGCGCAAGGCCGCTTTCTCGCTGCACTGCTCTTTTTTATTTTTATTGCCGGTGGCTATGCGATTGGCCCATTCTTACTCTTCATACCGTACATTATTGTTTTGCCGTTACATTTGTGGTGCATCATTGATGCCGCAAAATTTAGGCCCTAGGGAGAGCAACCATGCGTCACATTCTTTTTGCGGCGGTCTTGATATTAGCTGGCTGCCAAAGCGCTTATTATGCGGCGGCCGAAAAAGTGGGTTATCACAAGCGGCAAATTTTAGTCGATCGCATTGAAGACACCCAAACCAGCCAACAAGAGGCTCAGCAGCAATTTAGCTCTGCGGTGGAGCAGCTCAAAACATTGGTGCATTTCAATGGCGGCAATCTTGAGCAAGTCTACCAACAAGTAAAAGAGGAATATGACGACGCCAAATCGGCTGCGGCCTCAGTGAAAAAACACATTGATGCTGTTAATGATGTAGCTGAAGCCCTGTTTGCCGAATGGCAATTGGAGCTGGAGCAATATCAATCGGCCAATCTCCGCCAAAATAGCGCTCAACAGTTGCGTGAGACACGTCAGCGCTACACGGCCATGCTAACTGCCATGCGCCGCGCTGAAGCCAAAATGACCCCCATTTTGCGGCAGCTTAATGATAACCAGCTGTATTTAAAACATAACCTTAATGCCGCTGCCATCAGTGCCATTGGCGCCGAGTTTCAAACGTTGCAGCAAGAGATCAATCGGTTAGTGCAAGAGATGAATGCGGCCATTGCCGAGTCTGACCAGTTTATTGCCAGCTTAAAATAGACGGCCCCGCGTGGGGATGACAACCAAGGGCACCGCACGGGTGCCTTTGTGCTTTTAGGGCTTTATCGCTACACTTCTTCGCCCTGTTATGCCATTAGCCAATGAAGTGATCACCATGGAAAAACGCCTCAATAAATTCATCAGTGAATCGGGCTTCTGCTCCCGCCGCGAAGCCGATAAGTTGATTGAGCAAAATCGGGTCACCATTAATGGTCAACTCCCAGAATTAGGCACCAAAGTGGTTGCCGGCGATAAAGTGGCGGTCGATGGCCGCTTAATTCACGCCAGTGCCGCCGACAAAGCCGATCGCATCTATATCGCCTACCATAAGCCGGTTGGGATCACCTGCACCACCGAGCGCGATGTGCACGGTAATATTATTGATGCTATTGGTCACAAACAGCGTATTTTCCCCATTGGCCGTTTGGATAAGCCATCGGAAGGGTTGATCTTTTTAACCTCTGATGGCGACATCGTGAATAAAATTTTACGCGCAGAAAATGCCCACGATAAAGAGTATGTGGTGACGGTAGACAAGCCCATCAGCGAGCGTTTTTTAGAGCGTATGCGCCGAGGCGTGCCTATTTTAGGAACGGTTACCAAGCCATGCCAATGCGAGATGATCAGCAAGTTTGTGTTTAAGATTATTCTAACTCAGGGGCTTAATCGCCAGATCCGCCGCATGTGTGAGCATTTGGATTACAACGTGCTGAAGCTCAAACGTACCCGCATCATGAATGTGAACCTAGACGGATTGAAAGTGGGGGCGTGGCGTAATTTAACCGCCACTGAGATGGACACCTTGAATCAGGCCGTGCAAGGCTCGAGCAAAACCGCACAACAAACGGCTCAGCCCAAAGCGGACTACCACAGCGCCCAGCGGCTCACAAAAGCCCGCTCTGGCACACCACGCCGGCCATCAGGACAAGGAGAAGGCCGTGGTGCACTGGTAAGCCCAACACCGGGCCGCCATGGCTCACGCCCGCGCTCGGAGCCAACGCGCGCACCACAGGTGTACGTTAACCCCAACGCGAAAACCTCAGCCGAGGCAAAGCCTCACACTAAGCCGGCCTCCAAGGGCAGTGGCCACACCTTACGCCTAAAGCGCAAATAAACGCCGCCTGCTAACGCCCAAACACTGGTATGGGCGTTAGCAGGCTGAGCCGGACAGCAGAGGCGATAAGCCCTTTTAGCGTAGCGATCTATTTGGCTTTAGGCCGAAATGGCACCATAACCGCAGGATCGCACTCCAAATAAGGCCCTGCCATTAAATCGATGCAATAAGGAATGGCGGGGAACACCGCATCCAAACATTCACGAATGGATTTGGGCTTGCCCGGTAAATTCACAATGAGGCTATCGTCACGCAGCCCCGCGGTTTGGCGCGATAAAATCGCCGTCGGCACAAACTTCAACGACTCTGCCCGCATCAGCTCACCAAACCCAGGCATCATCCGATCGCACACCGCTTCGGTCGCTTCTGGGGTCACATCACGTTTGGCTGGGCCGGTGCCACCGGTGGTAACCACCAAGCAGCAGCCCTGTCTATCGGTTAAGTCAATTAATGTTGCTTCAATTTCCGCTTGCTCATCGGGGATCACCACATACACCGGTTCCCAAGGGCTGCTTAGGTATTCGGTTAACGTGGCGATGATGGCCTGACCAGACAGATCTTCATAGATCCCCGCACTGGCTCGGTCGCTGACGGTAACAATGCCAATTTTCGCTTTCATCTGAGGTGTTCCTTCTTCTTTGCTAAACAAAAAGGATCAAGCTAATGCCTGATCCTTTTCGCGCCCCAGCCTAACGCTTGGACGAAGTAATGCGATGTTTAACGAACGCTTACTTTTTCGATTCGCGAGAAGCGCGCTTACGATCAGACTCGGTCAACAGCTTCTTACGGATACGAATGTTCTCTGGGGTTACTTCAACCAGCTCATCATCATCGATGAACTCCAGCGCCCGTTCCAGTGTTAATTGGATTGGCGGGGTCAAGACCTGAGCTTCATCCGTACCAGAGGCACGCATGTTGGTTAACTGCTTACCTTTAAGGGCGTTAACGGTCAGGTCGTTGTCGCGGCTGTGGATCCCAATCACCATGCCTTCGTACACTTCGGTACCGTGGCCAACCATTAAGCGACCGCGCTCTTGCAAGTTAAACAAGGCGTTTGTTAGGGCTTTACCGGTTGCGTTGGCGATAAGCACACCATTAATGCGTTGACCAATGTTGCCGCCTTTGTGTGGACCGTACTCGTAGAAAGTATGGTACAGCAGGCCAGTGCCCGAGGTTAAGGTCATGAATTCGGTTTGGAAGCCGATCAGGCCACGCGATGGCATGATGAAGTCCATACGAATGCGGCCTTTGCCATCAGGAGACATGTCCGTCAGTTCGGCTTTACGCAGACCCATTTTCTCCATGATGGAGCCTTGGTGCTGCTCTTCTACGTCAACCGTTACGGTTTCGTACGGTTCTTGCAGCTCACCATTCACGGTACGCATGATCACTTCAGGGCGAGATACCGCCAGTTCGAAGCCTTCACGACGCATGTTTTCGATCAGTACGCCTAAGTGCAGTTCACCACGGCCAGACACTTTAAACTTGTCTGGATCGCCGGTTTCTTCCACACGCAGAGCCACGTTATGTACCAGCTCTTTGTGCAGGCGCTCAAGAATGTTACGTGACGTAACAAATTTGCCTTCCAGACCCGCAAACGGTGAGGTGTTTACTTGGAAGGTCATGGTTACTGTTGGCTCATCAACCGACAACGCTGGCAGCGCTTCTACTTCGGATGGGCAGCATACGGTATCCGAGATTTTCAGCTCACCCAGGCCGGAAATGGCAATGATGTCGCCCGCTTGCGCTTCAGCCACTTCGTGACGCTCCAGCCCCATGTAGCCCAGAACTTGGCCAACTTTACCGTTACGGATGTGGCCATCAGCACAGTGGATGGTAACCTGCTGGCCGACTTTTACGCGCCCACGAGACACACGACCAACACCGATGACACCCACATAGCTGTTGTAATCCAGCTGCGAGATCTGCATCTGGAATGGGCCTTCAGGATCCGCTTTCGGGGCGGCGACTTCATCAACGATGGTTTGGAACAGCGCCGTCATGTCTTCTGCGGTTTCGCCTTCTTCAGCAGAAGCCCAGCCGTTTAAGGCAGAGGCGTAAACAACTTTAAAGTCCAGCTGATCGTCGGTCGCACCCAAGTTGTCAAACAGATCAAACACTTGATCCATTACCCAGTCAGGACGCGCACCAGGCTTATCAATCTTGTTGATCACAACGATTGGCTTCAACCCTTGCGCAAACGCTTTTTGAGTTACGAAGCGGGTTTGTGGCATTGGGCCTTCTTGGGCGTCCACCAACAGCAGAACCGAGTCTACCATCGATAAAACACGCTCTACCTCACCACCAAAATCGGCGTGTCCAGGGGTGTCTACGATGTTGATGCGGTAGTCATTCCACTTAATGGCGGTGTTTTTCGCCAAAATAGTAATACCACGCTCTTTTTCAAGATCGTTGGAATCCATAACACGCTCGTCCAGAGCAACCCGTGCATCCAAGGTGCCGGATTGGGACAGCAATTTATCAACCAGGGTCGTTTTACCGTGGTCAACGTGGGCAATAATTGCCACGTTACGTAAGTTTTCGATGCTCAAAGTCTTCTCCGGGCATAGGGTAAATGAGGCTAGAACCATTCTAGGCCAAAGTGCATGGCCACCCCGAAGTGGGGAAAGGCTTTTTTAGCTCCGTCAAAGAACGGGCCAAATAATCCGGCTTGAACGCCGCCGCTATGGGCTTTTTTAGGGCAAGCCGATGATGGCGGGCAAGTGTAAAGGAATGAGGGCCAAACTGCGACAATTTACCGTCAAATAACGGTTATTTTATATTCTGAGCTGGCGCAAATCAGTTTGAATTACGGTTCTAAGGCAACCACTGTGGTCATTCGCACTCAATGAGTGCACAACCATTAGAGGTCCCCTCAAACGTCATCGCACGCGATATCCGCGCTGTGGCGCCTTTCATTAACGTGTCGTTCATCAATTATGAAGGGCTTAACGAGGCATCAAAAGAACGCAATTTAAAATTTTAAACCCGCACAAATCTAAGACAAATAACCGTTAAATAACGGTTATTTTCCATTCTGGCATAGTGGTAGACTGCCCAAGTTGCGGTGTTGAACCAGCCCCTGTACCCACTGGCACCAAAACGGTGCAATGCAGACTGGCGCCACGCACCGCCATGGTGCAACGGCGAACACCTACAACGGCAAATTTGAACAAAAAGAAATAAAATCAATAGTTTGTTTTTTTGGCACAGATTTAGCTAAAAGAATTTAACTAATTGGTTTACTGAATGATTATGCCATTGGAGGCACTCAGGATGTCTGTAGAAAACGTATTAAAACTCATCGCAGAAAATGAAGTGAAGTTTGTCGATCTGCGCTTCACCGATACCAAAGGTAAAGAACAACACGTATCCATTCCGGTCAGTCAGGTGGATGCCGATTTCTTTGAAGACGGCAAAATGTTTGACGGCTCGTCCATTCAAGGCTGGAAAGGCATTAACGAGTCCGACATGGTGCTGATGCCCGATCCCGCTACCGCTGTATTGTGCCCATTCACCGATGAAACCACCTTGAATGTGCGTTGTGACATTATCGAGCCAACCACCATGGAAGGGTACGATCGCGATCCGCGCTCGATTGCGAAACGCGCTAAAGCGTACATGCAATCCACCGGTATTGCCGATGACGTCTTCTTTGGGCCAGAGCCAGAGTTTTTCTTATTCGACGACGTGAAGTACAAAACCGACATGTCCGGCTCTATGTACAAAATCGACGCAGAAGAAGCCGCATGGAACTCGGATAAAGACTATGAAGGCGGCAACAAAGGCCACCGCCCTGGCGTAAAAGGCGGTTACTTCCCAGTGTCTCCGGTCGATTCAGCCCAAGATATCCGCTCAGCAATGTGCTTGGTACTCGAAGAGATGGGCCAAGTGGTTGAAGCTCACCACCACGAAGTAGCGACGGCTGGTCAAAACGAGATCGCCACTAAATTCAACTCCATTGTTGAAAAAGCAGATGAAATCCAAGTGCTGAAGTACGTGATCCACAACGTTGCGCACGTCTATGGTAAAACCGCAACCTTTATGCCAAAGCCCATCGTAGGCGATAACGGCTCAGGCATGCACTGCCACCAATCATTAAGCAAAGATGGGGTTAACCTGTTTGCTGGTGACAAATATGGCGGCTTGTCTGATCTGGCGCTGTTCTACATTGGCGGGATCATCAAACACGCTCGCGCCCTGAACGCCTTCACAAACGCATCAACCAACTCTTACAAGCGTTTGGTTCCAGGCTTTGAAGCGCCGGTTATGCTGGCTTACTCCGCCCGTAACCGCTCTGCGTCTATCCGCATTCCAATTGTACCAAGCCCGAAAGGCCGTCGTATTGAAGTGCGCTTCCCTGATCCAACCGCGAACCCATACTTGTCCTTTGCGGCGATGTTAATGGCTGGCTTAGATGGCATCAAAAATCAGATCCACCCAGGCGAAGCCATGGATAAAGATCTGTATGACTTACCAGCCGAAGAAGCGGCTGAGATCCCAACCGTGGCGACCAGCCTTGAGCACGCATTGCAGTGCTTAGATGCGGATCGTGAGTTCTTAACTGCCGGCGGCGTGTTCTCGGATGACTTCATTGATTCTTACATCGCCCTGAAAAGCAGCGAAGTTGAGCGCGTGAACATGACCACTCACCCGCTTGAATTCGAAATGTATTACAGCTGCTAATCGGCTCGCTTATGGCTTAATCGCGCCATAACCATAGCGCCATTACAGACCAACCCACTTTGCCAATGCAATTGGTTAAGTGGGTTTTTTTTCACCATCAAAGCCCCTAAACTCAAGCTGATATCAGCGGTTGGATGAATGCGTATGAATGCCTCACATTGGTTCTGTTTACTGGGCTTATTCGCGCCTCTCGCGTCTGCCCAAATCTATACTTGGACGGACGCGAACGGGCAAGTGCACTATTCGGATAAACCCGTAGCAGGGGCGCAGGCCATAACCCCTAAAAGCGCCACCAATATCATGCTTTCTGCAACGCCAACCAACAATAAAGCGGCAAGCCAGAGCGCGCCTTCGTACCAACTTCAATTTTTAACCCCAGAAAACGGGGCAACCATCCGCAATAGCCTTGGCCAAGTGCCGTTTAGCTTGCAACTGCACCCCGAACTTCAAGGCGATCAACGGCTGCAATTATTGTTGGATGGGCAAGTGGTGCGCACCTTGGGCAATAGCGGCAGTTTTATTCTTGAACAGGTAGAGCGAGGCGAACATCAGCTGCAAGCACGGGTGATCGACAAAAACGGCAAAGTCCTTGCATCAACTTCTTCCATTACCATCTATTTCCACCATCATTCGCGGTTATTTCCAACGGGCAGTTCCTAATGTTGCCCGACTAAGGCTCAGCGGCAGCGGTGTGCCTGCCCCCAAGGAGATAGACTCGCAACAACCAACGATGTCATTGCACCAAATGGGTGCATCGAGGTATGGTGCAAATGATCTTAAAAAACAATGGGCGAGGAACGCCATGGACATTACTGCACCGATTGCCGATCACCTAAGCTGCGCTGTCTGGGTGTTGGACTCTTGCCGCCACGTGGCTTATGCCAACCACGCAGCCGAGCAATTACTGGGGTTGGGGCAACGACGCATGATTGGCTGTACGTTGGCCGAGCTTTACCAACAGCTGAGCATTGATGCGCATGCGCTCAATAGCGCCTTAAGCAGCCAACAGGGGCAAACGTTTTATGCTTTAGCCATGACCAATTTTGATGGCACCCATCACACCATTGATCTGCACATCGGCCCTCTACCTGGAGGCGGTACAGTATTAGAGGCCCGCGCGATTGATCAACAGCAGCGGATAAATAAAGAACTGCAGCGCTATGCTCAGCATCACGCCTCTCAATTATTGATCCGCGGTCTTGCCCATGAAATTAAAAACCCTTTAGGTGGGCTGCGGGGCGCAGCGCAGTTATTGCAAATGGAGTTGCCGGATGATGAGCTCAAAGAATTTACCCGCATCATCATTGAACAGTCGGATAGATTACGCAATTTAGTCGACCGCCTCTTAGGCCCGCAATACCCGGGGCAATGGCACAGTGCCAATATCCATCGTTTGTTGGAAAGCTGTGGCCAACTGTGCCAATTAGAGAGCCAAGGCGGGGTGCAAATCATCCGCGATTACGATCCTTCCATTCCGGATCTGTTAATCGACAGCGAACAGCTGCAACAAGCGCTGCTCAATATTATGCGTAACGCCTGCCAAGCCATGCAGCAGCAAGGGCAACTCACCTTAAAAAGCCGTGCCATTGGCGCCATGACCATTGCAGGGGTGCGCCATCGGCAAGTGATCCAATTGTCGATCACCGATAACGGTCCCGGCATTGCGCCTGAATTACGCGATACCCTGTTTTACCCAATGGTAACCAATAAAGCCGACGGCAGTGGTTTGGGGCTATCCATTGCACAAAACATTTTAAGCCAACATCAAGGCCGGATAGACGTCGACAGTTGGCCTGGCCACACCGAATTTAGCCTGTATTTACCGCTGCGAATTAAGGAGGATGAATGAGTGAACAAGTATGGATCCTTGATGATGACAGCTCGATCCGCTGGGTATTAGAACGTGCATTAAAACGCGCTCAAATCAGTTGCAGCAGTTTTGCGGCGGCCGACTCACTGGCCGAAGCACTATTAAATAGCCAACCACAGGCCATCATCTCAGACATTCGAATGCCAGGAACCGATGGGCTCACCTTGCTGCAACGCATCAAGCAAACGCAACCGGAGTTGCCGGTCATCATTATGACGGCCCATTCGGATCTCGACAGTGCAGTGGGGGCTTATCAAGCTGGGGCCTTTGAATACCTGCCTAAGCCTTTTGATATTGATGAAGCCATTCACCTGATCCAACGCGCCCTCGAACACAGCCGAGCGCGCCAACCGCAGCCCAGAAGCCATCACGCGACACTCCCCGAGATCATCGGCGAAGCCCCCGCCATGCAAGAGGTTTTTCGCGCTATTGGCCGCTTAGCACGCTCCAGCATTAGCGTGTTAATCAATGGCCAGTCGGGTACAGGTAAAGAATTAGTGGCCAGCGCGCTGCATAAACACAGCCCTCGATCGCATTGCCCATTTGTGGCACTGAATATGGCGGCCATTCCTAAAGATCTCATTGAGTCTGAGCTGTTTGGCCATGAAAAAGGCGCTTTTACTGGGGCTGGAGGGCAGCGCACTGGCCGTTTCGAACAAGCGAATGGTGGGACGCTGTTTTTGGACGAGATCGGCGATATGCCACTGGAAGTGCAAACGCGATTACTGCGGGTATTGGCCGATGGCCAATTTTATCGAGTGGGCGGGCACTCGCCCATCAAAGTGGATGTACGCATTGTCGCCGCCACTCACCAAGATTTAGAAAGCCGGGTAAAACAGGGGCTGTTTCGAGAAGATCTGTTTCATCGACTGAATGTGATCCGCATTCAACTGCCTTCGTTATGCGAACGCAATGAAGACATCCCAGCTCTCACCCAACACTTTATGCGCCGTGCCGCCAAAGAGTTGGGCGGTCAACCTAAACGGATCAGCAGCGATGCCATGAAACGCTTACAGCGCTTTAGTTGGCCTGGAAACGTACGACAACTGGAAAACGCCTGCCGCTGGATGACGGTTATGGCATCTGGGCAAGAGATTTTAGAGGCGGATTTGCCGCCTGAAATTCTGCAAACACGCGCAACCACCATTGCAACAGAGCACAACGACTGGACCGCGGAGCTGGCGCATTGGATGGAACAAACCTTGGCGCATGGCGATTCCAACTTACTTAAACAGGCGTTACCTGCGTTTGAGCGCACCATGTTGCAAGTGGCTTTACGCCACAGCGGAGGCCACAAACAAGATGCCGCCAAACTGCTTGGCTGGGGAAGAAATACCCTCACCCGCAAGCTCAAAGAGCTCGACATCAACGCCTAGCTTGCTCAAAGCAGCGTTATTTTATTGTGGCGTTTATGCATAGCTAATGCATAAACGCCTTGTGATGCAGTGCACGAATCGGACGCTTTTTTAAAGTGAATCGGTACCACTTTCGCGCATTTGTGATCCTTGCAGCCAACTCGCTAGGACAAAATGACTCACCAGCGACGCAATTACAAGCCGGTTATTGGCAGTCAACTCTTGGAATAACAGCCCCAACCCCAACAAACACCGAAAACTAACACCACGATCATAGAAAAAAGACAGTAAGACCCACATTGTCGCACTTTGTCAGTATCATCTTCGTTCTATGCCCCCCTTTTCGGGGCAATATTTCCCATCTCAAATTGCGCTAGAACGATCCATCAAGCAATTTTTTGATCTGGATCACCATTCAAAATGGCACTTTATCGACGCCAACCAAAAGGTGATCTGGATCTCATTTCACCTTAGGTGAGCGTGGACAATGGGCACAAACCAACACCAGTCCGATGGCTTTGAGCGATACTTTTTATGCATAAAAAACGCATGAAATAACACGCCGAGCCAGTATCCCCAAGGAGATACGATGAAATCCACTACTCCTGCACGCGAGCGCCGTGATTTGCTGAAACTGTTAGTTTCAGCGCCTATCGCTGCTGCCGCTGTTGCCGTGATCCCAACGCAAGCACAAGCTGCTACTGGCTCTGCTGCGCCAAACCACGCTGATTCCTATCGCGAAACTGATCACGTTCGTCGCTATTACGCGACTTTACGTGGCCAATAAGGGAGCTAACCGCGATGAAATTAACTCGTAATACTCAAGCAACGGCCACTACTGGCTTAGGTTTGAACCGTCGTCAGTTCTTAAAAAATGCCGGTGTCACCACCGGTGGGATCGCTGCCGCTTCCATGTTGGGCGCGGGCATGATGAAAAAAGCCACCGCAGCTCCTGCAGCGGCAGGCTCAACCGTGACCGAAGTAAAACGCACCATCTGTGCTCACTGTGCGGTTGGTTGTGGTGTTTACGCTGAAGTACAAAACGGCGTATGGACCGGCCAAGAGCCTGCGTTTGATCACCCATTTAACCGCGGCGGTCACTGTGCGAAAGGCGCGGGCCTGCGTGATCACGGCCACTCCACCAAACGGGTAAAATACCCAATGAAGATGGAAGGCGGTAAGTGGAAGAAGTTGTCTTGGGATGACGCCATCACCCAAGTAACGGATTTAATGCTTAAAATCCGTGAAGAGTCTGGTCCAGATTCCTTGTACTTCATGGGTTCGGCCAAAATGTCGAATGAAGCCTGTTACATGTACCGTAAATTCGGCGCAATGTGGGGCACCAACAACATCGATCACTCCGCGCGTATCTGTCACTCCACCACCGTTGCTGGGGTAGCGAATACTTGGGGTTACGGGGCGATGACCAACTCGTACAACGACATTCGTAACGCCCGTGCGATTTTCTTAATCGGCTCGAACCCAGCCGAAGCGCATCCAGTCTCCATGCAGCACATCCTGACTGCAAAAGAGCGTGGCGCGAAGATCATCGTGATTGATCCACGCTTTACTCGTACCGCGGCCCACAGCGATCTGCACGTTGGGATCCGTCCGGGCACCGATATCCCGTTCATCTACGGCATGCTGAACGTGATCTTCGAAAACAACTGGCAAGATCAGAAGTTCATCGATGAGCGCGTATGGCGCATGGATGAAATCCGTAAAGAAGCCGCTAAGTGGCCATTAGCGGAAGTGGCGCGCGTCTGTGAAATTTCAGAAGAGTCCATCTACTTAGCCGCTAAGATGATGGCCGAAAATCGTCCTGGCACCGTCATTTGGTGTATGGGTGGTACTCAGCACACCGTGGGTAACTCCAACACTCGTGCTTACTGTTTCTTACAGTTAGCGCTGGGTAACATGGGCGTTTCTGGTGGCGGTACTAACATTTTCCGTGGCCACGATAACGTACAAGGCGCGACCGACTTGGGCTTGTTGTTCGACAACCTGCCAGGTTACTACGGCCTAACGACTGGCGCTTGGAAACACTGGGTAAACGTGTGGAACTTGGACATGGAGTGGGTGAAAAGCCGCTTCGACCAAGGTCAATACATGGGCAAAGATCCAATGACCACCCCAGGGATCCCTTGTTCACGCTGGCACGATGGTGTGTTAGAGGACAAGAAGACTCTGAGCCAACGCGACAACCTGCGTATGGCCTTCTTCTGGGGCCAATCGGTAAACACCGAAACGCGTCAACGTGAAGTGCGTAATGCCTTGGATAAAATGGACGCCGTTGTGGTTGTGGATCCATACCCAACCATGGCGGGTGTCTTACACCGTCGTACCGACAACGTGTTCTTGCTGCCGGCTTCAACTCAGTTTGAAGGCAGTGGCTCAGTATCCAACTCTGGCCGCTCCATTCAATGGCGTGAGCAGGTTATCCAGCCGTTATTTGAATCCAAAAACGATTTGGAAATCATGTACATGCTGGCGTGCAAACTGGGCTTTGATAAGCAGTGGGCACAAGGGATGGAAATTGCCAATAACATGCCTGTTGTGGAAGACGTGACCCGCGAAATCAACCGCGGTATGTGGACCATCGGTATGACTGGTCAATCGCCGGAGCGTATCAAAGCGCACACCATGAACTGGGGCCAATTCTCTCACGAGAACCTGCAAGCAATGGGCTCGAACTTTGCCGGTGAGACCTACGGTCTGCCATGGCCATGTTGGGGTACCCCTGAGGTGAAACACCCAGGCACCCACATTCTGTACGATTTAACCAAGCACGTAATGCAAGGTGGCGGTAACTTCCGCGCTCGTTACGGGGTGGAGCACGAAGGAGAAAACCTGCTGGCAGATGACACCTTCTCCGTCGGTTCAGAGCTGCAAGGCGGCTACCCTGAATTTACTGCAGACATGCTCAAGCAATTGGGCTGGTGGGACGACTTAACCGCGGAAGAAAAAGTACACGCCGAAGGCCAAAACTGGAAAACCGACGTTTCTGGCGGCATCGTACGCGTTGCCCTGAAACACGGTTGTATTCCATTTGGTAACGCACGTGCACGTACCAACGTATGGACCTTCCCAGATCCCGTACCGGTACACCGTGAGCCACTGTACACCCCACGTCGTGATTTGATTGCGCAATACCCAACCTTTAACGACATGCACGTACACCGCTTACCAACGCTGTACAAGTCTATCCAAGACAAAGTCATCAGCGACAACTTGGATAAGAAGTACCCGTTAATCCTGAGCTCCGGCCGTCTGGTTGAGTACGAAGGGGGCGGTGAAGAGTCGCGCTCTAACCCTTGGTTAGCCGAACTGCAGCAAGAAATGTTTGTTGAAATCAACCCTGCGGATGCGGCCGATCGCAACATCCGTGATGGCGATAACGTTTGGCTGGAAGGCGCTGAAGGCGGCCGCGTTAAGGTGAAAGCACTGGTTACCCCACGGGTGAAACCAGGCACCAGCTGGATGCCATTCCACTTTGCCGGGATCATGCATGGTGAAGCGCTGAACTACCCAGTATCTGGTGGCGTTAGCACCAAGCCTTACAGCGTTGGTGAGTCTGCCAACACCGCCCTGACCTACGGTTACGACCCGGTTACTCAGATGCAAGAGACCAAAGTGTCCCTGTGTCAAATCGAAAAAGCGTAAGCCGAGCTAGGAGATAAGCCAAAATGGCAACAATGAAATTTATGTGCGACTCCAAGCGCTGCATTGAATGCAACGGTTGTGTCGTAGCTTGTAAAAACGAAAACGATTCGGCCCTAACTTGGGGCATCCAACGTCGCCGCGTGATCACCATCAACGATGGTCAACCTGGTGAAAAGTCCATCTCTGTGGCCTGTATGCACTGTGATGACGCCCCTTGTATGGCGGTGTGCCCTGCGAATGTCTTTAGCAAAACCGAAGATGGCATCGTCCAACACGACAAAGACCGTTGTATTGGTTGCGGCTATTGCTTGTATGCCTGCCCATTTGGCGCCCCACAGTTCCCGAAAAAATCCTCTTTCGGCACCAAAGGCAAGATGGACAAGTGCACCTTCTGTTCTGGCGGCCCTAACACCGAAGCCGGTTCAGACAAAGAAAAAGCACTGTACGGTGCCAACCGTATTGCTGAAGGCAAACTGCCAATGTGTGCGGAGTTGTGTGCCACCAAAGCCCTGTTGGCTGGTGACGCTGGCATGGTATCCGACATCTACCGCGAACGTGTTGTGGCCCGCGGCCATAAAAACGAGAGCTGGAAGTAATTAAACAAAGGGGCACCGAGGCGATCCGCTTAGGTGCCCCTGTTTATTGGAGCACATCAATGAAATTGGTTAAGCCACTTTTTGCTCTGTTTGCGCTCATGTTATCCACTCTGGCTGTGGCCGATGGGTTGGTAGCACCACAAGCAGGCAATGAAGTTGAAGTTGTTTGGCAAGCCTTTAAAGACGGTGCCACCGGTCGTACGACTGGCACCTCACCGTTTGCTGAGCAAGCCATCAACAGCTACAACCCTCTTATTTTAGATATCCGTAGTCAATATTTGAGCTACGGCATGTTTTTAGCCCTGTTCGGTGTGATCGGGGTTTTTGTGATCTTTGTGGCCATCAATGGCATCTCCAAACTGTCCGACGGCTATTCCGGTAAAATGGTCAAGCGTTGGAGTAAGTTTGACTTGCTGGCTCACTGGCTGGGGGCTGTCCCTTGCTTGTTGCTGATCATTACCGGCCTGACCCTGCTGTCGGGTAAATTTGTGATCGAGCCTATTTTTGGCCAAGCCATGTTTGCCTCAATGGCCAGCCTTGCTAAGCCAATTCACGATTACATGGCCATCCCATTCATGCTGGGCTGGATCATGATGAGCTGCAAATGGGCGAAAAACCAATTACCAGAAAAATACGATCTGGAATGGTTTATGGTGATGGGTGGTTACATCAACTTTGGTCCATTCAAAGGCAAGCACCCACACGCCGGTTTTGCTAATGCCGGTGAAAAAATGTGGTTCTGGACCTTTGTCTTTGGCGGTGCGGTGATCAGCGCAACCGGCATGGTGATGTTATTCCCAGAGCTGTTTGAACCAAGCCGTACCACCAGCTTAATTGCCATTGTACTGCACGGCGCCACCGCGATAGTGATCACCGCTTTTGCGGTTATCCACATCTTTATGGCAACCGTCATGTCCGAAGGTGGCATGGAAAATATGATCTCAGGTTACTGTGATGAGAACTGGGCGATTCAGCACCACGACATCTGGTACGAAGAGATGAAAGCCAAAGGTACTTTAGAGTACAAACAGTGATAGTGGCGTAAATTAAGCCTTTCACACAAAAATACCCAATCCATGGATTGGGTATTTTTTTAAGGTGAATTCACCTCAACTAGCAACGCCTTACGATTTATATTGCTCTAGCAGATCGCTGCCCTGCTCAAATCGCTCGAACATGTCTAATTCACTGGCGGCGCTTTCGGCTACCACAGATGGTGGCGATACTGGTGCTTCTTCAGCAAAGTCATCGTCAATCCCTAACTCATCCATCAATATGGCAATTCGTGCCAGCGTGGTGTCTAACCAGAATTGATCGGCTGCAGCCAATAACTCGCCCCCTTCCACTTTATCTAACAACAGGCTTAAACGTGGGCTATTTTCCAGTCGAGCCAACTCTTTTTCTGGGCTCAAACGTGGCTGTGATGGCGCACTTTGTGGGCCTTCTACAACCAGTGCAATCTTCTTTTTGCTGCCCAATCTTGGATCTTTAGCCGCCGTATTATCTGCAGGTTTACCTGACTTTACGGCCTCGCCACTGTGGCGATTGCCGGTAGCCAAGCCCTTGCCAATTTTACGCTTCGCTTTGGCTTCAGCTTGTTTCTTTTCCCGCGGTGGACGAGCGGGGCCGTTGGTGTTCACTTTGCGTGATTTTTTTATTCGGGTCATGGGGATCTGTCTCCGTCGAGGGCGAAGGGCGAGCGGTTCACACCGATGCCGCATACGCGTTTAAGGGCAACTGCGCCCTTCGCCCATCCTGTATTTTGTGCCTTTGGTGGCTTAAGTTATGGGTTTTTGCAGCAAGATAACGTCGTTACCAATAAACTCTAAGCGTAACCCATCGGCCTGCGCTAAGTAGGTAAACGTTGCTTCACTGAAAAAACTCACATGGGTGAGATCGTTTTTGTAGTGCCACTGAGCAAAGGCCGTCGGATTACGTACCAGCTTGGTCATCAGCCCTAAATACCCCCCCGGTTTGAGTAAGCTCAATAACAGATGCCACTCGCGCCGTGGTTGATAAAAATGCTCTATGGCTTCGGTGCAGGTAATAAAATCGTACGATTGCTTCAGTGGGGCGCGATCCGGTTGATAGTAAGGATCAAACAGCGCAACCTGATGGCCGGCTTCCGTCAGCATCTGCGCCAACACCGGACCGGGGCCACAGCCAAAATCCAAGCCGTGCTGCTGGAGCGGTAAACGGTCCAATAATGGCTCAGCCAAACGGGTTAAAAAACGGCGATATCCTTCATCCTCATTAGTATTTTGATGCTGATCGTAGACCTGCTTTTCAGCACTGGCAGGCAACAAACTGGCGGGATCCACAAACACCAGTTGGCACCGTCCACATTGAAAATAGTGGCGGCGTTTATCTTGATGGTAATGGTGTGGCGACGCCTGTAAGCACAACGGGCAAAGCATGAATATTCCTAATGGAGCAGGGATTAGGCGAGTATATCAAGAGCGCAATAAAAAAGGCGACAGGGTAATCCCGTCGCCTTCAAATCATCCAGTTAGCGATGTGCTTGCATCCTGCGTCACACCACGGATTAACGGACTTACTGTATCGTTATTAAGTGACTTGCAAACGCACATCCTGTGCTGACGGCTCCCATCCTTAAGAAGCATTGCAAATCCCTTTGCTTAGGTGACACTCCCATCACCCCAGACAAGCCGGTCTGTCTCATCCTTGAAACGCTCAAAGCATGCTTTGAGTAAGATTCTTTCTCTACCCACCTTCACTACTTACGTCCACTGTAAGCCACAATCAAAATTGTGCGAAGGCCAACTCTTATGCGGCTAAGTTTACTGAGTTTTAATTAAAACCCAACCACGCAATTAACATTGTGTTACCCAGATCGGATATTTAACATCAATTAAGGCAACATTTGCTCAACACAAACGATTGTTGCGTTTTTTTTAAGCATTAAGACCAGCAACATAACCCGATGACCACGCCCATTGGAAATTGTATCCCCCTAGCCAACCGCTCACATCAAGCACTTCCCCTGCGAAAAAGAGCCCTTTTTGATGGTGGCACTCCATGGTTTTTGAAGAGATCTGGGCGGTATCGATGCCGCCCAATGTGATCTCTGCCGTACGGTAACCTTCATCGCCGGCGGGTTTGAGCTGCCAGCCATTTAAGGTTTGCGCAATGGCCTTCAAATGCGCTTTTGATAGCTGGCATAACTGCGCGTTGGGCCACCCCATTTGTTGTATGAAGGCTTCCGCCAGCCGCGCGGGCAACCATTCACTTAATGCCGTTTGCAATAACCGCTTCGGGTGAGAGAGACGCGCCTTGTCCAATTTTTCTAACACATCATCGCTTGGCAGCAAATCGATTTGCACGCTCTCGCCTACGCCGCGGTAATTTGAGGCTTGAAGTACCGCCGGTCCTGAGATCCCACGATGGGTAAACAGCAACTGCTCGGTAAAGCTGGGGCCACGAAGTGCTTGTACCGTAGCCGTTAATGAGATCCCCGCTAACGGTTCAAAATGTTGCTTATCTTGAGGCTGTAATGTCAGTGGTACTAACCCTGCACGAGTGGGCAAAACCGTTAACCCAAATTGCTGCGCCAGTTGGTAACCCAAAGGGGTTGCCCCCAATTTAGGCATCGATAAGCCCCCCGTAGCGACTACCACCGATTGGCACTGATAAAGTGTTGTCGTAGTGTGCACCGCATACCCGGTGGCCGTTTGGTTAACCGATTCAATGGAGTTGCGTAAGCGAATTTGAGCTCCAGCCTGACGACATTCGGCCAACAACATGGTGACAATTTCTTTGGCCGACTCATCACAAAAAAGCTGGCCATGATCACGTTCGTGATAGGCAATCCCATGTTCACACACCATCGAGATAAAATCCCAGTTGCTGTACTGCGCTAAAGCGGATTTCACAAAGTGCGGGTTGGCGCAGACATAATGCTGAGGCAACACCTCTAGATTGGTAAAATTACAACGCCCACCGCCGCTGATCAGGATTTTTTTACCGGCTTGTTTCGCGTGATCAATCACCACCACGCTGCGCCCTCGTTTGGCCGCGGTCGCCGCGGCCATCAACCCAGCAGCCCCGGCCCCAATCACTACAACATCACAATTCATCAAGG
This sequence comes from Ferrimonas sp., assembly GCA_044433165.1. Lineage (GTDB taxonomy): Bacteria > Pseudomonadota > Gammaproteobacteria > Enterobacterales > Shewanellaceae > Ferrimonas. Next base: position 18,754 of record JAWXTX010000002.1, on the reverse strand, counting down.
TACCAATTCGTTTTCATATTTCGCAGACGCCAGCGTCTGCCATGGGCGATAGGATCACGCCCTTTAGCCAAACAAAAAAGGGGCCGCAGCCCCTTTTTTGTTCCATGCGCCATTATACGCGCAACCTTACTCTTGTTTCATGTCTCGGCTAAGCAAAGACATGGCCGCTTCTTGCACCGGTTTGCCTTGATACAAAACGTGATAGAGCTGCTCGGTAATGGGCATTTCTACGCCTTGACGTTGAGCTAATTGAAAGACCTCTTCGGTATTACGATACCCTTCAACAACTTGGCCAATTTCAGTCATCGCTTGCTGTGGGTCGCGCCCCTGACCTAACGCCAAACCAAAACGGCGATTACGCGATTGGTTGTCGGTACAGGTTAAAACCAAATCCCCCAAACCAGCCATGCCCATAAAGGTTTCTTTACTCGCCCCCAGCGAAGCACCAAGACGACACATCTCTTGCAACCCGCGAGTAATTAAGGCCGTACGCGCATTCGCGCCAAACCCCATACCATCCGACATGCCAGCGCCAATGGCGATCACGTTTTTAACCGCCCCACCCAATTGCATGCTGACAAAATCTGGGTTGATGTAAACCCGCATCCAACTTGGGTTATGCAGCAGTGCAGCCACGTCGGTAGCAAACTGGCTGTCCGTCGCCGCCAAAGAGATAGCGGTAGGTAGCCCGACGGCCATCTCTTTGGCAAACGTTGGCCCCGATAAAACCGCCAATGGCATCTCTGATCCAACATGATCCCGTGCCACATCTTGCAATAAGCGCCCCGTATGCGGCTCGAGTCCTTTGGTTGCCCACGCCAAGCGTGCATCACTGCGCAGCAATGGCTGCGCTTGAGCCAGCACCAGCCCAAAAACGTGGCTTGGTACCACCACCAGCACATTGCGCGTGGCCGCGAGCGCCGTAGCCAAATCGGCTTCCAATATCAGTGTGTCTGGAAAGGCGGCTCCGGGTAAAAAGGCATTATTCATGCGCTCTGCAGCCAGCGTGTCCATGTGTTCTTGTTCATGCCCCCACAACACGGTGCGGTGGCCATTACGTGCGATGGATATAGCAAGGGCGGTGCCATATGACCCCGCCCCTAACACCGCAATATCGGCTTGTTCAATCAACGGAAAACTCCGGTTATCGACTCAGGTACCTTGATATTGAGTAACATCAAGGCAAATCCGCATTACGCTTCGGCTTGCTCTTGAGCTTCCGCCGCACGTTTTTGCATGTATTGCGCGAATAGGGCATCAAAGTTAACTGGTGCCAAATTCAGCGGTGGGAAGGTGCCACGATTCACCAAGCTGGCAATCGCTTCACGCGCATAAGGGAACAGGATGTTCGGGCAACCCGCACCCAATGCGTGGGCCAATTGTGGCTCAGGCAAATGAGCGACAGTGAAGATCCCAGCTTGCTGTACTTCTGCCAAGAAAGCAGTGTCTTCGCCTACTTTCACGGTAACCGTAATGGAGATAACCACTTCATAAGTGTCATCAGCCAACTTGTTCGAACGGGTATCTAAGTCCAGCTTCACTTCTGGCTTCCACTCTTTTTGGAAGATAGCGGGTGAATTTGGCGTTTCAAAGGAGATGTCTTTGGTGTACACACGCTGGATTTGGAACACAGGGGCGGCTTGTTCTTGAGTTGCTGCTTCAGACATGGTCTTTACCTTGTAATTCGTTGTATTAATTAATCAAATCCAACTCATGATGCTGAGATTTGAACATCGTTGCTCGCATAACGTCGCGCTATGCACGCCATAACGCAAATAAAATTAACGTTTACCTGTTACGGTTGGTAAATGAGCGTTGTTCCACTCAGACATACCACCCTGCAAACTGTAAACTTTTTCGAACCCAGCTTGCACCAACATTTTCGCAGCTTGGCTCGAACTGATGCCGGCGTTACACACAACAATGATGGGGCTCTGTTTGAACTTTTCAATGGCAGCTAACTGATTATTTTTAATTTCAGCTAACGGCAGCAGCTTCGCATTAACAATGTGCCCCTTACGAAATTCGTCCTCAGAGCGGACATCAACCACCAGCGCGTCTTCGCGATTAATTAAAGTGGTTGCTTGCGCATGCGCCACACTGATGACCTTATTCAGTTTAGCTTGTACCGAAGACACAATCAGCATCACCAATAATGCCAACCAGATCCCACTCATCAGCGCATTGCGCATCATAAAATCCATTAACTCTTGCATAGCTCGCCGCCTATAGGCTTGTTATTAAAAAAATAAAGCCGGCATTATAGCCAGAGCCATTTCAGTATGCCTAAGTCAAATCAACAGAAATTGCAGAGCGCGAAGGGATTGCCTTGGGCAGCGACCACCGCAGTCACGGCCTAAGCCTACTTAAATCCATATAAAATATGGACTTAAGTCAACCTTAAACAAGATGAATAGCTGATTCGCTAGTTCATCGACTGTGGCTCGTTATACACTGTAATCGGTTTGGCTGACGCGGTGTCTTTCGGTTTCTCCCGCAATGTTAGCGAGCCCTAACGACTGCAAGTATCCCCCTCTTCGCATCGTTAGATAAAATGGATAAACAAATAGCCTATTTCTTCTCACTTGCGCGGTATAAATACGCTGTGCAATAACCAGAACAACACTTGAAGAGAGCCAAGGACACACATGATGAAGACTCCGAAAAAAAACCTCGCCCTTTTGATTTTGGACGGTTGGGGCCATCGCGCACCCGCTGACGACAACGCCATTGCTGCGGCAAATACGCCGAACATGGATCGCTTGCAACAGACTTATGCCAGCGGTTTGATCTCCGGCTCTGGCTTAGATGTTGGCTTACCAGATGGCCAGATGGGGAACTCCGAAGTTGGCCACATCAACATTGGTGCTGGTCGCATTGTTTACCAAGAATTAACGCGCATCGGTAAAGCCATTGATGATGGCGAATTTGCGAAAAACCCAACGCTTGTGGCCGCCATTGATGGCGCGATTGCGCATAACGGCACCGTACATATTATGGGCTTGCTCTCGAACGGCGGCGTCCACAGCCACCAAGATCACATCAAAGCGATGATCAAGACCGCGGTTGAGCAAGGCGCCAAACAGGTTGTGTTACACGCTTTCTTAGATGGTCGCGATACCCCACCACGCAGCGCAGAAGGTTTTATTGGTGAAATCGATGCGTTGTTTGCCGAACTGGGAACCGGTCAATTTGGCTCGGTAATTGGCCGCTATTACGCCATGGATCGCGATAATCGCTGGGATCGCGTTGAAAAAGCGTACCGCCTCATCACGGAAGCGCATGGCGCCTTCCACTACAGCAGCGCTCAAGAAGCCTTGGCAGCAGCGTATGCCCGTGACGAAAATGACGAATTTGTTGCCCCAAGCGTGATCGGTGCCCCCATGCCAATGCAAGATGGTGATGCACTGATTTTCATGAATTTCCGTGCAGATCGCGCCCGCCAATTAACCCGCGCGTTCGTGGATGCTGATTTTAATGGGTTTGTTCGCCAAGCAACGCCGGCATTAAGCGCGATGGTGATGCTCACTCAATACGCCGCGGACATTAACACAGCCTGTGCTTACCCCCCAACAGATCTCACCAACACCTTAGGGGAAGTACTGGCTAACGCGGGTAAAACCCAATTGCGGATCAGCGAAACCGAAAAATACGCCCACGTCACCTTTTTCTTTAACGGTGGCGTCGAAGCGGAATTCGCCGGCGAACAACGCACCTTAATTAATTCGCCTAAAGTGGCCACCTATGATCTTGCCCCAGCCATGAGCAGTGATGAGCTCACCAACAGCCTGATTGCCGCCATCGACAGCCAGGAATTTGACGTCATCATTTGTAACTACCCTAATGGCGACATGGTTGGTCATACTGGCGACTTTGCTGCAGCGGTTGCCGCTTGCGAAGCGGTGGATGCTTGCGTTGGGCGTGTGGTTGAAGCCATCCAGCGTAATCAAGGCGAGTGTTTGATCACCGCCGATCACGGCAATGCTGAAAAAATGTCTGACAGCGAAACCGGCCAAGCCCACACTGCCCACACCAGTGAGCCAGTGCCTTTTATCTACGTTGGCCGCACCGCTCAAATACGCGAAGGTGGGATTCTATCAGACATCGCCCCCACCATGCTGACGCTGCTCGATCTCGACGTACCCGCTGAGATGAGCGGCCGTTCTTTGATTGTGATGCAGGACTAACGCGCATGCCGCGTTTTGCTGCAGTGCACTGGTTCGTCCTTGGGTTGGTTTGTGCCAGCCCAAGTGGCGTGGCAAACAACGCGGATCAACAACAATTAAAACAGTTGTCAGAGCAAATTAAGCGGCATCAAACCGCCCTATCTCAAGGGCAAGTTAAAAAAGACAATCAATTAAAAGCACTACGTCAGTCGGAAAAAGCCGTGCAAGAATCGACGGTGGCTTTACGCACAAGCAGTGAACAGCTGGCCTTGGCTGAGCAAAATCTCAGCCAATTGGCACGGCAACAACAAGCGCTGCAACAGCAGCGCTTGCAACAGCAACAAGAGCTAGCTAACCAGCTACGTGGCGCTTGGATGACCGGCAACCACGACAGCACCGCATTGTTACTGCGTAAGCAAGATCCAAAAATGCGAGAGCGCATCCAGATCTATTACCAATATCTAAACAATGCCCGTATTCAAGCCATTACCGACGTGCAAAGTACCGAATCGGAATTGGCATCTAATACCGAACAACAGCAGCAATGGCGCAACCAACAAGCGGCATTAGTTGCTTTACATCAGCAGCAACAGGCGCAATTGCAAAAAGACATCGACCAGCGTGCACGCGCGTTGGCCGAGTTACAAACCGACTTGCAGCAACAACAACAACAGCTGGCGCAGATGCAAGAAGATCGCGACATTCTGGCCGCCGCCATCGACCAAGCATTGCAAGTACTGCAACAAGATAACGACTATTCTGGCCTCAGCCGCAACAACCGCCTGCCATGGCCAATGAAAGCCCGTTTAAGCAAAGGCTTTGGCAGCCATCGCCAAGGTCAATTATCTTGGGATGGCTGGTTATTTGCTGGCCCTTCCGGCCAAGAAATTACCGCCGTTGGCGATGGCCGCGTGATCTTTGCTGACTGGCTACGCGGGTTTGGTTTAGTAGTAGTGGTTGATCATGGCAAAGATTATCTGAGCCTCTATGGCCACGCTCAAGCCTTACTCAAAGAAGTGGGCGATCCCGTTTCTAGCGGTGAGATCCTCGCCTTAAGTGGCAATTCCGGCGGGGTAGATACACCGGGTCTATACTTCGAAATACGCCATCGTGGGCGCGCAGTAGATCCAAAGCATTTCTTAACCAAAAGCTAAGGATGGCGCTCATTCAGCGATCAGTAAGGAGCGGCAATGAGCCCAATCAAAACCTTGCTGGTCGGCATTCTGTTGCTGTCGCCTTACGGTGATGCCAAACAGAACCCTCAGACGGATTTGACAGCGCCGACTCTGGATAGAAATCAGCAATTGCTTATGCGTGTTCAACATTTAATTGACCAATTTTATGTTGAAAGTGTTGAACCACAAGCGTTACTTGATGGCGCTTTAAAAGGCATGCTCGAAGTACTTGATGGCCATTCTGGTTATTTACAGCCTCAAACCTTAGCGCTCCTACAAGACAATAATCGTGGCCACTATTACGGCTATGGCATTGAAGTCGCGGCCGACAACGATCAAATCCGCATCATTACCCCCTTGGCGGGCTCCGCTGCCGCTGCCGCCGGCGTACAACCAGGCGACATTCTATTGCAGGTGGATGATCTCATTGCCTCTGCCAAACAATTAGAACCCCTCGTGGCATACATCAAACAGTCCAGCATCGACGATCGCACCATTCGCCTTGTGTTACAACGCAACGCCCAAGAAGCGCCGCTGCAATTACAAATTGCCCCCTCACCCATTACGGTGAACAGCAGTTCTTGGGATGTGTTAGATGAACAGGTGGGTTACATCAAAATCAGCAGCTTTACACACCGTACCGCCAGCGAAGTGCATCGCAGTGCACAAGCGTTTGCACAGCTGCCTTTAAGTGGGTTGGTACTGGATCTGCGTAATAACCCTGGGGGGTTACTGGAGTCTGCCGTGCAAGTTGCCGACATGTTTTTAAAAGAAGGCGTTATCGTCACAACTCACGGTCGATTTTATGAAGCCAATACCGATTATCATGCCAATCAACGGACTTTTTTTAATGGTCTACCCACGGTGGTATTAATTAATCAAGGCAGTGCCAGTGCGGCTGAAATATTAGCAGGCGCGCTGCAAGATAGGGGGCGAGCCACGTTGATGGGCGAACGCACTTATGGCAAAGGAACCGTGCAAAGTTTGATTCCACTAGTGGGGTATGGGGGAGCCATTAAACTCACCACGGCGCATTACGCAACACCCAAAGGCACATTTATCGATCAACATGGAATTATGCCAGACATGCCTTTGTCGATACCGCCAAAAGTGAATAATATAGTGCGCACTATGGAAACCCCTTGGCAATGGAAACATGATCCACAATTGTTTGCCGCTTTCGATTACCTTACCGAAGATTAGCGTTTATTTACTCAGTACTTGGTTGTTATTGGCCAGCCCCATCACCCATGCCGCTAAAATGGTATTAATTATTGATGATGTGGGTGAGCGCCATAATGACGACGTAGTACTGAGTTTACCTACTGCCATCACTTTTTCGATTTTACCTTTCAGTAAAAATGGCCGGCGCTTGGCCGAAGCCGCATACGCCCAACAACGCGAGCTGATGCTGCACTTACCTATGGCCACAATTAATGCCAAAGATCCGGGACCACTGGCCATTACCCCAGAGCTGGATAAACCCGAAGTACAACGCCGAGTGCAAAAAGCATTGGCTAAGATCCCCTTTGTCACTGGGGTTAATAACCATATGGGCAGTGCTGTTACGCCAGACAAAGAACGAATGGGCTGGGTGATGGAGGAACTGGCCAAGCAGCCGCTGTTTTTTGTTGATAGCCTAACCATCCATACCAGCACGGCTTACGAACAAGCAAAAGCCTACGGCATGCCCAGTTTAAAACGGCAGGTTTTTCTCGATCCCAGTGCCGATCCTAAAGTCATCGAGCAACAATGGCAGCGTGCGCTCGCCATTGCAAAGCGCCATCAACACGTGATTGTGATCGCCCATCCTTACCCTAATACCATCGCGTTTTTACAACAACGGTTGCCATTAAATGAGGTGGAGCTGATCTCCGTGGCTTCGCTACTGCAGTTGCAACAGCAAGCTTCGTTATGAGTTTACACCGTAGCTTGTTCTAGCTCGGTTAAGAGCTGCAATGCAGCTTGGTTGTTGGTACCACAAACCCAAGTGCAAGCTTTAAAATCATGGCACACCTTAGGGCGCTCTGGCTGACCAAAGAGCTGACAAAGATTTTGGTCAGAAAGATGGCGACAACGCTCTCCAGCAGGTTTATTCAGCGAGCTAATAGATGGCGCGATGCAGCAAGCCCCACAGCCTAAACGACATTCCATGGTTACCCTGCCATCGCGTTTTTTAATTTATTGATGGCGTTCTTTTCTAGCTGACGTATGCGCTCAGCAGAGACGCCATACTTATCTGCTAATTCGTGCAATGTTTGCTTCTCTTCATCCAACCAACGCGCCTGTAAGATGTCTCGCGCACGGTCATCAAGCGTTTTCATCGCCGCGCTTAATCGGCGTTGAGATTGCGCGTCCCAATCTTCGGCTTCAATGATTTCAGCGTGATCGGAATGGTCGTCTTCTAAATAAAGTGCAGGGGCGTAAGCGCCGCCTATGTCCTCATCGCTCGCATCCAGCCCAACATCAAAAGCGGCGTCTTGCGCAGCCAAACGCGCTTCCATTTCCAGCACTTCTTTGGCCGTCACGCCCAGCTCTTCGGCCACCGTATTGACCTCTTCATGGCTAAACCAGCCCAATCGTTTTTTGGCCTTACGAAGGTTAAAGAACAATTTGCGTTGTGCTTTAGTGGTTGCCACTTTGACGATTCGCCAATTTTTTAAAACGTACTCGTGGATTTCAGCCTTAATCCAATGCACGGCAAACGACACCAAGCGCACGCCAACGGTAGGATCAAAGCGCTTCACCGCTTTCATCAAGCCGATGTTACCCTCTTGGATCAAATCCGCCTGCGGCAAGCCATAACCGGCATATCCCCGCGCGATGTGCACCACAAAACGCAAATGCGCCATAATCAGTTGGCGCGCGCAATCAATGTCACCGGCAACCACTTTGCGGGCTAAATATTGCTCTTCCTCAACCGATAGCATCGGAATTGCATTCACGGCTTGAATGTAACTTTCAAGGCTACCGTGGCCCTGTGGTACCACCATTAATGCCATATTAGGTTGAGTTTTCCTCATTCATTACCTCGGTGGTGAATAACTTTAGTTTACAGATAACCACTCGCCTAGTGGGGCCATGCCATTGGCAATGCGTTGCCGTTTACTGGGGTTCAATCGCTCGCATATGCTGTCGCACAGACAAATACGCACCAAGCCAACCTAAGCCACACGAAATGCCAAACAGCCAAACCACTTGCGCTAAACTCAGTCCTTCAATAACCAGTTGGCTTTGATACAGGCTCATTAATTGCGCCATAACGCGATCCAACCAGAGCAACAAACCATTGACGATAACCAAGCAGATCATGGCAGCCATAAACCCAAGCCACACCCCGCTATACAAAAATGGGCGACGAATAAAAGCTTCGGTGGCCCCTACCAATTTCATCACTTTGATCTCTTGATAGCGCTGCATGATCCCCAAGCGAATGGTGTTAGCGGTAATTAAAACCACCGCTAATACCAATAATCCCGTCAACGCCATACCGGCCATACGTGCGGTTGCTGACAAGGCTTCCAAACGTTTGAGCCAATCCATATCTAGCCGCGCTAACTCAACCTCAGGTAACGCTTGCAAGCGTTTTTGCAGTGCATGCAATGCCAAGTCATCTTCATAAGCGATATTTGGGATCACAAAAATCAAAGCGGGTAAGGGGTTGTTATCTAAATACGCCAATGCATCCGCGAATCCACTGTGAGCTTGGAACTCAACCAGAGACTCCGCTGCCGACTGATAGTTCACCGCCAATAATTCGGGCATTTGTTGCAGTTGTTGCAATAATTGCTGTTCTTGCTCTGCTGTCGTATCTAAGGCCAAAAACAGATTGATCTGTGCACTGTGTTGCCATTGTTGCTCAATTTTTCCCGCGTTATTCGCAAACGCCAACAATAACGCGGGTAAAGACAAACTGAACCCCAACACCAAAATACTCATGATGGAGGTGAGTGGGGTTAGCCACAACTCTTCAAGGCTCAGACACAATTGGCGCCAGTGTTGACTCAACCAACTGCGGCTATGTGGGTGAGTACGGCTCATGCGCCCCCCTTTGATGACAACAAGCGCCCCCCACCGAGCGTTAAGGTGCGGTAGCCCAGCCGATTGATCAAATTTAAATCGTGCGTTGCCACTAAGACACTGGTTCCCGCTTGATTAAAACGTTCAAATAAGCGAAAAATCTCCATGGATAATTTGGGGTCTAAATTTCCAGTAGGTTCATCCGCCAACAACAACATTGGCCGCGTGATCACCGCACGAGCAATGCCAATACGCTGCTGCTCACCACCAGAAAGTTGCTGTGGCGAAAAGTCGCGTTTGTCCCCCAGTTCAACCATGTCTAACACGGCATCCACACGTTTAACAATTTCCCGATCCACGAACCCTCGGATCACCAGTGGCAGAGCCACGTTGTCGAACACGGTTCGATCCATCAATAAGTTATGATCTTGAAAAATAATGCCGATGTTACGACGTAAATAAGGTACTTGACCGCCAGAGAGTGATCCGACATCCCGATCGTCAACCACGACACGGCCCATCGATGGGCGCTCAATGGCGGTGATCAGTTTCAATAAGGTGCTTTTACCGGCACCACTGTGACCGGTAAGAAAGGCCATCTCTCCCCGTTTAATATGAAAATCCACATTATCCAGAGCGGTTTGGCCACCGGGGTAGATTTTACTGACCTGTTCAAACCGGATCATACTTGAGGTTATTCCTGCTCGCTAAAAAGCGCATCAATAAACGATGCGGAATCAAAAGGACGAAGATCATCAATGCCTTCACCTACGCCAATGTAGCGAACTGGGATCTGGAATTTATCCGCTAAAGCAAAAATAACACCGCCTTTGGCTGTGCCATCAAGCTTGGTTAATGTTAAGCCCGTTAATCCTACCGCTTCATGGAACAGCTGTGCTTGGCTTATGGCATTTTGTCCGGTACTGGCATCCAGCGTGAGCATTACTTCGTGCGGCGCTTCTGGGTCCAGTTTTTTCAGCACTCGAACCACTTTTTTCAGCTCTTCCATTAGGTGCGCTTTGTTTTGTAACCGCCCTGCTGTATCGGCAATCAAGACATCAACATTACGTGCTTTGGCTGCCTGCAAAGCATCAAATAAAACTGAGGCGCTATCTGCTCCTGTATGCTGGGCAACGACGGGGATCTGATTGCGCTCTCCCCAAACTTGCAGCTGCTCAACGGCCGCCGCACGAAAGGTATCACCCGCTGCGAGCATGACCTTCTTCCCTTGGGCTTGGTATTGCTTGGCGAGTTTGCCAATGGTAGTGGTTTTACCAACACCGTTAACGCCAACCATCAAGATAACCATTGGCCCTTCAGCCCGCTCAATGCTGAGTGGTTTGTCTACTGGGGCGAGGGTATCGGCCAACTCTTGGCGCAAATGTTGGAATAGTGCATCCGTATCTTTCAGTTGGCCAAATTCTGCCCGTTTAGTCAAACTGTTGATGATCCGGCTCGTGGTTTCCACCCCAACGTCGGCCATGAGTAGCTGCGTTTCTAATTCTTCAAACAGCTCATCATCAATTTTTTTGCCCTTAAATAACGCAACAAAGCCGCCACCAATATTGCTACTGGTACGGCGTAAGCCAGCCTTTAAGCGAGCAAAAAAGCCCAATGAGGGAGACGCTTTTTCTGCCGTAACTTGGCGCTCAGCTTCCACTGCCGCCGCTTGGCGCTCAGCTTCCACTGCCGCCGCTTGGCGCTCGGCTTCCGCTGCCGCCGCTTGGCGCTCAGCTTCCGCTGCCGCCGCTTGGCGCTCAGCTTCCGCTGCCGCCGCTTGACGCTCGGCTTCCGCTGCCGCCGCTTGACGCTCAGCTGCCGCTGCTTGACGCTCGGCTTCCACTGTCGCCGCTTGGCGCTCGGCTTCCACTGTCGCCGCTTGGCGCTCAGCTTCCGCTGCCGCTGCTTGACGCTCAGCTTCTACGATGGTTTGTTCTGGAACAGGCTCAGCCTGTTGCTGGGTTTCATCTTTATTGCGGCGAAACCATGAAAAAAAGCCTTTGGCCATCTTTTTCAATCCTTACCCATTGTCGGACTGCCAATATTGGCTGTCTCACTGCTAAAATAGCTAATTTTCTGGATGCTTAGTCTACCCAGAAATAACGTAACTTCCGAGGTCATCATGGCAAGAGCGCGTCACGCGATAAATAAAAATGCCACTAATGGGCAAAATAAAGCAGCCGGTCACATTCGGATCATTGCCGGTCAATGGCGTGGGCGTCGTTTACCCGTCACCGATGTGGTTGGCTTACGCCCTACCACAGACCGAGTGCGAGAAACGTTATTTAACTGGTTAATGCAAGAAATTGACGGTGCTCGTATTCTGGATTGCTTCAGTGGTAGTGGTGCCTTAGGCTTTGAGGCATTATCCCGTTACGCCAGCCATGCCACTTTATTGGAGTTGAATAACAGCGCGGCTCAGCAACTCAAAAAAAACGCGGCCATCTTAAATGCCAGCAACGCTGAGATCATCCAAGGCGATAGTTTAAACTATTTATCACGACCAGCGACAACCACTTACGATGTGATTTTTATTGATCCACCGTTTCGCCAAGAACTCTATCTAGCCACAATTGAGCAACTGCAAAAGCACGGTTACCTTGCTGCCAATTGCTGGATATATATTGAATCAGAGGCCGAATTAACGCACTTACCGGTGCCAAACGACTGGCATTTACATCGTCAGAAACAAACAGGGCAAGTATTGAGCCGCCTGTACCAAAGACAAGCATAAAATGGCCAGCCACCTCTTTTTTTTATCGTTATTGTTCGGCGCTAGAACCATCATGATGGCGCTGTGGGTGGTAGCCCTTAGCAGCTTGAATTGGCCAATGCTGATCCCCTATGCGGCTTGGTGGCAGGGTATGATGGGGATCACCCTGCTAGGGCATATAGGGCTTATTGTGGGTTATCGCGCTTACCAAGCACAGCCGCTTACTTGGCTACTTTATCTGCATATTCTGCTGTTTGGTTTAATCGCCATCCTAGTGAAGCACTATAACGCCAAGCTCGACCAGCCAACTTAAGCCATTGACGTCGTACTGGTGCTGCCGTTTGTGGCGGCGGTGCAGGGAGATCTCCATGCCCGTCCCAGATTGCGGCGCTCACACGAAACTGCAAACCTTCACTTAAGTGATCCCCAAGATTTTGCTGTAATTGTATGGGCAGTTGCTCACTGCGCTGCTGTAATTCCGTTTCTTTAATGGCCGCCAGCACTAATAGCAATTGATGCTCGCCCCAGCGCACCAGCACCCCATCGGCATTCGACTCCGGTTGCAATTGTTGCACCAACGGCGGGATGACGGCATCACTCAAGCGCACTTGGTGTTGCTTCGATTGAGATGACTCTTCAGCACATAATTGAACCCAAATCAGCCCAATAGGCTGGGTGCCAAACTCCGGATTGGCTAAACTTTGCCCCCAGCGACGTAACGAGCCTTGCGCTCGCAACAACCCTTCTATATTGCTTAACCCTGTAACGGGATCTCGATGATCATCAGGCACCAGTAAGCGCTGCTGTGCCAATTGTTGAAGTTCGCGTTCAATTATCGCCACGATGGCACGCATTAACTCCCGCCAACTGGCTTTAATTCGTCGTGGGCGGCAATCATACAACCCCAACGTACCGAAAACACGACCATCAGGGCCATGAATGGGATAGCCTAAGAAACTAAAAATGCCGGCTTGATGCTCACAACTGTCAGCCCATTCAGGTTCGGTGCTGCCGTTTTCAATTAATACCGGCTGATCGCTGGCAGTCACCTTATGGCAATACAAGTTAAAGATAGGATGCCGTGCCCCAGGATCGGTTTGATCTGGGCACTGGCTACTGGTAACGAGTACGTGGCGTTCGATGGAACAGCAACGCGCGACATACGCACCAGGCATCCGTGTCGCTAATGCTAACGTATCCAACAACCGCTGCCACTGACTGGCGTGTTGCTCCAGTGCATGCAACGAGTCCATTAACAAGCCTCGCTTTCATAATCGGTAGTTTGAGTATAGGTCGAGAGGGCGTTATTGAGGGCGGAGAAAACCACATGGAAACAATGTACCAAGCATGAGTACACAATCTTAAATCGGATTCTTGCTTAATAATCAAGAGTTCACCAGATAGTTGGCCACACCATCTAAAAACATCTGGACTGATAACATCACCAAAATCATCCCCATCAATCGCTCCACAGCAATCAATCCTCGTTCCCCCAACAGACGATGACAGGCACCAGAAAACAATAAAATCACACTGCTCACCAGCCAAGCCGAAAATAACGATAAACTCCAATCCAACATGCGTGCGGGATCAGAGTGAGATAATAAGAGCAGAGCAGCTAATACCGAGGGGCCAGCAATTAATGGGATCGCCAGTGGCACAATAAAAGGTTCTTGTGCATCCAAATGACCCATGACGCCACCAGGAGTAGGAAAAATCATTTTAATGGCAATTAAAAACAAAATAATGCCACCTGCTATCGAGACACTTTCCCCACGCAGATTCAAAAAACTTAATATTGCTTCTCCGGTGTACAAAAACAAAAACATAATCACGAGTGCAATGATTAATTCTCGGATCAGTATCATGCGTCTACGTTTCGGATCTACGTTACGCAACACCGACATAAATATAGGTAAGTTACCAAGTGGGTCCATAATGAGAAACAGCATTACGGCAGCAGAAAATGTCTCCATTTAACTCACCTCTAATTTTTTATTTTTGTAAAAACTGATGGTTGTTTAATAAAAAACACTGCATCATTGTCCGTTATTTTTATCAAAATAGAATCAAGAGCTGTTGTCGATGATCCGATCCTTACCATTGAGTCAAGTAGCTGTTGGAATGTACATTGTTGGCTTTCAAGGTAATGACCAATTAGGAGTAAAACAACAAGGCTTGATTCAAAACGAACAAACGTTGCGATTAATGGAGCAACTTGGTGTTATCTCTGTTTTAGTGGACACCGCACGCTCTAAAATTCCACTGGCTGATGAAGTTGAAGCAGCAGAGGAAATCGAAAACCGCCTCCCAGTGCCCAATGAAACACCGGTTGCGACCACACGAAAAACCGGCTGTAGCTACAGCAGCGAGCTGCCAAAAGCACAGAAATTGTACAAACGAACACTGCAATTGCATCGAAATACCATTAAAAGCCTCAAACATGGTGAAAACATCAATGTCGCTGAAGTGGAAAAAAATGCCGAAAACTTTATTGATAGCGTATTTCGAAATCCCAACGCCATGAGCTGTGTGCGGCTTTTAAAAGATAAAGACGATTATCTATTGGAGCATGCAATCGGAGTAACCATTCTAATGGTGATATTTGCCCGTCACTTAGGGTATGACGGCCAAGTTTTAAATCAACTTTGTGTTGGCTCACTATTACACGACATTGGTAAGGTACGTATTCCCGATCATATTCTTCATAAGCCGGGACGCCTTAATGAAGCAGAACTTGTTATCATGCAGTCTCATGCGCTTTATAGCCGCGAAATACTCATGAATACGCCGGGATTGGGTAAAATAAGTTTAATTGTCGCAGCACAACATCATGAAAAACTGGATGGCTCCGGTTATCCATTTAAATTAAAAGGGGATCAAGTTAGTCGTTTTGGTCGAATGATTGCCATCTGTGACATTTACGATGCATTAACGGCAGATCGTGTCTATCGAGACGGCATGACAGCCCCCCAAGCACTCAAGATTATTAATGGCTTGGTGCCAAATGAACTCGATGGTGAGTTAGTCAGAGAATTCATAAACTGCATTGGGATTTATCCGGTTGGCAGCTTTGTTGAATTAACTAATGGCGTGATAGCACGGATTGAAGAAAACAATAAAAATCCATTAAAACCTGTGGTTAAATTTATTTATAGCATTCGCTTACACGCTCATGTCACTATGGAAATTGTTGATTTATCTGCTTACGATAATCACCATAAAATTGTCCGGGCAGTCAGACCGGAAGAGTATCGTCTTCAGCCAAAGGATTATCTGTAAACGATGTTTTATTTAGTTGCTTGTAACGCAATGCTTGCCATTGGCCCTCTGATATATCATTACTTGCAACGCCAACAGTGGTTAGCCGCCATCCATACTTTTACGGCCGTCACCCTTAGCGGGCTTGTGCTGTTCGATATTGCGCCTCATTTATGGCAAAGCGCCGGTTGGCCGATCGTTCCTTTCTTGCTGTTGGGATTAATTGGCCCAACGTTAATTGAATCACTGTTTCGTAAAGTATCTCATACGACTCATACCATCGCGTTATTGTGTGGCCTGTTTGGGTTGTTATTACACACCATCACCGATGGCAGTATCATTGCGATGGCCCAACATACTCACAATAATCACGCACTCGCGCTTGGTATTGTGCTACATCGCTTTCCCGCCAGTTTGGCCGTTTGGTGGTTGCTGCGTCCGAAATATGGGCGCTTGGCTGCGGCGACGGTATTCGCGTTCATGATCTTGTTAACCGTGCTTGGCTACTACGCTGAATCGCAACTGCCACACTTTTTCCAATCCACGCCGGCTCTGTGGCTACAAGCGTTTGTCACTGGTTCAATTTTGCATGTACTCCTGCACCGACCACATGAGGCCAGCTGTGGCCATTCCCACGCATCGACACCAATAAATGAACGTATTTTGACCCGACGCCATTGGCTTGGTGGGATCGGCGGTGTGCTCTTTGTTGGCGTAATGCTAAATATGTTTGGGCATGCTCACGAGCACGATTCACGCTCACATTCTCACGAACACCACTCAACAGAAAAAACCACAGAACATACTGATTCTTAGCAAATCACTTCATTTAGCTGCAAAATAGCAACCAACTTATTAAAGTGGATGGCCCCACCTTAAGCTCAATAGCACTGTACAACAACACGGTAAGCGACTTATATTACGCGAGTGATTGCTTCTCGATGCGCCACTTCGTTGCGCCGATTACAATCCGCAGTTCCAATCGCCATAAACTTACTGATTAAATAGTTGATATAGATGATTCAAGCCGTTCCTTTAGCTCAAGTTACTGTTGGTATGTATGTTGTTGATAACCCAGCCAACGCGAAACTAAATCAACAATATCAAGGTTTAATTAGTGATGATGGCCGCTTACAACGCCTGCAACATCAAGCACATTGTCCCGTATTTGTGGATTTTTCTCGCTCCACTGCCTCGGTGCCCTTACAAGACACGGAGCAAGTCACGATACACTCTTTGCATGAGCATACAGTGGCGGTTTACCAGCACATTATGGCCAACCTGAGATATGGTGAATGCATTGATATCTTTGCCGTAAAGAAGAGCGCAGAAACCTTTATTGCGGAACTGTTTCGTAACCAAAAAAACGTTAATCACCTGCATTTAATTACCGAAAAAGCCGAAGACCTCTTAGAGCATTCGTTAGGCACCACCATTCTCATGGCAATGTTTGCGCGCCATCTGGGTTATGACGAAGACACCATACAACAGCTGTGTTACGGCACCCTACTGCATGATATTGGCAAAATTCGACTTTCTGATGAAATTTTAAACAAACCTGCACGTTTAACCGACGAAGAGATGCAGGCAGTAAAAACTCATACTTTACACAGCCGCGATATCTTGTTCGAGTTAGGGTTATCGCCTTTGAGCATTTCTGTTGCCGTTCAGCACCATGAGAAACTCGATGGCAGCGGTTATCCACTGGGGCTAAAAGGCGATGAGATCAGCCAATTTACTCGCATGATCTCTATCTGCGATATCTTTGATGCGCTCAGAGCAAACCGGGTTTATCGGCCACGAATGCCGATCTCTCAAGCTATTGAAATTATTCGGAGCTATACCCCACATCAACTGGATGCCAAATTGGTAGACGAATTTATTCTTTGCCTCGGTTTAAATGCATTGGAAGATGACGCCTCCGTAAATTGACGCATCCATGCTTATCTGGCACCAACCTCTGTTGGATATGGCGATTTGATTTTCCACAGAGGTCAGTTTCCACATTATCGTTCATATGTCGGCAATCGGCAGCCGCCATCACCTCAAAGACGCGAAACTTCATTAATTCATGAATGCACAGCACCAAAAGGCGATCATTTTTTTGGCAATCACCAAAGCCTAGCTAAAGTCAGCTAGGCAAACCAAGCCACTCTGGTATTAAATAAACAACAAGCTCTCTTTTTGGAAAGAAACATCATGGCCAATGCATTGATTATTGCAAACATCAATTGCGATCAAGTTTTGCACTTGTCCCGTCCACTGCAATCAGGTGCACGCATCCATTATGAAGAGCAAGGCGACAGGCTTGGTGGGGGGGGAGTAAACACCGGCCTTGGATTGATTTGGGCCGGCCACCAAGTCACGCTATTAAGTCAGGTAGGCAGTGATCATCGTGGAGATTGGCTGCTGCAGCAAGCGCAACAATTAGGCTTTCATTGCCAGTGGATTCATCGACATATTGGCGCAACTCAACCACTGCAATTGTTAATGGAACCCAATGGCGAACGCACCATTTTACGCCCGAACCGGCCTCGGCTGCTGTTGCCACCGGATCTTAATACCCAAGAATTTGATGTGCTTTACGTGAACTTATCAGCAGAAGGACTGCCGCAATTAATGCAGCAAGCCATGACGCATCAGGCATTGGTGGTGGCTCAGTTGCCCAAAGATCTCGGTTTACGCCCCTGCCATTATCTGCTCACAAGCGAAGACGATTTGCAGCAACACCAACAACAAGATCCATGGGCATTTGCGTGCCAAATCGCCGGCTCTCAATTACGGGCATTTGTGGTGACCAATGGCGCTCAAGGAGCGCGCTACTACGATGGCGAACAAGAGCATCATATTCCAGCCATTCCAGCAACAATGGTAGACAGCACAGGGGCGGGCGATTGTTATGCCGGTGGATTGATCCATGGTTTGCTACAAGGTCTATCCTTAACCGAAGCAATGACGCACGCTGCTCAATGGGCTGCATTTGCCATCAGTGTGGCCAGCTCTTTACCGCCAACCATATTGAAGCACGCATTACGGGATAGCGACTTTCCGCAAGCCTAGCACCACAATCCTCGGTCATTTGCACGTGCTTTGGATTGATACCCTAAACCGTTAACAGCGGACACCAAGGAAGGTGGTTGTGAACCGTTCGGCTCTGTTTCCCCAAGGCTCAGCCATTATTGTGCTCATCAGCCTTACGTTAATCGCTCAGATCCTATCGCTCTTGCTCGATCCTCAAGGGCTCCGAGCTCTGGGCCACCTCCCAACTTTGCTGCATGCACTGCAACCACCGTCACCACTAAAGCAACTGGCTTTATTGTTGTCATTACTGTTGATGGGCATTGTATTAATGATGTCGCTGCGCAGCATCTGCCAGCCCACGCCTCATTATTGGCGCTGGCTCTTGCCGTTATACAGCA
>JAWXTX010000001.1:0-72691 GCA_044433165.1 Ferrimonas sp. | reverse complement strand
GCCCAGTGGAGGCCATGGCCGCCAGCGTGAAACGCAGCGCGTCGGTGCCATGCGGGGCGATGCCTTCGGCAAACTGTTTGCGCGTGCTCTTTTCAATTTTGGCGGCCTGTTGGGGCTGCATCATGTTGCTGGTGCGTTTGGCCACTAAGCTTTCCAAGTCAATGCCGTCGATCATATCCAGCGGATCGAGCACATTCCCTTTTGACTTAGACATTTTCTGGCCTTGCTCGTCACGGATAAGGCCAGTTACATAAACCGTTTTAAACGGCACTTGGGCTTTGCCATCTTCATCTTTGATGAAGTGCATGGTCATCATGATCATCCGAGCAACCCAGAAGAAGATGATGTCAAAACCGGTGACCAGTACATCGGTTGGGTGGAAGGTTTTCAGTTCTGGGGTTTGCTCTGGCCAGCCGAGGGTTGAGAACGTCCACAGCGCAGAAGAGAACCAGGTGTCTAAGACGTCATCGTCTTGGCGTAACACCACATCGGCGGCCAGCTGGTTGTCGGCACGCACTTGCGCTTCATCATGGCCCACATAAACTTGGCCATTTTCGTCATACCATGCGGGGATCCGGTGCCCCCACCAAAGCTGCCGCGAGATACACCAGTCTTGAATGTCGCGCATCCAAGAGAAGTACATGTTCTCGTACTGTTTTGGCACAAATTGGATGTCGCCGTTTTCAACCGCCTCAATGGCTGGCTGCGCTAATGGCGCGACCCGTACATACCATTGATCGGTCAGCATGGGTTCAATCACCACGCCACCACGGTCACCATAAGGAACGGTGAGATCATGATCTTTAATGGCCTCTAACAGGCCGAGTTGCTCCATCTCAGCGACAATGGCTTTGCGCGCAGCAAAACGCTCCATGCCATGGTATTGAACAGGCAATTCGCTGCTGTAAACGGTTGAAGCCTCGCCATTGGTATCCAGTACTTCGGCTTCGCTGCGGATCTCGGCATTGAAGGTCAGCACGTTGATCATCGGTAAGCCATGACGCTTACCCACTTCGTAATCGTTGAAGTCGTGCGCGGGGGTGATTTTTACACAGCCGGTGCCTTTGTCCATGTCGGCGTGTTCGTCGGCCACAATGGGGATCCGGCGGCCGACAATGGGCAATACCAGCTCTTTGCCAATCAGCGATTGATAGCGCGGATCTTCTGGGTTTACCGCCACACCGGTATCGCCTAAAACGGTCTCAGGGCGGGTGGTTGCCACCACAATGTGGTCTTTCCCATCCGCGGTGGTCACGCCATCGGCCAGTGGATAACGGAAGTGCCACATAAAGCCTTTCGACTCTTTGTTTTCCACTTCTAAATCTGAGATTGCGGTGTGCAGTTTCGGGTCCCAGTTCACCAAGCGTTTGCCACGATAGATCAGATCATCTTGATACAGGCGTACAAACACCTCTTGTACGGCTTTGGACATGCCTGGGTCCATGGTAAAGCGTTCACGATCCCAATCAACGGATGCCCCCATGCGGCGCAGCTGCTGGGTGATGGTGCCACCAGATTCTTCTTTCCATTCCCACACTTTATCAATGAAGGTCTCACGGCCCAGCTGTTGACGGGTAATGTCTTGTGCCGCCAGCTTACGCTCGACCACCATTTGGGTGGCGATGCCGGCGTGATCCGTACCCACTTGCCATAAGGTGTTTTTCCCTTGCATCCGCTGATAGCGGGTTAAGGTATCCATAATGGTGTCTTGAAAGGCGTGCCCCATGTGCAAACTGCCGGTGACGTTCGGCGGTGGGATCATGATGCAGTAGGCGTCTTTGCTGGTGTCGCCGTGTGGCTTGAAGTAACCGGATTGTTCCCAGCGCTGGTAATGACGCTGTTCAATCGCTTGGGGGTTGTAGGTTTTATCCATGGGATCTGAACTTCTCTGAGATAACTTACAGCGGTTGTAAGGCTAAATTATGGGTGCTGGGAGCCAGCCCCATTTGACGTGCCGTCGAAAAACGACGTCGCGCTTGCGCTTTAGCGTGTTCTTCAACCGCAACAAAATCGAAAATTTGGGCGAATTGTACCGCAAAACTGGGCAGTTCGAAGGCCAGATTCACCAGCTGTTGGCGTTTTTCTAGCAGAGGTGGATCACGCTGTAGCCAATGGATCACCACTGGGGCACCACCGGCAGGTCCTTCTCCTGCTAAGTTATGGGGAATAAAGCGCTCGGCATCAAACTGCCAAAGCAGCTCATCAAGGCGTTCCGCTTGAGCGCGGTCTTGGCAGTAGATCACCATCCCCTGCCCTTGCTGGTAGGCTCTGGCCGCCAATTCGCAACACAGCAGCTCGGCATTACCCGCCATGGTATTGCTGGCCGCCGTGAGCAGGTAAAAACACGCTTGAGGCATGGTAATTCTCTTCGGTCTAGTGAGATACAAAAGCGATGCCATAGCCACCAAAACGCCACAAGATTTGTAGGTAATATGAGGCAGATAGCAACAAAAAAGGGAGCCATTATGACTCCCTTTTATGGAATTTGCGAAGGGCACCATGGCCAAACTTAAGCCATGGTGCCACAGCCTAGGCTGCGATTAGGCTTCGCTATTGCCTTCGCCTGCACGCCCCAATAAGTATTGGGTAAGTATTGGCACTGGCCGCCCGGTGGATCCTTTATTCACGCCACTGTTCCAAGCACTGCCGGCCACATCCAAATGAGCCCAATGGTACTTTTTGGCAAATTTGGATAAGAACAGCCCTGCGGTAATGGTGCCAGCCGCTCGGCCACCAAGGTTGGTCATGTCGGCAAAAGGCGATTCCAATTGGTCGGCATAATCCTCCCATAACGGTAAGCGCCAGCAGCGATCTCCCGAGGCTTCGCCCGCTGCGGTTAAGTCGTGCGCTAAGCCGTTGTGGTTAGAGAGCAGCCCAGAGGCGTGTTTGCCCAGCGCGATAATGCAGGCACCGGTCAGTGTGGCAGTATCAATGACGATTTCGGGATCAAACTGCTCAACGTAAGTTAAGGCATCGCACAGCACCAAACGCCCTTCGGCATCGGTATTTAACACCTCGACGGTTTGCCCTGACATGGTGGTTAAAATGTCGCCGGGGCGATAGGCTTTACCATCTGGCATGTTTTCACAGCCCGCGAGTACGGCCACAACGTTAATGCCTAAGTCCAACTCGCAAAGCGCTTGCATGGTACCTAATACGCCAGCCGCACCGCCCATGTCGTACTTCATCTCATCCATGGCTTCGCCAGGCTTTAGGCTGATGCCGCCGGAGTCAAAGGTCAGCCCTTTGCCAACCAGTACTATTGGTCGCGCCTCCGGATCCGCCGCACCGGTGTAAGTCATCACCGTCATGATGGACTCATTTTCAGAGCCACGACCAACAGCGAGATAGGCATGCATGCCCAATTCAGCCATCTGCTCTTCACCAAGAGTACGCACCTTGAGTTTGTCGAACTTTTCCGCCATTTGCCGTGCTTGGCTGGCCAAATAAGCCGGATTACAGATGTTGGGGGGCATATTGGCCACATCTCGACACAATTTACTGCCGTGAGAGACGGCCAAACCGTGGGCAATCGCTTTTTCACCTGTGGCTAATTCGCGGCGGTTGGAGACATTGAACACAATTTTACGTAATGGCCGCCGTGTTTCATCCTTTTTCGATTTCATGGCATCGAAGGTATACAAACAGGCTTCGGTGGTTTCCACCGCTTGGCGAACGTTCCAGTAGCTGTCTCGTCCTTTGACGTGTAACTCGGTTAAGAAACACACCGCTTCCATCGAACCGGTCTCGTTTAGGGTATTAATGGTTTTGCTGATGATTTGCTTATATTGACGCTCATCCAGTTCGCGCTCTTTACCGCAACCCACCAGTAATACTCGCTCCGAGAGGATGTTTGGCACTTGATGCAACATCAACATTTGCCCCGGCTTTCCCTCTAAATCGCCACGGCGTAATAAATTACTGATGTAGCCGTCGCTGATTTTATCCAGTTGCTCGCCAACGGCTGATAAACGGCGAGGTTCAAATACCCCCACCACAATACAGGCACTGCGTTGTTTTTCTGGACTGCCGTTTTTAACACTGAACTCCATGGCATCTCCCGGTTATTAAAGACAAAACGCTTATAGTATTAGATAATGCGTCTTTTGCTGGTTAGAAGGGTGCCGAGCCATCAATGCGCTCGGATAACGATAAAGCGGTGACAGCTTAAGCCTTACCACACCCAAGAAAAACCGCGTCTACGCGATATGATCAGACAGTCTACTGTAATGACCATCGGTTTCCAGAGATATTACTATATTACCAAGCGAGCATTCCGCGTTGATTTTACTTAAGTATCTGCTCAAAGAAGCGCTCAAATCGCAAATGGCCGTATTGGCGGTTTTGCTCACTATTTTTGTCTCGCAGCAATTCGTGCAGATCCTCGCCGACGCCACTAACGGTCAATTCGCCGGGCGCTTAGTGGCCACCTTGTTGTTATTAAACTTGCCAGAATTGCTGAGCCTAATCCTGCCGCTCTCGCTGTTTTTAGGGGTGATGACCGCCCATGGACGCATGTACGCAGAAAGTGAGATGACGGTTTTGCATGCGGTGGGCGTCTCCGAATGGTACGTCACCCGCGTTACTCTCATGCTGGCCTTCATTATGGCGCTGCTTGCGGCAGGCTCATCATTGCTGCTTGCCCCTTGGGCACAAGAACGCCAACAACAAGTGCTGGAGCAAGCCAAAGCAGAAGCGGGGCTCAGCGCCATTTCTCCGGGGCAATTTCAACGCACAGCCAATGGCCAAGCCGTGGTCTACGTGGAAAATATTCAGCAAGGGCAACTGTCAAAAGTCTTTTTAGCTCAGCTACCAAGCCATTTCAGTAAAGAGGACGAGGGCTACAACCCCAATACGGCCATTGTAATGGCCGAAGCAGGCGCTATTTCGGAGGCCAATGATGGCTCTCGCCGCTTGCATTTACGTGAAGGAATGCGGATCTCCGGCGTGATTAATGAGCTGGAATACAGCCAAGTGCTCTTTGCTGAGTATGAGATGGAGATCCAAGAGCAGCAGGCCAGCAGTGGCAGCCGTAAAATGAGCGCCTATACCATTCCACAGCTGCTGGATGATGGCAGCAACGAAGCGTTAGCCGAATTAAATTGGCGCATCGCCATTCCTTTAACGCTGCCACTGCTGGTTCTGATCGCCGTGCCCATGTCTCGGGTGAATGTGCGACAGGGCAAATACGCCAAGATGCTGCCTGCGCTGTTAATTTATTTAGGCTATTTCGGGTTGTTGATGGCTGGCCGCAAGGCCTTAGAAAATGGCAGTATTCCCATGCAATTGGGGCTGTGGTGGATTCATCTAACCGTCTTTATTATTGGCATGGGCTTAATTGCCAAAGGCCGCCCAAGTGGCCGAAGAATCATTGAAACATTGAGTTTTTGGAAAAACGCAAAGGGGCTAACGCGTGATTAAGCTGCTGGATCTGTACATCGCCCGTAATATCATTACCAGCACCACATTAACCCTGTTCGTCCTGACAGGGCTGTCGGGCTTAATCCAATTTGTCGATAAATTGCGCTGGGCTGGTCGCGGGGACTTTACCACTTGGGATGTGGTGATCTACGTACTGTTTATGGTGCCAAGAGACATTGAAATGTTCTTTCCTATCGCCGCCATGCTCGGAGCGTTGATCGCCATGGGCGGGTTAGCACAAAGCTCGGAGCTCGTGGTGATGCAAGCCGCTGGGCTGTCGCGTTTGAACATTGCCATGTCGGTTCTTAAAACGGCTTTGCCATTAATGCTATGTATCATGCTTATTGGCGAGTATGTTGCGCCCGTAGCAGAGCAAACCGCGCGAGAATTTGCTGCCAAAAAACGCTCTGGCGGCAGTTTAATTTCCGCTAGCCAAAGCGGCACGTGGGCCAAAGATGGTGACTATTTTGTCAACATCAAAGAGGTCATTAATGCCGACAGTTTAGTGGGGATCACCCTCTATCAATTTGATGACAGCCATGTTTTACGTCACGTTACTCACGCAGAGCGAGCCCAATACCAACAAGACGCTTGGCAATTGCAACAGGTGACGTACACCACTTACACCGAAGCTCAAATCAGCCGTCAACAACAATCAGAGGCGCTCTGGTACTCAACCCTCACCCCTAACAAACTCAATGTAGTGACGGTGAAACCAGAGTCGTTATCAATCGCAGGATTACTCGACTACCTCGAATATCTTGACGCCAACCAGCAAGACGCGACCCGTTATCAATTGGCGCTATGGCGCAAATTGGCGCAGCCTATCACGGTCGCCGTTATGATGATTCTGGGGTTATCGTTTATTTTTGGGCCACTGCGCAGTGTCACCATGGGCGCTCGGTTACTGATGGGGGTGATTGCCGGTTTTAGCTTTCACCTCTCCAATGAGATTTTTGGCCCCATGAGCTTAGTGATGGGACTGCCCACCTTTTTAGGGGCGCTGTTACCCAGCGGCTTATTTGCGTTCGCCGCCATCCTGCTTTTACGTCGGCGCTAAGCCATACCCGCCACGATAAACACAAAGCCATCGACACTTCGATGGCTTTTTTATGACAATCCCATGACGACCGTTACTTTCCCCAAATGAATCACATAAGCTACGTGTCTTGTGCAATCACAACCGACAAGTTTGCTATTCTTGGTTGGAATTCTCACAAATAAACGATGATAACCATGATGTTACGCTCTTGCCTATCGCTATTAACCGCTGCGCTTATCAGTGGTTGTAATCCCACCTCGCCTACGGCAACCGGCGATGCCGGCCTTGATGCGGATGCGCCCATTACCACCACGCTGCGCATTTTAGAAACCGCTGATCTGCACGCCAATGTAATGGATTACAACTACTACCTCGACCAACCCGATATTACAGTGGGATTAGCGCGTGTTGCCGCGGTGATCGCCACCGCCCGCAGCGAAGTGCAAAATTCGGTGCTGGTAGACAACGGCGATCTCATTCAAGGCTCCGCCATGGGCGATTACTTCGCGGCCAAATACAACAACGCCGATTTTGAAGTACACCCGGTTCATAAGGCGATGAACACCCTTGATTATGTTGTGGGTAATTTGGGCAATCATGAGTTTAACTACGGTTTAAAATTCCTTTATCAAGCGGTGCAAGGCGCGGATTTCCCCTACATCAGTGCCAATGTTCGCTGCGCCATTGATAACTGCTTTGGTGATAAACAAGCCGGCGATTATTTGGTGGCGCCTTACCAAATTATTCCCCACTCGGTGATCGACAGCGAAGGAAACACCCATACCATTAACATCGGCTATATCGGATTTGTACCACCACAAATTATGGTGTGGGATCGCGCCAACATTGCCGGCCGCGTCAGCGTTGAAGGCATTGTTGAGTCGGCTCAAAACTTAGTGCCGTTGATGAAGGCCGAAGGCGCAGACATCATCATTGCCATTCCGCACTCTGGCATTGGCTCGGCCATTAACCCTCGCGATATTGAGGCGGAAAATGCCACCTTTGGGCTCACAACAGTGGCGGGCATTGATGCCATCTTATTTGGCCACTCTCACTCGGTGTTCCCAAGCGCCCACTTTACCGAGCAAGCCCAAAGCCACAAATTAGACTTAGAAAAAGGGTTAATTAATGGCATTCCAGCGGTAATGCCTGGGCGTTGGGGCGATAATTTGGGCCAAATTGATCTGACCTTAGAGCAGCGTAATGGCCACTGGAAAGTGATTGATGGCGTCAGTAAGGTGCGGCCGATTTTTGAACGTGTGCAACAGCAAAATCAACCAACCGCAGATGTCATGGCCAATCAAGCGCAGATCACGCGCATTCATCAAACCGTGGCAGCGGAGCATAACGCCACGCGAGAATACCTCAATGCCCCCATTGGCCGTGCCAACGTCGATATGTACAGCTTCTTAGCCCTAGTGCAAGATGACGCCAGTGTGCAAATTGTGGCTGATGCGCAGCGTGACTACCTGAAAACTCAGCTTGACCCCGCTTACCAACAACTGCCGATTCTGTCGGCGGCTGCGCCATTTAAAGCCGGTGGCCGTCGTGCCAGTGCGGGCGACAGTGAGGCTTATGTGCAAGTACCTGCGGGTGAACTGAGCTATAAAAACGCCAACGATCTCTACCTGTACCCCAACACCGTTGTGGCCGTCAAAGCCTCTGGCGCTCAAGTGCGCGACTGGCTGGAATGCGCTGCGCTGCAATACAACACCATTGATCCACAAAGCAGCGAGCCGCAAGAGCTGATCAATTGGACCTTCCCAACCTTTAACTTTGATGTATTAGAGGGGGTAAATTACCAAATTGATGTCACCCAAGCCCCCAAATACACCGATAACAATTGCCAAACGGTGGCAAACCCCATTGGCCGTATTGTGGATTTAAGCTATAACGCCGCCGGACAAACCCTCCAAGGCGATGCCTTTGCCCAGCAGCAGTTTATTATTGTGACCAATAACTACCGCGCGTTTGGTGGCACCTTTGCTGGTACGGGAGCCGCGCACGTAGTACAAGAATTTCCTGAAACCAATCGCGAAGCACTGGTGGCTTACATCCGTACCCAAAGCGCTGATGGTAAAACCGTTAATGCGCAGGCCGATGGCAACTGGCAATTAAAAGCCCTACCCAAAGGCTCCCCAGCGGTGGTGATTGTTGATACGCAAGACAGCGCCTTAGCGGCCGAGTTTATTGCCACCAACCAACGCTGGCCGATGACGCGTATCGGCGACGATGGCCAAGGGTTTGCCCAGTACCAAATCGATTTTCGCGCACCGTAACGCGCCATTGTCAGCGCTCAACTCAAAGTACTAACAACCAAAACGGGAGCTTAAGCTCCCGTTTTTTATAACTCAATAGCGCACTTTTTCACTTAACAATTTACCGATGGCGCCCGTTCAGTCAGCGCCGTGCCTTGGCCACCATGCTCGGCCAAGTCCGCCACAATCGCATTCATCGCCAGCCATTTATCGGCACACCAATCCGGTGCTAATAACTCAGGTGGCCGCGCATAGGCGCTAACCCGATGAAACACCACCGTCGGAGGCGTGTGGCGGATCAGCGCGCCAACGGTCTCCACATAGCGCGCCAGCGGCCACAATGGCAATCGCTCTGCTTGCCACTGTTTGGCCATGGTGCTGTTTTCCACCACGTGTAATGGATGCAGCTTTAAGCCATCAACCCCCACCGCTAAAACGCGATCCAAGGTTTGATGAGCGTGTTCAGGGGTTTCCCCCGGTAACCCTAAAATCAAATGCGTGCACACTTTAATGCCCACTTGGCGCGCACGTTGAACTGTATCAACATAAGCGGCAAAATCGTGGCCACGATTAATCCGCTTTAAGGTGTCATCGTGAGCGGTTTGCAACCCCAGTTCGAGCCACACCTCCAGCCCTTGCTGCTGGTAGCTCACCAGCAATTCCAGCACCTCATCCGAAACGCAATCTGGCCGCGTTCCCACGCATAAGCCCACTATGTCAGAGACATCCAGCGCTTGCTGGTATTTGGCTTTGAGTACCTGATATTCATCATAGGTAGAGGTGTAGGCCTGAAAATAAGCCATATAGCGCTTATGTTGACCACCACGCCGCGCTTTTCCTGCCTGCAACTGCTCTGCCACGGAAGCATTACTGCCATGCTCGGCACTGAACGAGGACACATTGCAAAACGTACAGCCGCCACGGCCCAAACTGCCATCGCGGTTCGGGCAGGTAAACGCCGCATCAATGGTCAGCTTATGGATCTTGCTGCCGTAGCGCTGCGTCATATAACGGCCGAGGGTATATACGTATTTATCTAAGCCCATGAACCACACTCTGTAACGGCCGAAAAGCGCGCAACTCTACCAGAACTCGCCCAGCGGTAAGGCGATCCAGATCACGCAAGGTCGCACCCTAAAAAGAATAAACAGCAATTATTAAGCGATAAAAAAGGCACTATTTTGGGGCAAGGCATGCCCTTTTTTTGTTCAAGGTTGCGAGCTTGTTCACGATTTGTTTGCTCCCGTCACATACAATAAAGCCATCAGCAAGGGCGCGTATTCACGCCATTTTAGTGACGCAAAGACCCCCCTACATTGCGTACGAGCCTACCGATATATCTGATAATCCCCAGTTATCATAACGCCTTGCCTCAGTTGACCACGTTTTACTCGGCCAGTAATTTAAGCCGTCCTATTGCATAGTGATATGCGTCGATGTGACAGGGATAAAAGAAGCAAACACAGCAGGCGGAGGATCCTCTATGAGCCTTTTACAACCACAGTTCGAACGCGAAAATTGTGGCTTCGGTTTGATTGCCCATATGGAGGGCGAAGGCAGCCATCGTGTGGTTCGCACTGCCATTGCTGCATTAGATCGCCTCCAACACCGCGGTGCCGTCGGCGCCGATGGCAAAACCGGCGATGGTTGCGGCTTATTGATGGCCAAACCTCATGAGTTCTTTGAACACATTGCCCAAGAGCAACAATGGCGCTTATCCAGTAAATACGCCATTGGCATGCTCATGCTGAGCCATGATCCGGTACGCCAAGCGCACGCCAAGAACATCATTAAAAACGAATTGGAGCGGGAAACCTTAACCCTGCTTGGCTGGCGAGAAGTGCCCACCAATGCGGAGGCATTGGGGGAAATTGCCGCCCAAGACGTACCCGCCATGTGGCAAGCGTTCATCAACGCCCCTGTGGGGTGGCGCAGCAAAGATCTCGAACGCCGGTTATACATGGCACGCCGCCGAATTGAACAAGCGCTCAGCGACGATCCTGACTTCTACGTCTCGAGTCTGTCGGGTACCAGCGTGGTTTACAAAGGACTCACCCTGCCAAAAGATCTGCCAGCCTTCTATCCTGATTTGGCCGATCTGCGCATGAAAAGCGCCATCTGTTTATTTCATCAACGCTTTTCAACTAATACTCAGCCTCGTTGGCAACTGGCGCAGCCGTTCCGCTACTTAGCTCACAATGGCGAAATTAACACCATTGCTGGTAATCGCCAGTGGGCAGAAGCGCGCCAATATAAATTTGCAACGCCGTTGATCCCCGATTTACAAGATGCCGCGCCTTTTGTGAACCAAAGCGGCTCGGATTCATCCAGCCTCGATAACATGCTGGAATTACTGCTAGCCGGCGGCATGGACATCAAGCGCGCCATGCGTTTGCTGATCCCACCAGCGTGGCAATCAAATCCAGAAATGGATAACGATCTCAAAGCCTTTTATGACTTTAACTCCATGCATATGGAGCCATGGGATGGCCCTGCTGGCGTGGTCTTAACCAATGGCCGCCACGCCGCCTGTGCGGTGGACCGTAATGGCCTGCGCCCTGCCCGCTTTACCATCACCAAAGATCGCTTGCTAACCCTGTCCTCTGAAATTGGGATCTGGGATTACGCCCCAGATGAGGTAGTTCAAAAAGGCCGTGTTGGCCCCGGAGAGCTGCTGGTTTTAGATACCTATACCGGCAAATTACTCACCTCTTTTGAGATTGATCAGGATTTAAAAAATCGCCATCCTTATGGTGAATGGATGAAGGTCAATGCCCGCACCTTAATCGATGCTGAACAGGTTGAACTGTACGCCACCGGCCAAGCCAGCATGGATGAAGGCACGCTGTCGCAATACCAAAAGCTGTTTAACCTCAGCCGTGAAGAGCTGCGTGAGATCATCTGGCCATTAGCACAAGGTGGCGCAGAAGCGGTTGGTTCGATGGGCGATGACACCCCCATTGCCGTACTTTCTGGCCAAGTACGCTCACTTTATGATTATTTCCGCCAGCAGTTTGCCCAAGTCACCAACCCCCCTATCGATCCATTGCGTGAACGGCACGTCATGAGCCTCTCTACCTGCATAGGTAAAGAGCAAAACCCCTTTAATGAAACCTATGGCCTTGCCAATCGGGTGCTGCTGCAATCGCCCGTGCTGCTGTATTCCGATTTCCAGCAATTGCGCAGCTTAGATAACGAACACTTCCGCTCAGAGCTCATCAGCCTCAGTTACGATCCCCAAGAAGGGCTAAAAACCGCCATCGAACGGATCTGTCTGCAAGCTCAGCAAGCGGCCAGCGGTGGCGCAACAATGGTGATTTTGTCGGATCGCCACATCAGCGCCGAACAACTGCTGATCCCAGCAGCCATGGCCGTTGGAGCCGTGCAGCGCAACCTTGTGGTCAACCAGTTACGCTGCGATGCCAACATCATTGTGGAAACCGGCAGTGCCCGTGATCCACACCACTTTGCGGTATTGCTGGGCTTTGGCGCAACGGCCATCTACCCCTACTTGGCGTACGAGTCGTTAGCAGCACTGGCACAGCAACAGCAGCAAGGGCATCAATTACGCGAACTGCAACTGAAATACCGTACGGGTCTCGATAAAGGACTGCTTAAAATTCTCTCAAAAATGGGGATTTCCACGGTTGCCAGCTACCGTTGTGCCCATCTCTTTGAAGCCATCGGTTTGGCTGATGAAGTGGTGGCACTGTGTTTCCATGGAGTGACCAACCGCATTAAAGGCGCGAATTTTGAGGACATTGAAGCGGATCAAGCGCAGTTACACCAACACGCATTTCAGCGTCATCAGCCGCTACGACATGGGGGGTTACTGAAGTTTGTTCATGGTGGCGAATACCACTGCTTCAATCCCGATGTGGTGCAGCAGCTACAACAAGCGGTAAACCATCAAGACGCGGCGGCATGGGCGCGCTACCGCACTTTGGTGGATGAGCGCCCAGTCGCCACCTTGCGCGATCTGCTCAATGTAGATACCCGCGCGGCGGAGCCTCTTGATGAAACGCAAGTGGAAGGGGTAGAAAAACTCTTTTGGCGCTTTGATACCGCCGCCATGAGCGTGGGTGCTTTAGGCCCAGAAGCGCACGAAGCGCTGGCCATTGCCATGAACCGCTTAGGTGGCCACTCCAATTCGGGCGAAGGGGGCGAAGATCCACGCCGCTTAAATGGGCCGGGCAATTCGCGCATTAAACAGGTGGCCTCGGGGCGTTTTGGGGTAACTGCCGCCTATTTAATGAGCGCAGATGTCATCCAAATTAAAGTTGCCCAAGGGGCCAAACCCGGTGAAGGCGGGCAATTGCCTGGCGATAAAGTGTCGGCTGAAATTGCCTCGTTGCGTTACAGCCGCCCTGGGGTCACCTTGATCTCACCACCACCACATCACGATATTTACTCCATCGAAGATCTGGCCCAGCTTATCTTTGATTTAAAACAGATAAACCCCAAAGCTCGGATCTCAGTCAAACTGGTTTCCGAACCGGGCATTGGCACCATCGCTTGCGGTGTGGCCAAAGCCAACGCCGATATGATCACCGTTTCCGGCTACGACGGTGGTACCGGTGCCAGCCCACTCACCTCCATCCATTATGCGGGCAGCCCATGGGAATTGGGGCTGGCGGAAGTCCATCAAGCCTTGGTGGCGAACAACTTGCGCCATAAAGTGATGTTGCAGGTTGATGGGGGCTTAAAAACCGGCTTGGATGTGATTAAAGGGGCCTTACTGGGGGCGGAAAGTTTTGGTTTTGGTACCGCTCCGATGGTGGCATTAGGCTGTAAATATTTGCGGATCTGCCACTTAAACAATTGCGCCACTGGGGTAGCCACCCAAGACAATCGCTTACGAGAGCGCCACTACCATGGCACCCCAGAAAAAGTGATGCAGTTTTTCCAATTTATTGCCGCCGATGTACGCCAATGGTTGGTGGCATTAGGCGTTACCGAGTTTAATCACATTATTGGCCGCAGCGATTGGCTGCGTCAGTTACCCGGCCAAACAGGGCGTCAACAACGCTTAGATCTCGCGCCGATTATGCATCGCGCCATCGCGTCCAAGCGCACCTCGGTGTTTAACACCATCCGCAATCACCCAGATGATCAAGGGCTGGCAAACCAACAGATGCTGGCCTTAGCATTAGAAGCGGTACAAAACGGCAGTGGCGGTGCATTTTGCATGACCCTAAACAACACCGATCGCTCGATTGGAGCCACCCTATCTGGGCACATAGCCCAACGCTGGGGTAATCAGGGCATGGCGGCCACACCGATTGAGTTCTACTTTCAAGGCACCGCAGGACAAAGCTTTGGGGTGTTTAACGTGGGTGGTTTGAAACTGACGCTATCCGGTGATGCCAACGATTATGTGGGCAAAGGGATGACCGGCGGTGAGTTGGTGGTTCGTACCCCTGAAGGGGTGGCCTACGACAGCCATGAGTCGGTCATCATCGGTAATACCTGTTTGTATGGCGCCACTGGCGGCCGTTTGTTTGCCTCAGGTCAAGCCGGAGAGCGTTTTGCGGTACGCAACTCTGGTGCGGTTGCGGTCATTGAAGGCTGTGGTGATAACGGCTGTGAATACATGACTGGCGGAGTGGTGGTGATCTTAGGGAAAACGGGGGTCAACTTCGGCGCAGGCATGACCGGCGGCTTCGCTTATGTTTTTGATCAACACAATGATTTTGAACGGCGTCTCAACGGCGAGTTGGTGGAGCTGATGAGTGTTACCGAGCCGATGGTTCAGCACCATTTAAAGCAATTGCTGCAAGCGCATTTGGAAAATACCGGCTCTGCCCGCGCTGCGGACATCTTGGCGGATCTCACCCACTGGCTGCCGCGCTTTAAATTAGTGAAACCCAAAACCAGCCAGATCCAAGAACTGCTGAGCTTATCCACCCAGCAAACCATTACCGTGCAGGCCAGCTAGGAGATCATCGTGAATAACGTTTTTCAATTTATTGATCAGCCACGTCAAGACCCCAGTAAGCTGCCAGCGCAAGAGCGTTCGCAAGCATTTGTTGAGATCTATCAACCGTTTACTGACCAAGAACAGAGCCAGCAAGCCGATCGTTGTTTGGATTGCGGTAATCCTTATTGCGAATGGCAGTGCCCAGTTCACAACTACATTCCCGATTGGCTGCGTTTAGCCAAAGCGGGGCGCATTTTTGAAGCGGCAGAGCTGTCCCATCAAACCAACTCTCTGCCCGAAATGTGTGGCCGAGTCTGCCCGCAAGATAGGCTTTGTGAAGGTGCTTGTACCCTCAATGAGGATTTTGGCGCCGTCACTATTGGCTCGGTAGAAAAATACATTACCGACGAAGCCATTAAGCAAGGCTGGCGTCCCGATTTATCGGCGGTTATCCCTCGAAAAGAGCACGTTGCCGTCGTCGGTGCCGGCCCAGCTGGGCTTGCTTGTGCGGATGTATTAACCCGTAATGGCGTTCAAGTCACCGTCTACGATAGACACCCAGAGATCGGCGGCCTACTCACCTTTGGGATCCCCTCCTTCAAATTAGAAAAGTCCGTGGTACGTACACGCCGTAACTTGCTGGAAGGCATGGGCATTGAATTTAAACTAAATTGCGACATCGGTACCGATGTGCCCTTTGAAACCTTACTGGCACAACACGACAGCGTCTTTTTAGGGTTAGGGACATACCAAGCCATGGCCGGAGGCTTGCCCGGCGAATCCGCCCAAGGGGTATATCAGGCGCTGCCCTACCTGATTGCCAATACCGCCAAGCTGGAAAACTACGTGGTTGAACATCCGTTTATCGACCTTAAAGATCAGCGCGTCGTCGTCCTTGGCGGAGGCGATACCGCAATGGACTGCGTGCGCAGTGCCATTCGCCAAGGTGCTAGCACAGTGCAATGTGCCTATCGCCGTGATGAGGCCAACATGCCCGGCTCGCGTAAAGAGGTGGCCAATGCCCGTGAAGAGGGGGTCGACTTTTTATTTAATCGCCAGCCGCTGGCCATTAAAACCGACGCCAATGGTCAAGTCATCGCGGTGGAGTGCATTGAAACCCAATTAGGGGAAGCCGATGAATGGGGACGCCGACGGCCAGAGCCCATTGCTGGCTCCGAACACCTGCTGCCAGCCGATGCCGTACTCATCGCTTTTGGTTTTCAAGCCAGCCCACCTGCATGGTTGGGGCAACACGGCATTATGACCAACGACCAAGGCTTAATTTTGGCACCAGAGCAAGGCCGTTATCCTCTGCAAACCAGCCACCCCAAAGTGTTTGCCGGTGGTGATATGGTGCGTGGCTCAGATCTGGTGGTTACCGCCATCGATCAAGGCCGTAAAGCAGCCCTAGGGATGCTGGATGCCTTTGATGCAGCGCTGCGCCAACGCGCTTAGCCAAGCATCACAACCACAAAAACGCCCACAATGATGTGGGCGTTTTTTTATCCTCTTAAGCGTCATATTGCAGGCAACCACACAGGGCGCCACCTGCCCACAAAAGATGGATTAGGCGTACACAGGGAAGCACTCACACAACGCCAGCACTTGCGCCTTTACCTGCGCTTCGATTTGCGCGTCGCCCAAATTGTCTAACACATCGCAGATCCAACCGGTCAACTGACGTGCTTCGGCTTCTCCCATGCCACGGCGCGTTAATGCCGGTGTGCCAATCCGCAAGCCCGACGTGACAAAGGGACTACGAGGATCGTTGGGAACCGAATTTTTATTGACGGTGATATTGGCACGGCCTAAGGCGGCATCGGCGTCTTTACCGGTGATCTCCTTATCAATCAAATCCAGTAAAAACAGGTGGTTATGAGTACCACCTGAAACCACTTTATAGCCTCGTTCGATAAAGGCCGCGGCCATGGTTTGGGCGTTACGCACCACCTGTTGTTGATAAGTGGTAAATTCCGGTTGCAAAGCCTCTTTAAAGGCCACCGCTTTTGCAGCGATAACATGACACAAAGGCCCACCTTGACCACCGGGGAACACCGCCGAATTGAGCTTCTTCTCAATGGTTTCATCACCGCAGGCTGA
Organism: Ferrimonas sp.; assembly: GCA_044433165.1. Taxonomy (GTDB): domain Bacteria; phylum Pseudomonadota; class Gammaproteobacteria; order Enterobacterales; family Shewanellaceae; genus Ferrimonas. Next base: position 55,950 of record JAWXTX010000001.1, on the reverse strand, counting down.
CAAAATTAACCCGCCGCGCGGCCCTGCCAAGGTTTTGTGGGTGGTGGTGGTGACCACATGAGCATGCGGTAATGGATTGGGGTATACCCCCGCCGCCACTAAGCCCGCAACGTGGGCCATATCCACAAACAGATAGGCCCCCACTTCGTCAGCAATGGCACGGAATTTCGCCCAATCTACAATGCCCGAATAGGCAGAGAAACCAGCGATGATCATTTTGGGTTGATGCGCCTGCGCCAACGCACGTACTTGGTCGTAATCAATCTCGCCAGTGTCTGGGGTAATGCCGTATTGCACCGCGTGGTACAGTTTGCCAGAAAAAGAAACCGAAGCACCGTGCGTTAAATGGCCACCGTGCGCCAAGCTCATGCCTAACACGGTTTCACCCGGCTCCAGCAGCGCCATAAAGACCGCCGCATTGGCTTGCGAGCCAGAGTGAGGTTGCACGTTCGCGTAGCTGGCGCCAAACAGCTCACAAGCACGGCTAATGGCCAGTTTCTCGGCAATGTCCACATACTCGCATCCGCCGTAATAGCGCTTGTCTGGGTACCCTTCTGCGTATTTATTGGTGAGCTGCGAGCCTTGAGCTTCCAAAACCCGAGGGCTGGTGTAGTTTTCCGAGGCAATCAACTCAATGTGTTGCTCTTGACGCACACGCTCCGCTTCCATCGACGCCCACAGTTCGGGGTCAAAATCGGCAATGTTCATTGATTTTTCGAGCATATTATTCTCCCTGACAATACTGCTAAGACGAGCCGGCAACGTGTCGATGCCGTAGCACCCGATGGGACGAGCATTCATTAGGCCAAATGCGCCTTGAAGCATAAACACCGCGCATGGGCTGCGCGGCGGATTGTACCTTGCTCAGAATGGGCGCCCAAGTGCATCGCAACTTATCAGACAATTGATGACAGCGCATGCCTAAGATTGAGGGGCAGATAAAGCCGCTTCACAACTTAAGTTTCAACGACCAATCATGACCGAAAGATCACCATAAATGGGAGTACTTATCCGTTGGTGGATAAGGTAAAATTCGCGCTTTCAATTTACGGAAAAGACGACCTTTCACATGGCTCAGTTTATCTACAGCATGTTGCGCGTTGGCAAAGTTGTGCCACCAAAACGCCATATTCTTAAAGACATTTCTCTCTCTTTTTTCCCTGGCGCCAAAATTGGCGTACTGGGCCTAAACGGTGCCGGTAAATCCACCCTATTGCGGATCATGGCTGGCGTGGATACCGAATTTGAAGGGGAAGCGCGGCCACAGCCGGGCATTAACGTCGGTTATTTGCCACAGGAACCAAAGCTGGACCCAGAGCAAACCGTTCGTGAAGCCATTGAAGAAGCCGTGGCGGATGTGGCAGGTGCGTTAAAGCGTTTGGATGAAGTTTATACCGCCTACGCCGAGCCCGATGCCGACTTTGACGCTTTAGCCAAAGAGCAAGGCCAATTAGAAGCCATTATTGCCGCCAAAGATGGCCATAACCTCGACAACGCGCTAGAGCGGGCGGCCGATGCTATGCGTTTGCCCGCGTGGGATGCCAAAATCGCCACGCTTTCTGGGGGGGAGCGCCGCCGGGTGGCACTGTGTCGGTTGTTATTAGAAAAACCCGACATGCTGCTGCTGGACGAACCCACCAACCACTTGGATGCCGAATCTGTGGCGTGGCTTGAGCGCTTCTTGGTGGAATACCCAGGCACAGTTGTGGCCATTACCCACGACCGCTACTTCTTAGATAACGCTGCGGGTTGGATCTTAGAACTAGACCGAGGTGAGGGGATCCCATGGGAGGGTAACTACTCCTCGTGGCTAGAACAAAAAGATGAGCGCTTAAAGCAAGAAGCAGCTCAAGAAAAAGCGCGCCAAAAATCCATTGAGAAAGAGCTGGAATGGGTGCGTCAAAACCCCAAAGGACGACAAGCCAAATCCAAAGCGCGGATGGCTCGCTTTGATGAGCTGAACACCAGCGACTACCAAAAACGCAATGAAACCAACGAATTGTTTATTCCACCTGGGCCTCGTTTGGGCGACAAAGTGCTGGAATTAACCAATTTGAGTAAGTCTTACGATGGCCGCGTGCTGATCGACGATTTATCGCTGTCCATCCCTAAAGGCGCCATTGTTGGGATCATCGGCTCAAACGGTGCCGGTAAATCCACCCTGTTCCGCATGATTTCAGGCAAAGAGCAGCCAGACTCGGGCACCATCACCCTCGGTGAAACCGTGCAAATCGCCTCGGTGGATCAGTTCCGCGACAACATGGACGACAGCAAAACTGTTTTCCAAGAGATTGCCGATGGCCAAGATCTCCTGCGTATCGGAAACTTTGAGATCAACTCCCGCGCTTATGTCTCACGCTTTAACTTTAAAGGCGTCGATCAACAAAAACGGGTTGGGGAGCTTTCTGGTGGTGAACGCGGCCGTTTGCACTTAGCCAAACTGCTGCAAGCTGGCGGTAACTTATTGCTGTTGGATGAGCCCACTAACGATCTGGATATTGAAACCCTGCGCGCCTTGGAAAACGCTCTGCTGGAGTTCCCTGGCTGTGCCATGGTGATCTCGCACGATCGTTGGTTCCTCGACCGTGTGGCCACCCACATCTTGGATTACCGCGATGAAGGCAAACACAACTTCTTTGAAGGCAACTTCCAAGAATACGCCGAGTGGATGAAAAAAGAGCAAGGGATCGACATCACTGAGCCACACCGCGTTAAATACAAACGCATTAACTAACTGTGCGATCCCACCACCGCGCAGCAGCGTGGCGGTGGGATCCCTAGCCGTAAGTGCACTTTGCGCTTACGGCGCCAACGCGCGACGTGAAAACAACACCCCATCGCATTCAGTGCACGCGGGCAAACGCGTAGGATGATAAAAATGCATCACCGCTTGGCAATTATCACACACCAGCTCACCCAGACCGACAATCTCTCCCGCCTCATAGGTACCCTGGTGCTTTAGATCTTGCCCAAGCTCATGCCACTCTAATTGGCTGCGATCGGTAATGGTGCCAAGCCAGCGCCACACGGTATTTTCCAAACTCAATGTAAACAGGCTATCGCCTTCGCTTTCAAACTGCTCTTGGGCATAGCGCTCAGCGTAATGCACCAAGTCACGGCGTAAAAATTGCGCCACCAACGCCATTTCGGCGCGACTGAGTTCTTGATTTAATACCAGATACGGCTTGCTGTTTTGCAACACATCATCCAGTTGATTTAAGGTCAGATCAGGATCAGCACGGTAGCGCTTTTCCATCTCTTGCAACAGGCTTTCGTATTTGTGGATCAGCAAATCATTATCACTTTTCATGGCCTATGCCTCTTTTTATGTTGCCATCGTCCGGATCGCTAGGGTGTTGCTGATGGCCGTTGTACGGTATTCTATGCAGATCTTTATGGGCCATTCCCTGCCTGAAATCAAAAATTCAAGTTGGACTCTCACCGTGTCGATGCAAGAGCAATACAACCCAGCACAAATCGAACCGCAAGTGCAGCAGCACTGGCAAAACGCAAACACCTTTGTCGCCAAAGAGATTGAAGGCAAAGAAAAATTCTACTGTTTGTCGATGTTTCCTTACCCCTCTGGCCACCTGCATATGGGCCACGTACGGAACTACACCATTGGCGACGTAATCAGCCGTTACCAACGTTTGCTTGGTAAAAACGTAATGCAACCAATGGGTTGGGATGCCTTCGGCTTGCCTGCAGAAAACGCGGCCATCAAAAACAAAACCGCCCCAGCGCCATGGACATACGACAACATCGAATACATGAAAAACCAGCTGAATATGCTGGGTTTTGGCTTCGATTGGACGCGCGAGCTGGCCACCTGTAAACCCGATTATTACCGTTGGGAACAATGGTTTTTCACCCAATTATTTGAAAAAGGCTTGGTTTACAAAAAAACCGCCTCGGTAAACTGGTGTGAAAACGACCAAACCGTCTTAGCCAACGAGCAAGTGGTTGATGGCTGCTGCTGGCGCTGTGATAGCCCAGTGGTACAAAAAGAGATCCCACAATGGTTTATTCGCATTACTGATTACGCAGAGCAATTGTTGAGCGACATGGACCAACTGCAAGGCTGGCCAGAAATGGTTAAAACCATGCAACGCAACTGGATTGGCCGCTCCGAAGGGGTAGAAATGACCTTTGCGGTTGCCGACAGCGATCAGCAGTTTGATATTTACACCACCCGTCCAGATACCTTAATGGGCGTAACTTATGTGGGGATCGCCGCAGGCCACCCATTGGCACAGCAAGCGGCTCAGCACAACCCAGCGCTGGCGGCCTTCATTGAAGAATGTAAAAACACCAAGGTAGCCGAAGCCGAGCTGGCCACCATGGAGAAAAAAGGCATGGCCACTGGCCTGTATGCGGTTCACCCCCTATCGGGTAAACGCGTGCCGATTTTCGTCGCTAACTTCGTGTTAATGGGCTACGGCACCGGTGCGGTGATGGCGGTGCCTGCGCACGATCAGCGCGATTACGAATTCGCCACCAAATACGGTTTAGAGATCACCCCTGTGATCAAGCCACTAGAAGGCGAGCTGGACATCACAGCCGCGGCCTATACCGACAAAGGCACCCTGTTCAACTCTGATGAATTTGATGGACTGGATTTTGCGGCCGCATTTGATGCCATCGCCGCCAAATTAGTGACCGAGGGCAAAGGCAAGAAAACCACCAATTTCCGTCTACGAGATTGGGGCGTTTCTCGCCAACGTTACTGGGGCGCGCCCATCCCAATGGCCACTTTAGAAAGCGGTGAGCAGGTCATTGTACCGGCAGATCAACTGCCCGTTATTCTACCTGAAGATGTGGTTATGGATGGCGTGACTAGCCCCATTAAGGCCGATAAGGCGTGGGCGCAAACCACTATTAACGGGGTACCGGCGCTGCGTGAAACCGATACTTTCGATACCTTTATGGAATCGTCTTGGTATTACGCGCGTTACACCAGCCCCGGCTGTGATACCGGCATGGTTGATCCAGCGCGCGCCAATCACTGGCTCCCTGTGGATCAATACATTGGCGGCATTGAACACGCCAACATGCACTTGCTGTATTTCCGCTTCTTCCATAAATTACTGCGCGATGCCGGTTTGGTGGACAGTGATGAGCCAGCTAAGCGCCTCTTGTGTCAAGGCATGGTGCTGGCCGATGCGTTCTACTATTTGGGCGACAATGGCCAACGGATCTGGATTTCTCCTGTTGATGTAACCTTAGAACGCGACGGCAAAGGCAACATCACCAAAGCCACCGATCCAGAAGGGCGTGAACTGGTACACACCGGCATGACCAAGATGTCCAAGTCTAAAAACAACGGCATCGATCCACAGCAAATGGTGGAGAAATACGGCGCGGATACCGTGCGTTTGTTTACCATGTTTGCCGCGCCACCAGAATTAACCTTAGAGTGGTTAGAGTCTGGCGTAGAAGGCGCCCATCGCTTCATTAAGCGTTTGTGGAAATTGGCCTTTGACCACGTAGCCAAAGGCACCGCGCCAGCATTGGATCTGGCCAATTTAACGCCTGAGCAAAAAGATCTGCGACGCGCCTTGCACCAAACCATCGCCAAGGTGAACGACGATTATGGCCGCCGTCAAACCTTCAATACTGCGATTGCTGCGGTTATGGAGTTGATGAACAAGCTGACCAAAGCACCGCAGCAAAGCGATAACGACCGAGCTCTGCTGCAAGAAGCCTTAACGGCGGTGGTAATCATGCTCTACCCCATTATTCCACACACCAGTTTTGCGCTGCACCAAGCACTGGGGCACGCAGAAACCATCGACGACGCATCCTTCCCAGCCGTGGATGAAAGCGCGCTGGTGGAAGATCAAAAACTGATTATTGTGCAGGTAAATGGCAAATTACGGGCACGCTTAACCGTGGCAGCCGATGCCACCAAAGAGCACGTCGAGGCCATGGCTATGGCGGATGAAAACGTCACAAAATTCATTGATGCACTAACGGTACGTAAAGTCATTTATGTCCCGGGTAAACTGCTGAACATCGTCGCCAACTGATCGAACTTATGCGCTCAACGACCACCTCGTTGAGCGCACTTTCAAGCCCATTTCAGCCGATAGTTTTGAGAGGGGGCCACCGCCCTCAAAACCATCGTTTGAACCGAACACCCTTTGATAACTGCAGGAGAGGCAGGGAATGACACGCCTTCTGAGCGCCCTATTGATTGCCATAATCGCACTAAGCTCAAGCTTGCTGAGCGGTTGTGGTTTTCGCTTACAGGGGCAATACCAATACCCAGAATTACTCAAGCACGTGCAACTGCAAAGTAATGACCAATATGGTGAATTGCACCGGCTGTTACAAGAAAACCTACGCTTGCATAACGTTCAAGTAGTGGCAGATGAACAAACGCCTTTAATCTGGCTCTATGACGACCGCTTAGAGCGCAGCACCCTATCGCTGTTCCCTTCAGGCCAAGTAGCCGAATATGAGCTTATCTATTCTGTTGCCTTTTACGTGAAGGTGCCAACGCAAGAGGCACAGCCTTTTGCCATTGAAGTACGCCGCAGCTATTTGGATGATCCCCGCACGGCCTTGGCCAAAAATCGGGAGCTCGAAGATCTCTTAAAAGGGATGCGCCGCAGCGCCTCTGAGCGGATTTTACGCCATCTGGCGACCATCCAAATCACCAATGAAGCCGTAGAAGCCAGCTACCGGTTAAATTCACAGCCATAACCCCCTTTGCTGGCAAGCCCGTTATCATCGTTTTTATGGCTGTTCATCGGGCTTATGGCAGCAAAGAAAAGCGGCACTACGGCGCCAGCCAAACGCTGACCGCCTGCGTATCAGAAGCTGAGTACCCATGAAGATTTATGCGAGCAAACTGGCTCAATTCCTGCCCAAGTTACCCACCATTGTGCTGGTTTTTGGGGATGATGTGCTCATCCGCGAAAGCTGCCGCGAACAGGTACGTCAGCAATTAATGCAAAAAGAGGGCGTGGAAGAGCGTTTGTCGTTAGTGCAAACCTCGCCGTTTGATTGGTCCCAATTGCTGCAAGAGGCGCAATCGCTCTCGCTGTTTGCCAGCCGCCGTTTAATTGAATTGGAATTACCAAGTTTAAAGCCGGGCACCGAAGGTGCGGCGGCCTTAGTGACGATCGCCGAGCAATTAAGTCAACAACAAGACACCTATTTCCTGCTGCATGGCCCCAAACCCGGACGAGAACACAGCAACAGCAAATGGCTTAAAGCCTTAGAAAAGGTAGGGTTATATGTGCAAGCATTAACCCCTGAAGGGGTACATTACCAGCGCTGGCTAAAAGAGCGCGCCCAACACCACCAATTGCAATTACCCAGCGCGGGATTTGAGCTACTTGGCCGCATGTTTGAAGGCAATTTGCTGGCGGCGGATCAAACCATGGCGCAATTGGGGTTACTCAGCGCAGAGCAGCCATTAACCTTGGATGAGCTCACACAGCTGCTGGCAGATCAAAGCCGCTACAGCGTTTATCAACTGACCGACGCCTTACTGGCAGGGCAAGACGCTGTCGCCATCAAGATGCTCAACCAACTGCAATTAGAAGACACCGCGCCCACCCTAATGGCGTGGGCCATTGGCCGTGAATTGCAACTGCTGTGTCGCTTACATGAACATCTGCAACAAGGCCGCAGCGCCGCAGAGTCGCTAAAGGCTGAAAAAGTGTGGCCAGCTAAAGCACCGCTTTACCAAGGTGCATTGAATCGATTATCGCTCACTCAAGTTGCGGGCGCGTTCGCCATGGTTGGCCAATTTGAACAAGCCTTAAAACTCGATGGCGCCACGTCTCAGGAAGCGTGGCTGCGGTTGGCGGATTTATGCGCCCGTTTTAATGGCCAATATCAACCCATGCCACAGAGCCTCTTCGACTAGGAACACCAAGGAGCGCCGACATGCAGCGGTTAGGATTATTAGGCGGCACGTTCGATCCCATTCACAACGGGCATTTGCAATGCGCGCTTGCCGTCGCCAAACAGATGCAGCTCGACCAAGTCGCGCTGCTGCCGAATGCACTGCCCCCGCACAAAGCCACCCCAGGCGTAAGCCCTCAACAGCGATTGGCCATGGTGGAATTGGCCTGTGCCCCCTACCCTCAGTTGTCTGTAGACGGCCGTGAATTAGCGCGGGCAGGCCACTCTTATACCGTCGATACCTTAGCGGAAATGCGCGCTGAGCAGCCCCAGCGCCAACTCTATTTTATTATTGGCATGGACTCGCTCCTTAGCTTTCCCCAGTGGCATCAACCTCAGCAAATTTTAGCGTTATGCCACCTTTTGGTGTGCCCACGGCCAGGCTACACACTGCCCAATGATGGAGCGGTAAGCGATTTATTAGCGCGCCATCAGATCACCTGCGCAGCACAATTACAACAGCAGCCCCATGGCGCAATATTCTTGGTGGATGCCCCTTTATTCGACGTGGCTTCCAGCACGCTTCGGCAACAACTGCAGCAACCAGACCACTCCCGCTTAATGGACTTACCGCCCCCAGTAGCGGCTTATATTTGCGAGCAGCGCCTTTACGACGCGAAAACGGACACCCCCACAAAGCCATTTTGCCGCAATTCCCACCGCAACTAACGGTCGGCGGCATGGTAGCCGACCGTTGAAAACGCTATAATTCGCCGCTTGTTTTTTATTTATTGAGGTTTATCCGGTGCAACCTACCGAATTAAAAGATTTTGTTGTTGATAAAATTGAAGATCTGAAAGGGCGTGACATCGTCATTATCGACGTGAGCGATCGCTCCGACATCACCGATTTTATGATCGTCTGTACCGGCACATCGAAAACACACGTTCGTGCCATTGCAGAGCACATCGGAGTCGAAGCCAAACGCGCCGATTGGGCCCCATTAGGCCTTGAAGGTACTGATGAAGGGGAATGGGCCTTAGTGGATCTGTCCTCCGTCGTGGTACACGTTATGCAGCAGCAAACGCGTGATCTGTACCAATTAGAAAAACTCTGGGGCGCCAAGCCTGGGAACTGATCCTAAGCCATGAAGCTGAAACTTATTGCCGTCGGTACCAAAATGCCCAAATGGGTTACTGAGGGTTTTACTGAGTATCAACGCCGCTTTCCGCGGGATCTGAGTCTAGAACTGATTGAGATCCCTGCTGGCAAACGTGGCAAAAATGCCGATATTGCACGCATTCTAGATAAAGAAGGCGATGCCATGTTAGCGGCTGCTCAAGGCTGCCATATTGTTACGCTCGATATTCCGGGGAAGCCTTGGGATACCCCACAATTGGCGCAACAATTAACGCGCTGGCAATTAGATGGTCGTGACGTAGCGATCCTCATTGGCGGCCCTGAAGGGTTGTCACCGGCAGCCAAACAAGCGGCAGATCAAAGCTGGTCGTTATCGAATCTGACCCTGCCCCATCCGATGGTCCGGATCATTATGGCCGAAAGCCTATATCGGGCTTGGAGCGTCAACAATAATCACCCTTATCATCGCGAATGAGACGTCATAAGCAACCCGCAGCCATCCGAGACCATGCCGCTGAAACGGCATTGTTTTATCGCCGCGCCAGTATCGCCTTTGTTATCGTAGTGTTGTGCATCTGCGGGTTGCTGGTGAACATGTATCATCTGCAGGTTTCCAAGCACCACGCCTACCAAACCCGTTCTAACGATAATCGAATTCGGCTCATTCCTATTGCCCCAAATCGGGGCTTAATCTATGACCGTAATGGCACCTTGTTGGCCGATAATCAACCGGTGTTCTCGCTCGAAGTGATCCCAGAGCAAGTGCACAACATGGATCTGCAATTACAAGCAATCCAGACCGTTTTGCCCCTCAGCGATGAAGAGATTGCCGATTTTCGCCAACGTTTGCGTGGCCAGCGGCGCTTTAAACCCATCAGCTTAATGGATCAACTCAGCGAACACGAAGTGGCGGAATTTTCTGTTAATAGCCACCGTTTCCCAGGTTTTAGTGTGCAAGCAGGATTAAAACGCAGTTATCCACAAAGCACGACCTTAACCCATTTATTGGGCTATGTTGCACGCATCAACAGCAGCGACTTAGAACGCTTAGAAGCCCAAGAGCAAAGCTCGCGTTACGCAGCCAGCCGTACTATTGGTAAGCAAGGCATTGAACGTTATTACGAAAGCCTCTTACACGGTGAACCCGGTATGCAAGAGGTGGAGGTAAACAATCAAGGCCGCATTGTACGTACCATTAATGGCAAAACCCCCGTTAGCGGCCAAGACTTATATTTGTCACTGGACTTACCGCTGCAGCTCAAAGCGGAAGAGTTATTGGCTGGACGCCGAGGCGCGGTGGTCGCCATTGATCCCAATGACGGTGGCATTTTAGCCATGGTTTCAAGCCCAAGTTACGATCCTAACCAGTTTGTCAGTGGCATATCTCAAGCCCAATACAGCGCTTTATTAAACGATCGCAACCGCCCTTTAATTAACCGTGCAACCCAAGGCCAATACGCGCCGGCTTCCACCATTAAGCCGCTGTTGGCGCTGCTGGGTTTAGAAAAAGAGATTGTGACGGAGCAAACCAAAGTCTGGGATCCCGGCTGGTGGCAAATTCCTGGGGTGCCTCGCCGCTTCCGAGATTGGAAACGCTGGGGTCACGGTTGGGTTGATTTGGATCTGGCTATTGCCTCCTCCTGCGACATCTATTTTTATGAATTGGCCTATAACACTGGCATTAATAATATCAGTGAATTTATGAGCCAATTTGGTTTTGGCCAGCGCTCCGGCATCGATCTGCATGAAGAGGCGGCTGGCAATATGCCAACCCGCGACTGGAAGCAAAATCGCTATAAAGAGCCGTGGTACATTGGCGATACCATTTCGGTCGGTATTGGCCAAGGCTATTGGACTGCTACCCCATTACAGTTGGCGAACTCCACCGCCATTTTGGCCAATAATGGCCGCCGCTATACCCCCCATTTGCTCAAAGCCGTGGGCCAAGATGGCCAGCAAGAAGCCGTCAGTTGGCCCATGTTAGAGCCGGTGCAATTACAACAGCCAGATCATTGGCCGGTGATCCACAAAGCGATGTATAAAACCGCCCACACCTTAGATGGCAGCGGCTATCGTTTGTTTAATAGTGCGCCATATAAATCCGCCATCAAAACCGGTACGGGGCAAGTAGCCGGTGTAGCGCAAGATGAAGAATACGATGAAGAGAACGTCGCCGAGCACCTGCGTGATAACGCTCTGTTTGTGGGTTATGCCCCTTATGAAAACCCACAGATTGTAATCGCCATTGTGCTAGAAAATGCCGGTTGGGGTGGTGCGAATGCCGGCCCCGTTGCCCGCGCGCTTTTTGATCACTATTTATTACCCAAGGAACCAGAAGCATGAACGTGGCTGGCGCACAAACCAAATCGCTTAGCCACAAACTGCATATTGATATGCCGTTACTGGCTGGGATCCTTCTGCTGATGGCGTATGGCCTGCTGGTGCTTTACAGCGCCAGTGGAGAAAGCATGGCCATGCTGGAACGACAGGTTATTCGTATTGCCCTAGGTGTCGGCGTCATGGTGCTGGTCGCTCAAATCAATCCCGATCTCCTTCAGCGTTGGGCGCTGCCCATCTTTTTTGTCGGGGTCGCCTTACTGATTGCCGTTAAGTTTGTGGGCGTAACGAATAAAGGCGCTCAACGTTGGTTGAACCTTGGCATTATGGAGTTTCAGCCATCCGAAATCATGAAGTTGGCGTTCCCGATTATGATGGCTTGGTACATCAGCCAATTTCCGCTACCACCCAAAAAACGCCATCTGTTAGGTGGGGCAACCATTTTGTTGATCCCGACATTATTAATTGCCTCACAGCCGGATCTTGGCACCTCCATTTTAGTGGCCGCTTCGGGGATCTTCGTGCTGTTTTTATCTGGCATGAGTTGGACCCTTATTGGCCTGTGCCTGATGGCGGTGCTGGCGTTCATTCCGGTAATGTGGTTTTACCTAATGAAGGATTATCAACGCACTCGAGTGATGACATTATTAGATCCTGAAAAAGATCCTCTGGGCTCTGGCTATCACATCATTCAGTCTAAAATTGCGATAGGATCAGGCGGAATTGATGGCAAAGGCTGGTTGGGCGGTACCCAATCCCAATTGGACTTTTTACCAGAGCGCCATACCGATTTTATTTTTGCGGTACTTGGCGAGGAATTTGGCTTTATTGGCGTTGTGCTTCTACTGCTGTTGTATCTGTTTATTATTGCTCGTGGTTTGCTTATCGCAAGCCAAGCACAAACGGCTTTTGGGCGCTTACTCGCAGGCTCCATTACGCTCACTTTTTTTGTTTATTTACTGGTGAATATTGGCATGGTCTCAGGCTTACTGCCTGTGGTTGGTGTGCCACTACCATTGGTTTCTTATGGCGGAACATCAATGCTCACATTGATGGCCGGTTTTGGCGTTTTAATGGGGATCCACACCCATCGACGTTTTATTATTCGTTAAGGTTATTATGAAATCCTTACCACTTTTACTCAGCTCTGCCCTACTCAGCGTTAGCGCGGCAACCTATGCTGCCAGCCCAAGTGAACATCAAGCATTCATCGAGGAATGGCAGGTCAAAGGCGTCAATCCGCAGGTTTTACAGCAAGCGCTCGAACAAGCCAAAAAACAACCAAAAATCATCGAGGCCATTACCCGTCCATGGGAAGCCAAGCCTTGGTATCAATATCGACAGCTCTTTTTAACCGACGCCCGCATCAATCAAGGTGTTGATTTTTTGGAAAAAAATGAATCCGCGTTAGCCAAAGCCAGTGCCCAATATGGGGTGCCGATGGAAGTGATCACCGCCATTATCGGCGTTGAAACCTCGTATGGCCGTAACATGGGTAGCTGGAAAGTGCTGGATGCGCTTTATACGCTGGGCTTTTATTACCCACGTCGCGCCACATTTTTCCGAAAAGAGTTAGGCCATTTTATTGAATTGTCACAAGAGCAAGGTTGGCCATTAACGCAGCCTCTCGGCTCATATGCCGGTGCTATGGGCTTAGGCCAGTTTATTCCATCAAGCTACCAAGCCTATGCCGTTGACTTTGACGGCGATGGCAAGCGCGATCTGTTTAGCAATACTGATGACGCCATTGGTTCAGTTGCCAATTATTTTGCCAAGCATCATTGGCAAACGGGTAAGGCGGTAGAACAAGCGGTCAATGTCAGCAACGATGATGCCGTAAAAGCCTTGCTGTGGACGGGCAAAAAACTCGATACCAGTGCCGCACAATTACGCCAAGCTGGCGTTCAGCTAAGCAATGAAAACGGTGCTCAATTGTCGTTATTGAAATTAGAAGTGGCTGAAAACCAATGGCAGTACTACGTTATTCACCCTAACTTTTACACCATTACTCGCTACAATCGCAGCCCACTTTATGCCATGGCCGTTTGGCAATTAAGCCAAGAGATATTGGCGAAAAAACAACGTAATTCACAATAATATTAGGCCGATAACGCACCATGAAAGCCCGTACTACTCATTTGCTCGCTCTGCTCTGGCTTGCGGGTTGCAGCAGCGCAATAGAACAACCGCAGTACACGCAGGAGCCGCAATACTATCCTGCGGTGAGCACTGGAACCAACACCAACGAAGGCCGTTATAGCATTGCCCAAGACCATGCACCGGCATGGGCACCGGACATCGAACAAGTGCCTTTGCCCACGCCTCGCTATGAGCCTTACAGTGCCGGTGGTAATCGCCATTATCATGTGTTTGGCCAACCTTATCAGGTATTACCTAGCGCTCAAGGGTACGATAAAGTTGGGATTGCTTCTTGGTACGGGCAAAAGTTTCATGGCCATTTAACCAGTAACGGTGAAACCTACGACATGTTTACCTTTACGGCAGCCCACAAATCGCTGCCGTTACCGGTATATGCTAAGGTCACCAACTTGGAAAATAACCGCAGTATCATTGTGCGGATCAACGATCGTGGCCCGTTTCACAACAATCGTGAAATAGATCTCTCCTATGCTGCGGCACACCGTTTAGGCATGTTAGAAGCGGGGACCGCGCAAGTGCGGGTACAAACGATCTCGTTCCCAGATGCCAATAGTTACGGAGCGATTGCGGGGGAGCCGCATTCGCGAGTCAATCCCGGCCCTCGCTTAATGTATGGCGAAGAGGGCTACGACCCAGCCGAGTCATCTAATATACGCCATTACATTCAGTTGCTTGCAGGCAGTAATCAGCACAATATTCATGATATAGGTTATAAACTGACCCAGCAGTATGCGGTACCATCGCGCGTTACCCACCAAAGTGGCCTGTATCGATTACAGCTCGGGCCTATTGCCAGTTTGGGGCAGGCGCGTTCTTTGCTGCAACAGTTACGCTCTCAAGGCTACCCTGAAGCGTTTTCTTTAATGGAATAACGCTCAAATACATCATCAACAGCAAACTAATTTTGTTTGTGCCGGTCAAACTCACGAGCGGCCAAACCAACAACAGAACTCAGAGCATGAAATTGTTAAAAACAACCCTTAGCTGTGCCACCTTATTGCTCAGCAGTGCGGTGTCTGCCAACCCGGTAGTGATCCCAAACCCACCAAGCATTGCGGCAGAATCCTATATTTTAATGGATTACCAAACCGGTCAAATTTTGGCGGAAAAAGACGCCAATTTGCAGCGGGCTCCAGCAAGCTTAACCAAAATCATGTCCAGCTATGTTTTAGGCCAAGAGCTTAAATCCGGCCGCATTAAACTGGATGATACAGTGACGGTTTCCACCAATGCATGGGCACAAAACCCCAAGCTCAAAGGCTCCTCTTTAATGTGGCTGCGCGAGGGCACCAGCGTCTCTGTTGATGAACTCTATCAAGGTATGGTGGTAGCATCTGGTAACGATGCTTGCATTGCCATTGCCGAGCACATCGCCGGCAGCGAAAGCGGCTTTACGCACTTAATGAATACCTGGGCTGGCGAATTGGGCATGCATAACAGCTTGTTCGAAAATTCCCACGGTTTGGACGCCAATCAACAGCAAAGTACCGCTTATGATATGGCCCTTTTAACCCAAGCATTCATCCGTGATTTACCGGATTACTATAAGCTGCATTCACAAAAGCAGTTTACCTATAACAACATTACGACCACCAACCGCAACGGCTTGTTGTGGGATCAATCCATGAATGTAGATGGGGTAAAAACCGGTTACACCAGTAATGCCGGTTACTCTTTGGTTTCTTCAGCAACCGTGGATGACATGCGTCTGATTGCCGTTGTTATGGGGGTGCCTGGGCGTAATAGCCAAGAAGGCTCAAACCGCCGTCAACAAGAAACCAAAACCCTACTCAATTACGGGTTTCGTTTCTTTGAAACAGTAACGCCATATCGTGCTGGTGACACCTTTGTGCGCCAGCCCATTTGGTATGGTAGCCAAGCTGAAGTTGCGCTTGGCACCAACATCGATACCCCCGTTACCATTTATCGTGGCCAAGCCAATGCGCTAGAGTCGGCTTTTGAATTAGACCAAACCCTCGAAGCACCACTGGAAAAAGGCCAACAAGTTGGTACCTTATACTTCCGCTTAGGTGATAAAGAGGTGGCCAGTTACCCATTAGTGGTGATGGAATCCGTCAATGAAGGCAGCTGGTTTTCAAAATTAGTGGATTATTTCAAGCTGTTGTTCCAATCACTGTGGAGCGCTTAAGTTGCCTCTACGCATTATGAGCCGCCGCTGATCAATAGCCACAAGCCGAGCCGCTAGCGACTCGGCTTTTTTGATGCTGCGTTTACGACATCAGAAATATGGTGGTGCTGCCAGAGCTGGTATATGCTTGAACTATCGGATAAAAACATCCATACATTGCAATGAGGACAGTTATGGCAGCACGCGTCATCTTATTGCATGGCCTATATATGAATCGGCTGGCGATGTGGCCTTTGGCCAATAAATTAGAACAGCTAGGCTGGGCACCCTTGTGTTTAAGCTATAGCTCTACTCGCATTGATAGCGCTGCTTTATTCCAACAACTCGACGCCGAGATTGATCCCAACCAGCCCTGTTATTTAATCGGACACAGCCTCGGTGGCGTGATGCTCAGCCATTACGCTCACCAAACCTCTTTTCATCCCAACTCTCGGCTCGTCACGCTTGGTAGCCCCTTACGCAGCTCGGTTATCGCCAAACAGCTGCAACAATGGGGGCTGGGAGGGCTATTAGGCAATGCCCGTCAATATGGATTAACCGAAAACGGTTTTGAGCAGTGGCACAGCGATATTGCCTTGGGCAGCCTTGCAGGTAACTGCGATTTTGGCTTAGGGCGGATCACGGGGCTGCTCTCAGGCAGCAGCGATGGTACCGTAACTCAAGCGGAAACAGAGTTAATTGGTATGCAAGATCACATTATTTTGCCCGTAAGCCATACTGGTATGCTGCTTTCTGACGCTGTGGCCAAGCAGTGCGATCATTTTCTTCATTATGGCCAATTTACCCATCAAGATCCCCTTTAAGGCACAGACTTTGTTACGCCCTAACAGGCCCTCAACAGACGCGGGATGAAAACTGGGTTATTCATTGATATTGAACAGTTTATCGGCGTTTAATTTGCAAGTTCACCGCACTGTTCTCAGTAAAATAAAGCCATCTTAACTGATCATAACAAGGCTGGCTTTCATGATGAACGCACCGGCAATTCACCTGACGCCCACCAGCAGCGATGCCATTATAGGAGTGCTGATCCGCGCGGCGGATCATCCGGCGCTCACCGGTCTGCGCTACATCAAAGAGCAACTTCAGCAAGTTTGCCAGCAGTACCAATGCCAGCTAAGTGATGCGGCCAGCCATTTTGTTCAAGCATTGGAATTAGACCGGAAAGGGCAATTGGCCGCAGCGGTGCATGCCTATCAACAATCCATGTCGGCTTGCAGCGAATTAGAGTCACGCCTTGCCTTACAAGCGCAACTCATGGTGGCCTCCATTGCCGGCGAGCGCGAGGGGTACATTGCAGCGCAACAAGGTTTTATGCATGTACTCAAGAGCGTTGATCAACTCGATCCGGCAACAAAAACCGTTCTGTATAATAATCTTGCCGCCATCAATTTAAGCATGCATTGCTATAACGAGGCGCAGCATTATAGTCTTTTAGCCCAACAAGCTGCCTTGGTTAGCCAATCCCATAATATTCATATTATGGCCACCTTAAATCTCAGTGAGGCGCTGTTCAAACTCAATCAACCCCAAGAGAGTTTAACTCAGTGTCAGCACGCGATGACCTTGGCTCAGCAATACCAAGAGCCACATATATTAGGGATCTGCTATTGCCAATTTGCCAATTTACTGCACCAGCATCAGCCGCAAGCCGCATCTCAAATTGAACACGCTTATTGCCAAGCACTGACGTTAATTGAAAAAGTCGAAGGCAATTACAATTACCTTGATACACAACTTAAATATGCCCAATTTTTAAGTGAGCAAGCACGTCAAACGGATGCCAATGCCATTATTGATGCAATTTCAGAGGCGATCTGGGCACATGGTTTGAGCGACCTTAAATTACGATTATTAGCGCTCGCGGCCAAACAGTTTACGCAGGCAGAGCAGCAGCCCCTGCTCATTGCCAATCAGCAACAGCAAATTGATCTTCTAACCCAGTTAAATCAATCCATACAGATGCGTGAAGGGCAAATGGCCATGTACCAAGTACGCCAACTTGAACAACAACAGCAATATCGCATCACCCAAACCATGCAAACCCATTTGCAAACCATTACAGATATTGGCCAGCTCATTGCCACTGCGGATGAGCTGGCGCCACTGATGCCGCAAGTATTAGAGCAGATCCGGCGCATTTTCCCCGCGACAGAGTTTGGTATTGCACTTTATAACGCCCAAAAAAAATTACTCAGTTATGACTATTTTATCGATGACTCAGGGCTATTGCCGGCCATCCAAGTTGACTGCCATGAGGTGGTTAACTTCGGTTCTTATGTGGTGATCACGGGCAGTACCGTCCATCTGAATACCGTAACGGAAGAATCGATCCGTACCTGCACGAATTTGGCGGATTACCCATCAATTTCAAAAGAGCAGAGCTTTACCCATGATATTGAGATGGTTGAGACACAATCGGTATTGATCTGCCCGATTTTTTTGGCTAACGAGCCGTTAGGGCTCATCTCTTTACAACATCATCTGCCGAACATCTATCAGCAACACCACCGACAATTGTTCGAAAAACTCGCGGTATTTATTGCGATTGCCATTAAAAACTGGAGCCAACGTGCCACGCTGCAGTCCGACTATCAACATCTGCAAATCGTCGCCAAAACCGATGCCTTAACGCAACTGTATAACCGCCAACATTTGAAGGTGCTGGTGCCCGCGATTGAGCAGCAATTCCGCCAATTACCCAGCAGCGAAGACAGGAACGAAACCTCATCCATCAGCGTGGTATTAATCGATCTTGATGATTATAAAGGCTATAACGATAGCTTAGGGCATGCCGCGGGCGATCGAGCTCTAACAGTGGTTGCAGCGCTGATAAAACAGGTTTTTTCCGGCAGTCAAGATCACTGTTTTCGCTATGGCGGTGATGAACTGCTCGTTATCAGCTTAGGGTTAACCGAAGCGGCCTTAAAGCTAAAATTACAAAAGCTGTTAGCTGAAATGGCACGACAAGCACTCACGCACCCAACCACTGCCGATCCAAGTGGTTGCTTAACCCTCTCTATTGGCGCTTGCATTCGTGCCGTCGACTGCCACAGCTATAAACCGTTTAATGAAGCCTTTACTATTGCGGATCAACAGTTGTACCTGATGAAAGAAAAAGGCCGTAATGGCTACCAGTTACATGCTATTGCCCCCAGTTACTGCCCAGCATAAATAAACTGGCTAAAAAAAGGGCTTCTTAAAGAAGCCCTTTTTATCACAGCAAGGAGCCACACACTTATGGCATTCCCGCTGCAGAGATCGGCGTAGCCATCGACGCCTTACCCTGCTCAATGGCAATTTCAACGCGTCGGTTACGCTTGCGACCAGCCCAAGTCATGTTGTTATCCAGTGGATCATACTCAGCTAAGCCTTGCACGCGCATCCGACTCTCATCGAAATTTGGCACTTCAATCAGTTGATGACCTACCGCCACCGCCCGCTGGCTAGAAAGCTCCCAATTCGAGCCATACAGCTCGTTACGGGTTTTTCCTGTATCGCTGTGACCGCTGACTGTGACGATGCCCGGCACTTCATTGAGCAACTCACCAATCTGACGGATCACAGGGCGGAACTTAGGCTGCAAAAACGCCGAGCCTGCGGGAAATGCCCCTTGCTCCATGATACGAATGATCAATTGTTGCCCTAAAGCTTCCACTTCAATGGCGCCATCTTCAATCTGCTCATGCATGTGCTCTTCAATGCGTTTGGCCAGCTCCGACAAACTTTTACCTGCCTGATTTTCATCTTGCTGAGCGTTATTTTCCGTTTGCTGAGCTTGGCTTTCAGCAGATTGCTGCTGCATTTCGGCCGCATTAGCGCTACCAGCCTGCGATTGGGCTCCCTCTTTCTGGCCACCCACTTCCGAAGAATCACCATCTTGGTAGTGCAAACTTTCTTTAGTGAACTCAACCGTATGCTGCTGGATTACATCAATTGGCGTTGGCTCTGGCCGCCCAGGGCGGAACTCCATCGCAATGACCGAAGTGCCTTTCGGAATGTCCGCCGCTTCGATGCGGTTCTGGATCCCGAAGGCGTACTTCATCGATCCGGCTACCTGCTTAAAGCGAATGACATCCATCTCCGAAAAACTCAACAGCAAAACGAAAAAGCACATCAGCAACGACATCAAGTCGGCAAAGGTACCCATCCACGCCGGTGAACCGGCGGGGGCTTTTTTCGGTGGGCGTTGATCCATCGTTGTTACTCTTTTAAGGCGTCAATGGTGCGGATCTTTTCTTGTAAATAGTTCTTCAAGAAACCTTCAATAACCCGTGGGTTTTGCCCCTCTTGAATGGCCAACACAGCATCCATAATAAGCGAACGGTTGAGTACCTCTTCGTTCATGCGAAGTTCCAGCTTATCGGCAATTGGCATGGCAATCATGTTCGCCATGACCGCGCCATAAAGTGTTGTTAACAAGGCCACCGCCATGGCAGGGCCAATGGTTTTCGGATCTTCCATGTTATTCAACATCGCAACCAGACCAATCAAGGTACCAATCATGCCCATTGCGGGGGCGATATCGGCCATTTTTTTAAAGAGATCAATCCCAATATTGTGGCGATCCATGGTTAAGGAGATATCCTTAGAAAGCACCTGACGCACCACTCTGGCATCGTGCCCATCCACCAGCAGATCGACCGCTTTTTTCATAAAGCTGTTATTAATTTCAACCGATTCCAGCGCCAAGAAACCGCCTTTACGAGCGGCATCGGCCATAGAAACCGATTGTTCAATCAATGCATCTGGCTTATCAATTTTGAACATAAAGGCTTTACCAGCCACTTTTACTGAGCCGAAAAATTGTTTGAGATTGAATTTCATCATCACCACAAACAAAGAGCCACCGACCACAATAAACAAACTGGGCATATTGACGAAGATCCCCGCATCGCCACTTTGCACCATTGCCATAATTACGAACGCAAACGCGCCCAATAACCCAATTAAGGTTGCTAGATCCACTGTTACTCCTAACTCCACACTTAAATGAGCAGCAATTGATGCTGTCCAAAAATAAAATCTGCTACGGTCGTTATCGGTTAAAAAGCCATAACCTTGAGCACTAATTTGTGATTTAAAAACACGTCACTTGCGCCAATCTGGTAAATGATTTGTTAAATACCACCTAAAACGTTCAAATAACCAAAAATCACCGTCATACTACCTTGTAATGCTGAAAAAACGCACGACCAAGATCACCTATACCAACCAACATTTGAATATGCTCAGGCAAAACAGTAATGTTGCCCGACTAACCTGATGGGAGCGCGCGCGGTGGCTAAAAAACCCGATAATCTCAGCTTTGAAGCCTCATTGGCGGAGCTAGAACAAATTGTCCAGCAACTTGAGCAAGGAGACGTGCCTTTAGAGCAAGCTCTGCAACAATTTGAGCGCGGCATCGCGCTGGTTCGCGCCAGCCAGACTAAGCTGCAAAACGCCGAGCAACAAGTGGCCATGCTCACAGGTCAAGCCGACTCAGCGGCAACATTGACCCCTTTCGAGCCTGAGGCATAATAAATGCTGCAAGATACGATCCATCATTATCAACAGCGGGTGAACCAGCAACTCACCACCCAGCTTGATGGCCTCGACGTCACCGATCCTCACTTGCTTGAAGCGATGCGTTATGGGGTTTTATTAGGGGGCAAGCGCGTACGTCCCTTCTTGTTGTACGCCACTGGCACGATGCTCAATGCAGAAGAAACCCATCTCGATGCGTTGGCCGCCGCCATTGAATGCATCCATGCTTATTCCTTAATTCATGACGACCTACCCGCCATGGATAATGACGAACTGCGCCGTGGCCAGCCCACGGTTCACATCGCCTTTGATGAAGCAACCGCCATTTTGGCGGGCGATGCCCTACAAACGCTCGCGTTTGAAATCATAGCGCAGTGCCCACTCCCAGCTTATGCAGAAGCCAACCGAATTAAGATGATTCAAGTGCTGGCGCGTGCTTCGGGCTACCAAGGCATGTGCGGTGGTCAAGCCATTGATTTAGCAAGCACTAATTGCGCAATCCCCTTGACTAAGTTAACCCAATTACATCAGTTAAAAACCGGTGCGCTGATCCGCGCGAGTGTCCAATTGGGGATCTTGGCCGCTCCTCCCTGCGCCGAAGAAAGTGCCACCAATTTGCTGTCTTTTGCTGATAATATTGGCTTGGCTTTCCAAGTCCATGACGATGTGCTGGATGTCACAGGTGCCACCGAACAACTGGGCAAGCCGCAAGGCTCCGATCAAGCCGCCAACAAGAGCACTTATCCGGCGTTACTTGGGCTTGATGGCGCGCGCGATGTGGCTCAATCTCTCTATCAGCAAGCACTAACATCTCTGGCGCTGTTGCCATACAATAGCGACCATTTAGAACAGTTCGCCCGTTACATTATCGAGCGCAACCAATAACAAATTCACATAGGTAAATCCTATTGTCATGAGCACCACCTTGTCCGATTTTCCCTTGTTGTCGCAGGCGTTAACGCCAGATCAAATGCGCCAACTCCCGCTGGATCAACTCAGCCCGTTAGCGGATGAAGTACGGCAATTTTTGCTGCACTCCGTGAGCCAGTCGTCTGGGCATTTTGCTTCAGGGCTGGGCACTGTTGAGCTGACAGTCGCGCTCCATTATGTCTACAACACCCCGTTTGACCGCTTAATTTGGGATGTCGGCCACCAAGCGTATCCGCATAAAATATTAACTGGCCGCGCCGAGCGCATGCACACCATCCGTAAAAAAGATGGGTTGCACCCATTCCCATGGCGCGCTGAAAGTGAATACGACACCTTAACCGTTGGCCACTCTTCGACCTCCATTAGCGCCGCGCTTGGCATGGCCATTGCTGCCGATAAGGAAGGCTTAGGGCGTAAAGTTGTTGCCGTAATTGGCGATGGCGCCATTACCGGCGGTATGGCCTTTGAAGCCATGAATCACGCAGGCGATATCCATAAAGATATGCTGGTGATCATCAACGATAATGAGATGTCCATTTCAGAAAACGTTGGCGCGCTGAATAACCACATGGCGCGTTTAATGTCGGGCAGCTTGTACACCACTATCCGCGAAGGCAGCAAAAAAGTATTGGCCCACATGCCACCCATCAAAGAGTTGGCACGCCGTGCTGAAGAGCACCTAAAAGGCATGGTGGTACCCGGTACTTTGTTTGAAGAACTGGGCTTTAATTATATTGGCCCCATTGATGGCCATAATATTGAAGGGCTGGTGTCCACGCTGCGTAACATGCGCAACCTAAAAGGCCCACAGATCCTGCATGTGATGACCAAAAAGGGCAAAGGCTACGCCCCAGCGGAGCAAGATCCCATCGCTTACCACGCGGTTCCTAAGTTCAATCCAGAGCGACTTAAATTGCCGCAATCACAACCGGGCAAACCCACCTTTTCGAAAGTTTTTGGTGACTGGTTGTGTGACATGGCCGCACAAGATCCAACGCTAATGGCAATTACCCCTGCGATGCGAGAAGGATCGGGCATGGTGGAGTTCTCGCAACGCTACCCAGAACAGTACTTTGATGCCGCCATTGCGGAGCAGCACGCCGTTACCCTCGCTACCGGCTTTGCTTGTGAAGGCTTAAATCCGGTGGTGGCGATTTACTCCACCTTTTTGCAACGCGGCTACGACCAACTGATCCACGATGTGGCCATCATGGATCTGCCAGTGCTGTTTGCCATCGATCGTGGTGGGCTGGTAGGCGCTGATGGCCAGACCCACCAAGGCGCGTTTGATCTGTCTTTTATGCGTTGCATACCCAATCTCACCATCATGGTACCGGCGGATGAAAACGAATGTCGCCAAATGCTCTATACCGGCCATACCTTAGGCTCGCCGGCAGCGGTGCGTTATCCTCGCGGACAAGGCATGGGCACGCCTATTGTCGCGGAGATGGCTGCCTTACCTATCGGTAAAGCGGAGATCCGCCGTCACGGTTTCAGCGGCATTGCGATTTTCAGCTTTGGTACCATGTTAAGTGCCGCATTAGATGCCGCAGAGCGGCTCGATGCAACCGTTATCAATATGCGCTTTGTCAAACCATTAGACATTGAAATGGTGGCACAAATTGCAAACAGCCACAGCCAACTGGTGACCTTAGAAGAAAACGCCATTATGGGCGGTGCCGGCAGTGCTGTACTCGAAGCCATGATGGAGTTAGGGCTGGCTCGCTCCGTCTTACAGCTGGGGCTGCCGGATCGCTTTATTGAACAAGGCACCCAAGCCGAACTGCATCAACTCTTAGAGCTGGATGGCCCTGGCATAGCAAATCAAATTAAGCGCTATTTCCGCTACGAAGGCTAACCTTAACGCCCAACGAAACCCCAGAAAGTCTCCATTTTCTGGGGTTTTCTACTATTTTAAATTGTAGTGTTATCCACTTAAATTAAGGTAGCGTTTATGGCTGATGCGTCTGCGGCACCACCGGCACCAGCCTCTCATCGGCTGCGCAATCTGTTATTGCTGCTTATTGTGGTGGCCATTTTAGTGGCAGCCGGCTACCTATACACTCAGCATCAAGCTCACTACCCCAGCACTCAAGACGCCTACGTTGAAGCCAATGTGGTGTACATCGCGCCCCAAATCAACGCGGCAGTTCAACATGTTAATGTCAAAGATTTTCAACAAGTCAGCGCCGGCGAGCTGTTATTTGAGTTAGATCCCGCCAACTACCAAACCGCTTATGACCAAGCCAATGCACGCTACCAACAAGCCCTTCAACAAAACCAAGCCTCCGACGACGCCATTGTGGCCGCCAGCGCCCAAATAAACAGCAGCATGGCCGAATTAACCGATGCACAAAGCGATTATCGACGCGGTCAAAACTTGGTGAAGCAAGGCGCCATCTCTGTCCAACGCGTTGATGAGCTAAAAGCCCGTTTGCAATCGGCACAAGCAGCGGTGGATCGCGCCCGTGCCTTGTTGCAACAACAAATCAAAGCCCAAGGTGCTAAAGGCTCAGAGGCCCCAGCGGTAAAACAAGCGGCGGCAGTCTTAAGCCAAGCTTCACTCAATCTCTCTTATACCCAAATCAGTGCCCCACGAGATGGTTATTTAGGGGAGATAGGCGTACGCCCAGGCAGCATTGTTAGCCCCGGTACCGCCATGGTGCCATTGGTAGAAAGTGATACTTTTTGGGTGGCTGCTAATTACAAAGAAAGCGTTGTAGGTGCACTGCAACCGGGTATGAAAGCAACCGTCGTTCTCGATATGTACCCCAAGGTCCAGTTTACCGGCCAAGTCAGCGCCATATCACCTGCTAGCGGTGCCGCCTTTTCATTGCTACCCAGTGAAAATGCCACCGGTAACTGGGTAAAAATTTCTCAGCGCTTTCCCGTACGTATTGCCATTACCCCCACATCCGATCAACCGCCACTGCGGATCGGTGCCAGCGCAACCGTAACCATCGATGCCATTAATGGTCCTTAATTCGCGCATCCATTCGCTCTAGGTGGGAATGCACCATGACTCAACCCAGCGAGACCATAACAAGCGCTATCGACAGCACACAGCCTTCAACAATACCAAAGCCTTTAGAAGGCATTCAGCGCCTGTTGGTGATTATTGCAGTAATGCTTTCCGCCATTATGGTGCTTATCGATCTCACCATTGCCAATGTGGCGCTGCCACATATGATGGGTGCGCTAGGCGTCACCTCCGATCAAATCACGTGGGTACTGACCTCCTACTCAATGGCAGAAGCCATCTGCATTCCACTGGCCAGTTATTTGTCGCTGCGGTTTGGGGTGCGAAAATTAATGATGATATCGGTCAGCGGCTTTGTGATTTTTTCAGCGCTCTGTGGCCAAGCCGATAGCATGGCTGAAATGGTGTTCTTCCGTATCTTTCAAGGCGCCTTTGGTGCATCGGTGATCCCGCTGTCGCAATCGGTTATGGTGCAGGTTTTCCCGCCAGAAGAACGCGGGAAAGCCATGGCGTTATTCAGTGTCGGCGTATTGCTGGGGCCGATTTTAGGGCCTTCGATTGGGGGCGTCATCACCGAGCATTTTGATTGGCGCTGGATATTTTATGTCAATCTACCGGTTGGGCTGCTGTGCTTAGTCATGATTGCCTCTTTTGTCAAACTAGATGGCCGCGGCCTAACACGCATTGATTGGCCATTAGTGATTGCCATGGCCATTGGTATTGGCCTGCTGCAAATGGTGCTTGATCAGGGCAATCAAGATGGCTGGTTTAGCGATAACCGAATTCTGTTTGCCAGCATTATCTCCGCCTTAGCCTTGCTCTTTTTTATCGTGCGCTCCTTTAAAACCAAAGGCGACATTGCCCCTATGTGGCTCCTAACAGATCGCAATCTTTGGGTTTCTTGCCTCATGATGGCCATCTTTATGATGGGGCTATTTGGGATCACGCAATTGCAGCCGATGCTCATGGAAGATCTCTTAAATTACCCAGTAGAAACCACGGGGTTTATTATGGGACCAAGGGGATTAATGGCGGCTTCCGTATTATTGGTGATGGCGCAGTTTATGGACCGACTAGACAGCCGCATGGTGATTCTAGTTGGCCTATGTCTCAATGCCTTAGCTAGCTATTTTATGACCCAATACACTCTTGAGATGGATGAGTATTGGCTCATTATGCCAAGCCTCGTTCAAGGGGCAGGTATGGGGTTGGTGTTCGCCCCATTAAGCCAATTGGCTTATCAAACTCTGGCGCCCAAAGATGCGGTGGCAGGAGCGGTGGTCTTTAATCTTTTTCGCACCATTGGCGGCTCTTTTGGGATCTCTATCGTGAACACCTACTTTAGCCGTCAAGAACAGCAAGGCTGGCAACAACTGGGCGGTGCACTCTCACCAAACAATATTTTGTTGCAGCAACAAGCGCATCTGCAAGGTACAACGGTTACTGATCCCAGCTTTATGGAGTCGCTTAACAGCCTACTGAGTGCGCAATCTTCCATGCTGGCGTTTGTGCACAGTTTTGGCTTTATTATGGTGAGTTACATACTACTGATCCCACTATTACTGTTATTTAAATCGAATAAACCTTCGCCACCATAACGGCGCTAAAATCCCATCGTGATTACGGTAAAACCGTGGCCACATAACGCAGGTACGCATGGCGCATTTTATGAATGTGACTGGAATAATAATCGCTGCCGTAACGGTTGCGGTTGTAATATTGGCGGCTGATCCGATGTTGTAAGTTCACCTCATCACCCAAACCGCCATTGAGTAAATTATCCGAGTCGCCAATACGAGTTTGCAACCCAAGGGTAAACTGTTCTGTGCCCCTTAGCTGAATGTAACCTGGAGCCATATCACGCCAAAAAGTTAACGGTAACGACACACTTAACGTGAAAAACTCCTCTCGCTCGGCTTCATCTAACTTGCTGTTAAGGTAGGTGGCTTCAATGGCTACATCCCCAAGCCAGTGAGTCGAAACCACTGAAACGCCTTTGTCACCACGCCAAAATTGCCCCGCCGTGATCCCCAATTGCCACTGCCAATCTGGCGCAGAATATTGATAGCGAGCCAATAAAGTACTGCGGTCGTCATTACGAAATCCTTGTTCATTCTGACGCTGTTTAGGTGCGAACCAGCTTAATTCCCAGCCCATACTGTGGCGACCACTGGCCGTACTCCAGCGGCTGTCGTTCAAAACCCCTCGGTAATCCGCAAATACTTGGCCTGCTGAAAACTGAGTCGTTATTCTATCGCCAAAGCGAAATGCTTGATGAACTAAGGCTCTATCAAGTTCACTGCTAAATTGCGCGGCTTCCCAATAGCCTTCTTGATAGTCATCGCTGTTTGATATCGGCACTAAATAACGCAGATCCAATGCGGCTCCAGCCCAGAGTGGTAGATACCAATTAGGGGCAAAGGCAAAGGAGTAGTCCAATACACCAAACTCAGTGGCAACGGCGTAGCGCACGCCAGGTTGCAGAATAATTTGGCTGCGCCCAAGCCCCGTAGCACGTACCGGCCCCTGCCACTGCACTTGCTTTAAAATATCGCCTAAATAACTGTCGTAAAACTGCAGTTGACCGCAATGCGCACCATCGCGAATAAACCCTCGATAACAATCAATTGAGGTATCCACAGCCATCATGGGTAACCCATTAATTAACTGTACAAGCAGAAGGTTATCCTGCTCTGGTGTTAATCCCAGCTCCGCCAATGCCTCTGTTCCTAGATAGCTCGATAAGATCCCCAAAGCGACTCCTAGCCCATCTAATTGGTCATGATCATAACGCCGGTTTTCGTAACTTATCACCACCCGCTCAGACCAACGCCCCAAACGAAGATTTAAGAAGCCTTCCTGCTCCAAGGCCGTCAGTGCCATCGATAAAGACGCCACTGAGGCAAAGCGCTGTTGAGCCACCACCTTATCTTCTAAAGCTAAAACGGGAGATTGAGGTTGATTGTGACTCAGCCCCAACAAAGGCACCTGCAATTGAGCAAACCACATCGGCTGTTCGCTTGGGTGAGAGCTAAATACCTGATGGCTTGCAGAGGCTGAAGCGCCATAGGGTAACCAATCGGGTGGCGTCATCACTTTGATGGCACCATTACTACCAGCGCCGTCGTATTCGAGCGCTAATTGCAAAAAGGAAAAGGGCTGATACTCCACCCCAGCAAACACACCATCCATAACACCAAAGCTTAAATCAGACGTGCCAACCCCCGCACTGATCCGCACAGGCCACGGCGTTGGGCTGTAATCGGCAACCGCATAATAGGTGGCAAAGTTATTGGCTGCGCCACCGAGATCTTGACTGCCAATAGCGAGGTTCCATTGGGGCCCAAACCATTGCGGAAATTGATATTTAAATGAGCCAGATAAATCTCGTATGTCACCACAATCTTCTCGAAAACAATCGCTGCTGTACTCCTCGGTGACCACTCGACCGCTGAGTTCCATCCCCGGCAACAGGCCAATATTAAAAAGCAGTGAGTCCACATCCGCGATTTGCTCCTCAAAGGGCAGCCCCTGAGCAAAGGTAAAACTAAATTGTCCTTTAGCCGCGACCTGAGCATTGGGGATCAGCACTAAACCACTAAATGCCTGCTGTGAAGGCAAAACACGCAAACTAGGGATCACCGTTGTCGCGGCTGCCTGTCCTGACGCAATAGCACACAGCCCGAGTAATCCGAGCCAGCGTATGATTTGTCTCTGTTCCATGAGCATCCTGAAAAATCGAAAAAGGCACTAATTTAGTGCCTTTAATAACGGTAATGGCCATCAATGCGCTCGATTTTTAGCCATGCTTTTTCATCCGTTTAACCACCTGTGCCCCCAGAGCCACCACTTGCACTGCCACCACCGGTTGGTGGTGGTTCGGTTGGATCTTCCGGCCGTTCGGGCACTACGGCATCCATCAATTGTGGCAAAGTAATGGCGCTACTGGGTGCATTGATAACCGTGGTAGATAAACTGCTGACATCAATCATTACATATTGATCGTTCACATCAGGGTAAGTTGGGTAGGCATTAAGCAAGGTGGCGGTTATGGCACTGGTGGCGCTACTCAATTGTTCCGGTGTGGCAGCAGGGTTGGCACTAAGCGCATCCGATAACACCACGGTTGTCGCCAGCAGTTCACTTTGATAATTCGCTGAGGCACTGGCAATCGCCCCTTCCAGATCGGTTAAGAGGGCCGTTACGGTTAATCCCGAGTCAGATAAAAAGTTCTCCGGCAATAACTCAGTTAAAACCTCGCTGGCCAAAGACGCACTGTAACCGCCATTTTCTGGTAATTCGGCATATGCACTGATCAGTGTGGTAAACGGCGATGCGGTCACCTTATCGGCCTCGTTCGTCGCCATTCCGGCGGGTACTCGATAAACCACATCACTCATGTCTTTGCCATTTGAACTATCAATGGCATTGTCGCTCGGGCCAAACGTAAAGCTGCAAGCGCTGATGTCTTCTAACACAATGGCATCATTGAGTTGGCTGTAACCATCGTAATCGGTAGCGGGAATGACACCGGTTCGACCACCACAATCAAAGGAACCAGCCATCCCCCACACTGCACCATCAAAGGCTTGCAGATCCAATGTTGCTGCTGGAGAAACGGTTTCACTATTACTGCAACCCACTAATAGTGTGCCCACAGCGGCTGCGATTACTGTCTGTTTAATTGTCATATGTGTCCCTACAAAACAATTGCTTATCCAAAAATGCTTTATTTACTGCTTCTCATCTTTAAGAGCAGCAGCGCAAACACACGCTGGCCAAACCGCATGCCAAGGTATTTCAGCTAGCCACAAATAATTGTAGGTCAGGCTTTAAAAGCTGCAGAAAAATAAAGCGATTTTTAGAATAAACGTGCCTTATCTTCTTCGTAGATTGATGAATAAGCTCAACCTCAAGAAAACGCAATGAGGCAAAAAATGCACGCGTTCAACACAAAAAAGCAGCCTTAATATCGGCTGCTTTTTCATTATTACTCGCGGCTATCGAGCAATTAGAACACCAGTTGTACCCCAGCGAACCAGCCATTTTGAGTTACGTCAACAGCGACACCATCAAAGCGCTTAGCGTCAACGTGATGCTCACGGTAGCCCACTTTAAAAGACAGATCGGCTAAATACAGAACCGGTGAGCGGAACCCTAAACCCACTTGATAATCACTGGTGGCTTTGCTGTCATAATCCGAACCAACTACATCAGCGTATACGAATAACCCAGTCCCTGGCAGGCTCACTTTGCCGTAGCCATACGCCTGTAATACGCTTTGATCTAGGTCAGTCGTACCAAAGCTGCCGCTGTAGGCACGATAGTTCAGACCAAAATCCAGCTCAATCAAGTTGCTATCCAGCAGTTGGTAGTACAGGGTTAAGTCGATGTTGCTCAGATCCACATTGCCGGTTTCCATTTCATTGAAACGAGCTCGTACATTTGGGATCAATGGCAGTGGATGCTCAAACGCTATAAAAACGCTGGCATTAACTTCGTTATCGGTCGCAATAGACGTGGTGCGAACTTTGCCGGAGGCATCGCTATACCATAAATCCATTCCGCCTTTTACAGAGAACAGGTCTGCCTGAGCAGGTACAGCGGCTGCTAAGCTTAATAGCATCGCAGAGGAAAACGTCTTAATCATTTCAATTTCCTACAATATCATTCAACAGCGCCCAATCGGACGCAACTGACACGCACCTTAGTGCTTGTGGTTACCTTGATTGGTATTCGTGCCGACACGGCGAATGGAAAAGCGCACTTTTTGATCCCCCGCATGGGCAAATTTCAAAGTACAATCCAGTGTTTTACCCACTTCAAGTGACCGAGATAGGCCAGTTAACATTAAGTGGTTGCCACCTTGCTGCAGCTTTACCGATTGCCCCTTAGGTAAGGCAATTTTATCAATTTGACGCATTTTAAGCACCCCGCCCTGATGCACAGTGGCATGCAGCTCGGTTTTTTTAGCGCCATTACACTGGGCGCCGATCAATGTATCGTTCTGCTTTAGTGAGGTAAGCGTAACGTAAGCAGCCGTGGTGTTACTGCCCGCTGGTAACGCCTGAACGACAGCCGTACTTACATTAATCTTATTGTTGTCTTGCTTTTTTGGTGCGGCTTGCACAGCCATGCACACACTGCTTAACAATACAAAAGTAAACAGTCGTTTCATCGTCATGGGTTCCTCTTTAGACTGATATGACATAAAACTCGCCCTCTTATCTCAATTCCCTTTTTCAATGGAGTGAAATATGGATTTGATTCAATGCCAAATCGAACAGCGTGTCATGGTACTCACCCTGAATCGCCCAGACAAGCTCAATGCCTTAACCCACCGCATGTACGCTATCTTAGCGACCCACCTTAACAACGCTAATAATCAACCAGAAATTCAAGCTATTCTAATCCAATCTAATGGTAGTGCTTTTTGCGCAGGTAATGATCTGGATGATTTTTTACAGGCCAATGGCTCCTTATTTGATACCCCAATCCATCAATTTTTACAGCAGCTAATTCAATTGGATAAGCCACTTATTGCCGCTGTTTCTGGTGCCGCTATTGGCATAGGTACAACGTTGCTGCTGCATTGCGATCTCGTTTATTGTAGTCCGCAAGCGCAATTCGCTCTGCCATTTATTAACCTGGGTTTAGTGCCAGAAGCCGCTTCCAGTGTCTTACTGCCACTTCGAATTGGCACCGTACGAGCGGCGGAATTATTGTTATTAGGCCAATCCTTTTCCGCCAGCCATGCAGAGCAATGTGGGCTAATCAATGCCATTGTGCCAGCGCCTGAGCTCACTGCCCATGCAATGGCACAAGCAACCGCCATCGCCGCAAAGCCGCCACAGGCTTTGCGAAGCACCAAAGTCTTACTCAAGCAAATGGCACCGGATCTCACGCCTATCATCAATGCCGAGCTGCGCGCATACGAACAAGCGTTAGCCGGCGATGAGGCCAAAGCGTGCCTCAGAGCATTACGAAAGCGCACCACTCGCACGGTGCGCCCCAATGCACACGATGCGCAGAACTCAAGCCTTTAGGGCTCCTGCCTATGGCGTTGCTGGCGCGGTAAAATGCGTTCTTGATAAAGGCGCTCAAGGGCCTCTTCAAACGACAACAGCTCATGTTTATCCAATAGCCGCTCAATCTCATTGGTTACATAACGGATAGACTGCTGGTGGCGCTGCGCGAATGCACGGCATAAACGTTGCAGTCGCCGCCGTTCTTGAGCGTCATGCTGTGCCCGCTGATGCGCTCGGATCACCGCTTCTAAATTGTTATCGTGCTGCGCTAGCGCATCCACCAATTGAGCGGTTTTTACGCCGTATTGCTGGCTCATGGCGATTAAAGCGCTTTTTAAATCGGAAAAACGCTGTTCAAACACCACCACTGGTGCACTTTTTAATACACTCTCATCCATGGTGGCGCCATCGATTTCATAGGCAAAGCCCACATACTGGCTGCGCTGGTATGCCTCTTCGCCTAATGCCAGCCCAGCAGCAATACTGTGGCCTAGGTTGTAGTCCAACTCGGCCAATTCTTCCGGTGTCCACTTTAAATAAACCCGAATGGCTTTAGCGTATTTGGCCGCGAGTTTGGTCTGTACCCATTCTCGTCGTTGCTGTATCAGCCCCATAGCACATGGTTTTAATAGCCCATGGCATTCTTTACAACAGGGGACTTGCAAGTTATCTGCACTTGCACCTCGCAGCGCAAACGCCTGCCAATGTTCAAGAGGTGGTGCATAATCAAATTCTGTCGCTAAACAGCCACAATAAAAACACGTATGAAAGTCTGCCCCTGCGATTGCACGCAGCGCGCGATAACGCTCATTTTCTCTGCTCATCATCAATGTTATTCCATGCTATTGCGCTGGATCTTAGCGTAAATCAGGCTCTGTTTAGCAGTAAAAACGTTGCGCTTACCTCGATAAAAGCGCAACGGATAACGCTGATCGATGCGGCGAACAAGAACAAAAAACATTCAACAAACATCGAAGGTAAAGCCATTGTCTCATTCGGCGGTTATCCGTACACTGCGCCTTTTATTCGAACGATCGTCATGTTCAGTCAATCTCTTAGCGCCCAACTATTGCGTATGGCAGCGTTGTTGTTCATTGCGCTTGTGGGCTTGCATCACAGCCCAAATCTGTTAGCGGCCTTTGCCGAGCATGCAATGGAAGCCGGCTGCCATCAACGTGCGCCATTAGGGATGACGCACACGCCAGCCGTACCGGAACAAACACAAACCGTTGAAGCCATCCAGCCACCTGCGCTGCCGTTAAAGCACATTGAATCGGAAGCCGCCCTACCCCATTGCCATTCTGCTTCGCCACAATAAGCAGGCATTGGCCATCGATTTTCACCCTAATAAAAGCAATGATGAGTATGAGTATTTTTAGATTCCCCACCTTGGTGTGGCTGGGTATTGCCACCTTAATTATCAGCTTGGGGATCCGCCAATCGTTTGGGATCTTCATGGCCCCCATTAGTGAGACCTTTGCCACTGGACGGGAGTTTTTTAGCCTTGCGATTGCCATCCAAAATTTGCTGTTTGGTGCTTTCCAACCTTTTGTGGGTATGGCCGCAGATAGGTTTGGCCCTAAACGTGTGATTGCCCTTGGTGCCATCGCGTATGCGGCCGGTTTGCTGCTCACCTCTCTCACCACTGAGCCTAATATGCTGTTTATTAGCTTGGGGGTGTTGGTTGGCTTGGGCCTGAGCTGCACCAGTTATGTGATTGTGCTTGGTGCTATTGCGCGTGTGGTGCCGGCGGAGCATACCGCTAAAGCCTTTGGCCTAACGACCGCCGCTGGCTCCTTTGGTATGTTTGCGGTGATCCCCGGAGCGCAATCTCTGTTAGTCAATTACGATTGGCAAACCGCCTTGCAACTGTTTGCTCTCGGGTGCTGTGCCATGGTGGCTTTTGCGGCCTTTATGCAAACCCAGCGTCAGGCTCACACGCTAGTGCCAACTGCCACGGCAGCCCCACAAACCTTAAAACAAGCATTGCGTGAGGCGTGCCAACACAAAGGTTATTGGTTAATCCATGCGGGCTTTTTTGTTTGTGGTTTTCACGTCATGTTCATTGCCACCCACCTGCCCAGTTATTTGGCGGACAATTACCTCGACAGCCAGAGCGCGGCTTTAGCGCTAGCTTATGTTGGGATCTTTAATATTTTTGGCAGCTATTTTTGGGGCGTAATGGGCGACCGCTTTGATAAGCGCTATGTGATGAGCGTGCTTTATTTGGTGCGCGCTTTGGTGATCAGCGGCTTTTTATGGTTACCCATCACCCACATCACTGCGGCTGTATTTGGTGCGGCTATTGGCTTTTGTTGGCTGGGTACGGTACCGCTCACTTCGGGCTTAGTACGCCAAATATTTGGCCCACAATACCTATCCACTTTATACGGGTTGGTTTTTTTCACCCATCAAATTGGCAGCTTTATTGGCGTTTGGGTCGGTGGTCGGCTTTATGATCATTACGGCAATTACGATTTAATTTGGCTGGGTACCGTCGTGCTTGCGATCACCGCAGCGTTATTGCATTTGCCAATTAACGCCAAGCCAGTACCAAGACTAGTGGCACCAGCTTAACGTACCCAACTTGCGTTACTCAATGTCCCACAAGGTGTTGGCATTTAAAGTGGTAAGATCATAAGGCGTGGCTTGATAGACGTAGTAATTAAGCCAATTGGATAACAGCAAGGCCCCATGCGCATGCCAAGTGCCTTGGGGCTCAGCGTTAGGATCATTATTAGGGAAGTAGTTCGCCGGAAGCTGAGGCGCCAAACCCGCAGCCAGATCGCGCTGATATTCAGCTTGCAAGGTGGTACGGGTGTACTCGGGGTGGCCAGTAACAAATAAATTGCGATTGTTATTGGAAACCGCCAAATAGGCCCCCGCCTCTTCAGAATGCGCGAGAACATTAAGCTCTGGGTGTGCCACTAACCATTCCAATGGCACTTGTGCATAGCGCGAATGCGGCACCCAGAAGCGATCATCAAATCCTCGCAACAAAGGCACATGCCGCTCGACCCGATGATGCAAATAAACCCCTGAGATCTTCTCTTGCCGTAACTGCCGCTTTAACCCATAAAGATGGTATAGCGCGGCATGCGCAGCCCAACAGAGGAAGAGCACCGAGGTCGCGTGCTGCTGGGACCAATCAATGATGGCTTTGATCTCTTGCCAATAAGTTACTTGCTCAAATTCCAGCTCGCCTAAGGGGGCTCCCGTCACAATCAAACCATCGTAATTATTGTGCTGAATATCTGAAAAATCTCGATAAAAAGCATCCATATGGTCGCTGTTCGTGTGTTTAGATGAGCGTTTATGGACCCGTAATAACTCCACATCCACTTGTAATGGCGTATTCCCAAGCAGACGCAGCAATTGCGTTTCGGTTTCAATTTTATTGGGCATTAAATTAAGAATTAGCACCTTCATTGGCCGAATGTTTTGCAATTCTGCACGTTCATTAGACATCACGAAGATATTTTCACTGCGCAAGATTTGTGAGGCAGGTAATAAGCTAGGAACACGAACGGGCATGAGACTGTCCTTAGTAACGGGGCCAAGCGCCCGTTATATCAAGCCATCTAGACGTCCGCAACACTCTGTTCAAATTTTGCCACATTCAACCATACTGAGTCACCGGTGCAGTAAAATCGTTGTCAGCACTGGGCTGAACTTCTACTATCGCCCCACTCATTATTGCGATTCACTATTATGTCTCAACTTACTGCAATCATTGTCGGCGCCCACTCTGCGCTCTCTCAGCAATTGGCTCTGCAATTACACCAACAAGGTTTGACCCTCGGATTAATGGCGGCAGATATCGCCCCTCTGACGCCATTGCAACAACAACTAAATTGCCAGCTGATGGCCTTAGACATCCATGATACGCAAGCCGCGCAAACCGCTTTTGAACAGTTGTGGCAGCAATTAAATGGCGCTGATTTGGTGATCATCAATACCGCAGCCAATGGCTTGGATTTAGAGCTAGACTGGGCGCTGGATAAAAGCGTTATCAACGTGAACGTACAAGGCTTTGCCGCAATTGCCAACATTGCTTTTAAAAAAATGGTTAATCAAAAATATGGGCAGCTGGCGGCATTAACCTCCATTGCCGCCGATCGTGGCGGCCCACAGCAAGCGTTTCATGCCAGCAAAGCGTTTCAGCAAAACTACTTGCAAGGGCTGCGCCTACACGCACAGCGCTTAAAGTTGCCCATTATTATTAGTGATTTACGTTTAGGCTATCTCGATAAGATGCAAGGCCAAGGCAGCCGCTTTTGGGCAGCACCGGTCACTAAAATCGCACGCCAGATCCTCAACGGCTTACAAAAAGGGCGCAGCACCATCTACGTTACCCGCCGCTGGCGTTTCGCCGCATGGGTGATCCGCTGTTTGCCAGAATACATCTATAATCGTCGTCGTTACCGTTAGAGAGTCGCTTATGTCCCCTGCCGAGTTGATCGCCTGTTTAGACCAACACCTACAGCAACAACTTGGCCACCAAACGCCGGCAGCGCTTACGCACCAACTGGCACAAGAACTCTATGCCACCATGCTGGGCTGGCAAGCCCCAGAGTTGCCGGTAGCCAAAATGTTACCGCCCTTATCGCTTGCTCCTTTGGCTTTGAACGGCTCGCTGATGGCCACATTCGTGCTGGCGCCATGAATGCCCAATTAGCGGAGCTGCCTTGTCGTTACCAAGCCAATTTTGGCCAAATATGGATCCGCAGTGCGCATAACTATTTACGTCACGACATACTGACCCGCTTGCGCCAACAATTTGCGACAGACATCCCCATTGAGCCAAGCCTAAAGTCTGGCTGCAGCTAAATTCGGTTCTCCATTTGGAGCGTGAAAAACGGGTCAGTAAAGATCGACTGCACTGGTTTCACCACTACCAGAAAGCCAGTAAAATTAACCGATAACTTCTCAATCACGGACTCATCATGATCCCAGCTCAACTGATCCGCCTGCCTAACTTAGGTGTACTGCAAGCCACTGGCGCCGATCGACGCACCTATTTGCAAGGCCAGCTCACGGCAGATCTTACCAAGCAACCGCAAAATCAATGGAGTTTTGCTGGCCATTGCGATCCCAAGGGGAAGTTAATTGCGGCATTTCGGTTAGCACAGCTGCCAGAGCAGATCTTAATGCTCATGCCCCAATCCTTGTTACAGGTGGATCTGCCGCAACTGCAAAAGTACGCCGTCTTTAACCAAATTGAGTTAACCGATATCAGCGCCCAATGGCAATGCTTTGCGGTAGTCGGGGCAGAGACATCCACGTTATTTGCCAGCTGGCAAGGCGAAGGCAATCTTCGCTTTCATGAACAGGCGCAAGCTTGGCTAGAAGAACAACATGCCATTGTACTAATACCGCATAATCAGCCATTGCCTGCGGAATTGGCCGCGTTACCAGTCGCCACGGAAAACCACTTTGTAGCCGCCGAGCTGCAAGCCGTAAGGCCTTGGTTTGAAGCCGAACACAGCGGTGAGTTTGTGCCACAAATGCTTAATCTCGACGCAGTTGGGGGTGTAACGTATGACAAAGGCTGCTACATCGGCCAAGAAACCGTCGCGCGTATGTATTTTCGTGGTGGCAACAAACGCGCCCTGTATTTATTTGAAACCGATGCCGAAGCCAGCGGCGAACTCACCATGGCCGTGGGCGACAACTGGCGCCGAGCTGGTACCATTGTCAGTCGAGCCGTGGTTGACCAACAGCAGTGGTTTACTGCCGTATTACCCAAAGAGCTACCAGAACAACCGGAATTTAAGCTAGGTGACCGCCCTGCCCACTTACACCCACGCCCTTACCCATTAATGACGCGCGGCTGAATAAGATAACGCCTCAAGGTGAAGCGCCCTGCCTTTATGGCACTAAGTGAGACGCTTTACCTTAAGGTACGGCGCTTACTCATCACAGCAAACGTTAACAAGGACATTCCTATCGATCGGGGCTGTTGGCTTGTCTGAATTTTCACACTAGAGTGCACGTTCCCAATCAGCGTAGTTGCCCCTGCTGCCCTAAATTTCGGGCATACAACAGCAATAATAATGAGGCTAATAAAATCACCAGCGTGGCCCCAAGCTGAAGATCGTCCCCCATCAAAGCCATGCCATCACTGATGCCATAGTTATAAATAATCGTTGCCACCATAGTTAACCACGACAGCGCCAACAGCGGCACCGCCTGAATGCGCCGCAACAAGAGCAAGATACAGCCTAAACTACCGCCAAATACCGACAATCCCCAGCAGGCCACAACCCAAGCTGGCAAGCCAAATAAAAACTCCAATTGGGCCGGCGTAAAATGCTGCAAATGCTGGCCGTCGTTACTTTGAATTAAATAAAAATCGTAGGCCCCAGTGCCATTCCAAACCAGCCCAAACAACGCAATAAGATACTGGTACCAAGGGGCTTTAATCGTTTTAGGGGCCTTTGATTGCATATCACCAACCTTGCATTGAATGCGCTATTATGGCGGCTGATTATTTCGCCAATAGCAAGCATAGATTGGAAAGGCGCGTTCTCCCACCCATTGTCTTTAAGCACACCGCACCACTGCACCACTGCAAACATCGGCTTTACGTCTCAGTGCAAAAACGCAATCAGTCGCACCTAGATGCGCCATTTGATCTGCCCTCCTAGCTATCGCTATAGTAAGAGCCTTGATCTCATTGAGTTGCCCCTATGTCTACCGCTCTCACTCCCCTGCTGCTTTTTAAAGCCATGGCCGATACC
Source organism: Ferrimonas sp. (assembly GCA_044433165.1). Classification (GTDB taxonomy): domain Bacteria; phylum Pseudomonadota; class Gammaproteobacteria; order Enterobacterales; family Shewanellaceae; genus Ferrimonas. The sequence continues at coordinate 17,097 of JAWXTX010000001.1, read as the reverse complement.
ACACGTTTACAGAGCCTCTTGTTGATTGTCCACGAAAACGAGTTATGCGTATGCGAACTCACCGCTGCCCTTAAGCAAAGCCAACCCAAAATTTCACGGCATCTGGCGCAATTACGCCAGCTCGATATTTTGCAAGACCGCCGCCAAGGGAATTGGGTCTATTATCAATTACATTCTCAACTTCCGATATGGGCCGAGCAAATCATCCAGTTGGCCTTACAACAAGCCGAACCCAGTATCCAAGCCGCTTTGGTTGAGCTTGAGCGCACCCTCGGTAACCATCGTCCACAACGGTTACAAAATTGTTGTCTCTAGTGCAATAATCAATCGGCCTGAATAATCCCGTCAGGCCAACTGTATTCAGCCGAAATAACCGATAACGCTAATTCAACGCTCACAACAGCACCATTCATGAATTAAATTCACCTGAGGCTGATGTATCATCCTAATGAAGGTCATAGCAAAAACCATAAATAGTGCCATAATGATGGTCGAAATCATTTTGGGTTCGAGTTAGCGCCTAATCCAAAATCTTAAACAACAAAGCCCCATCCTAAGATGGGGCTTTGTTGCATCAGGCCAGTCTCGTTTCGAATTACGAGTTTTGAGCTGGCAGCTGCTTCACGTGAACATCCATTTGTGGGAATGGAATGCTAATACCCGCTTTATCCAGTTCCACTTTAATGGCGGCATGCAAACCAAAGTAAGCCGTCCAGTAATCGGCACTGTTTACCCATGGGCGTACCACAAAGTTAATGGATGAGTCGGCCAAGGCGCTTACCTCAATCGTTGGTGCAGGCTCAGCCAATACCAAGCTGTTTTCGCTTACCGCTTTAGACAGGGCAGCTTTTACTTCTTGCAAGTCAGAGTGGTAAGCCACGCCAATCACCAAATCCACTCGACGCGTATCCATGGCACTGAAGTTGACAATCACGTCGTTCATGATCGAGGAGTTCGGGCAAGTAATACGCTTATTGTCTGGGGTTAATAGGGTGGTAGAGAAGATATTGATCTCTTGTACCGTACCGGCAACGCCAGCCGCTTCAATGTAATCACCGGCACGGCACGGACGGAAGGTAACCAGCAGTACGCCAGAAGCAAAGTTTGATAAAGAACCTTGCAGCGCCAAACCCACGGCCAAACCAGCGGCACCTAATACCGCAACCAGCGACGCGGTTTCAACGCCCAGCTTGCCCAGTACTGCAATTAAGGTGACAATCATCACCAACGTCGAAACGATGTTGCCAATAAAACCGGTAACGGTAACGTCCATTTGACGCTTGGTAAGGATGTTGCGCACCAGACTGGAGAGCAATTTAGCAACCCAGCGACCAATAAGAAAAATAACAATGGCAACCACTAATTTCATGCCATACCCTAAAATAGCCTCAGGGGCATGGTGCATAAAATCAACTAACTGATCCGTTTCCATTAACGACTCCAAATTAAAGCAAAATAATCCCTCAAACGGCCACTGCCGTTCGAATTTGCTGCAGAGCATGCAGATGGAGCGCATCATACCAAGCAGGTAGGACCTCTGCCCAACAATAAATGCGGGCAAACTGTACTTTATTTATCCATTACCACATCGTTCTGCTGCGATGAATTCACACAAAGAAAAAGGGAGACCCGAAGATCTCCCTTAATGTCACAATTGGATAGGCTCATTATTCATTTTATCGGCCTTTATTACCCAACTGCCTTATTACCATTTGCGCTTGTAGGGTACAAAGATTGGTAATGATGACTCGGCCATATGAATGTAATTATGTGGCCTTAAGATGAAATAATTGTACCGAGCCATGCGCAACAGGCAAGAATCAAACACGCGATTATTCAATAAGGCAGCCATTGAACGAAAAACACACATCCGCTTTTAATCCTTTATTTATCATATAGATATAAGAAAAAATGACCATAAAAAAACGGTTTGTTTATTGAATTAAACAAACCGTTTTTTAGATGGGGCAATCGCCGCTAGAACACCTGCTCTTTACTGAAATGCAAACGCACAAAATCCACAAAAGCGCGTACTTTGGGTGGCAAATGTTGGCGCCGTGGGTACACCGCTTGCAAACTTAACTGATGGGTTAATTTCCAGTCCGGCATAATTTGCACTAACGAGCCATCTTTTAATTCGTTTTCCAATAGGTAAGTCGCCAGATAAACCACCCCCATGCCACGGATGGCAGCATCTTTTAGGGCTGGAGCGTCATCCACTCGATAATTCCCTTTCACGCGGATCTCAAACTTATCGTCTCCTTGGCTAAACTCCCAATTGCCGTGCTCATACCATTCGCTCTTATAGATTAAGCAATTGTGCTGATTCAGTTGCTCAGGGTGGTAGGGAACACCCCGCTCCGCTAAGTAATCAGGCGAGGCAACGAGCACGAAATCGCAATCTAAAATTGGGCGCGCCACCATGCCCAGCGGCAATTGCTCTGACATGGTGAGTAATAAATCCAACCCTTCAGCCACCACATCCACTTTATGATCTAAAAAACTGACTTCCAATTCCAGCTCTGGGTGCTGCTCCATAAACTTAGGCAGTAAAGGCATTAAATGCAGCGCCCCAAAAGCTTGGGTGATCCCAACCCGCAATACCCCCCGGATCTCTTTTTGCAGATCCTGCACGCTGGCGATCGCTTGATCTAAATCTCGGAGCAGAACCTCACTGTGTCCATATAAGAGTTCACCGCTTTCCGTTAGGCTCAAAGAACGCGTAGTACGCTGCACTAACTGCACCCCCAAGCGCTGCTCTAACGTGCTAATTTGGCTACTCACTTTTGACTTTGAGATCCCCAACTTTCGTGCCGCCGCAGAAAACCCTTGGGCTCTCACTACGTGGGTAAAGATGACTATCGGCTCCAACAACTCGCGCATAATGCTCCCCTTTCAAACTAGCGCTATTGTGGCCTTGGTCTCACCCAAAGAAAAGCAGTGAAATAAATATCACTGCTTTTTTTAACGTATTTGGGCTGCCGTCAACTTATTGTAACATTCATGGAGGATCTCAGTGCCGCGAACGCCATCGGCAGTAGGCGTTTCTGGGCGAGCCCCAGCTAAATGTTAAAAAATCGAACGATTCAACCGTTTACCCAACAGCTCCAGCATTGCGATTCCCGCGAAAGAGTTGCCATTTTCGTCCAGTTCAGGGGACCACACACAAATGCTCATTTCCCCAGGGATCACCGCGACAATGCCACCACCAACCCCACTTTTGCCGGGCATTCCCACACGATAAGCAAATTCACCAGCACCATCATACAAACCGGATGTCGCTAATAACGCATTCAGCCGCCGAGTCTGTTTCTCGGTTAATAAACGCCGACCATTAAATGCAACACCTTGATTTGAAAGAAAGTAAAAAGCTTTAGCCAAATCACTGCAACTCATCCTTAAAGCGCATTGACTAAAATAGTTACGGAGCACTTGATCCACGTCATTATGAATATTGCCAAAAGATTGCATTAAATAGGCAATGGCGGCGTTGCGAGCACGATGCTGATATTCAGAATAGGCAACTCTTTTATCCACCATAATATGAGGGTTCTCGGCCAAGGCACGTACCAGCTCCAACATATTGTAGCGCGGCGCACTCAGCCGGCTTTGTAATAAATCGCACAGAACCAACGCCCCAGCATTAATGAAGGGGTTGCGAGGCATACCTCGCTCATGTTCGAGTTGAACCAGTGAATTAAACGCATTGCCCGATGGCTCTTTACCCACCCGCTGCCAAAGTTGCTCTTCGCTATACAACGTCATGGCTTGCGCCAACGCAAACACCTTAGAAATACTTTGAATCGAAAATTGCTCTAAGTGATCCCCAGCGCCTAAGGTGCCATCGGCCGTACAAATGGCAATGCCCAACTTGTGGTTGGCCACCTTCGCAAGCTCTGGGATGTAATCGGCCAATTTACCTTGGCCAATTAGTGGCCGTACGTCATCGACTAGGCGTTGCAATAATTGGTTATCTAACATCATCTTTGCACTCAGGGTTGCAAGTTATAGCACAGCATTTAGGATTTATTCTCCGCTTCGCCATCACTAAAGTACGGCCCAGATAGTAAGCCGAAACAGCCCAATTCACCTCGAAATCACAACCGATTTTTCCATAAAAAAACCGCACTCCAAGCCTGGAAGCGCGGTTCAGTATACTTAGCACCACTTAAATTATGCGGTCTTTTTATAAATCATATCCCACACGCCATGGCCTAAACGGTGGCCACGTGCTTCAAATTTGGTTAATGGCCGAAACGCTGGGCGTGCAACGAAATAGCCTTCGCTTGCCGTGTTATCAAAGCCTTCGGCAAAGTACATTTCGGCAACCATATGCTCGGCATAATGCTCCCAATCCGTTGCCATATGGAACAGGCCTCCTACTTTTAGCTTTTGACGGATCACCGCCACAAACTCCTCACGCACAATGCGGCGCTTATGGTGGCGCTTTTTATGCCATGGATCAGGGAAATACAGCTGCACACGGTCAAGGCTGTTATCCGCGATGCAATCCGCCAAAATCTCAATGGCATCGTGGTAATACAGTTTCAGGTTCGTGACCCCAAGCTCTTCTGCATATTGCAAACAAGCACCAACACCCGGGCCATGCACTTCAATGCCAATAAAGTTTTTCTCTGGCTCGGCCTTGGCCATTTCCACCAAGGATTTCCCCATGCCAAAGCCAATTTCTAACACCACAGGAGCACTGCGTTCAAAGGCCTGCGCAATATCCAGCAAACCATCGCTGTGTTGCAGCCCCATTGTTGGCCAGTATTGCTCCATCGCACGGGCTTGGCCTTTGGTTAAACGGCCTTCACGCTTCACAAAGGAGCGAATTTTCCGTAAGCGCAGATCCTCATTCGTCTCTGGCTGTTGTTGCTTATCAGTCATCAATTCTTCTCGGTTATGGAATCGAGCGCTACACTGTCGCCCACCCAAATCGCGTGATTGTATTTTAGGTTGCTCATTGATGGAAGCGAACCCCACCGCCTTTGCGCAGCGGATCCTCAACTGGTATCAACTGCATGGCCGAAAAACCCTACCTTGGCAGTTCAATCGCAGCCCTTATCGAGTGTGGCTCTCTGAAATTATGCTTCAACAAACCCAAGTGGCCACGGTGATCCCCTACTTTGAGCGTTTTACTGAGCGCTTTCCAACCTTAGCGGATCTCGCGGTCGCAGAACTTGATGAAGTACTGCACCTATGGACAGGCCTTGGCTATTACGCCCGTGGTCGCAATTTGCATCGCTGTGCTCAAGTGATCGGCCAACAACACCAAGGGCAATTTCCAACCGACATCGAGACCGTGATGAGCTTGCCGGGCATCGGCCGTTCAACTGCCGGTGCCATTTTGAGTCTGGCACTCAACCAGCCGCACGCCATTTTAGATGGTAACGTCAAACGTGTATTAACCCGCCATCAAGCCATTGAAGGCTGGTATGGCACCAAAGCCGTGGAAAATCGGCTCTGGGAAGTGGCCATTGCGCATACGCCTAAGCAGCAAACTCAACCTTACAACCAAGCCATGATGGATATGGGGGCTTTGATCTGCACCCGAACTCGACCTAAATGCGAGCAATGCCCCGTGCAGCAAGATTGCAAAGCCCGACAGCAGCAACGCATTGCTGAGCTACCGGCGAAAAAACCCAAAAAAGCAAAGCCAATTCAACAAGGATGGTTATTGGTACTGCTCTACCAAGGCCAAGTTTATTTGGAAAAACGCCCACCAACGGGAATTTGGGGAGGGTTATGGTGTTTACCGCAATTTGCCAGCGAGGCAGCCTTACAAAAGCAATTGTACTCCTATCAATTACTGGCAGAGCCTGAACGACTGACGGCATTTCGACATACATTTAGCCATTACCATTTTGACATTCAACCAATGGTGGCGCTGTTAAAGCAGCCACCGGCGATCATCGCAGATAACCCAGCGGGTTGGTTTGCCGTTAACGAGCCATTTAATGTGGGATTGGCGGCCGCCACAGAAAAAATCTTAGCTCAGTTATCATAACTCAAGCCAGCCAACCAGATACCAATACAGTGGTGTAGATGCAGCCCATCGCGCCATCTGTTATAACTGGCCTAACGCTTATTTTAAGGAAACAACAACATGGCACGAATGGTCTTTTGCCAATACTTACAAAAAGAAGCTCCCGGGCTTGATTTCCAGTTTTACCCTGGTGAATTAGGCAAGCGGATATTTGATAACATCAGCCAAGAAGCGTGGGCTTTGTGGCAAAAAAAGCAAACCATGTTAATCAATGAGCACAAGCTCAACATGATGAATCCCGAGCATCGCGCGTTACTTGAACAGAAGATGCAAGCATTTCTGTTCGATGGCGAGGAGATCACCATCGAAGGTTACCAACCTCAGCAGGACAGTTAAATTTCGTCCTCGTTCAGGCTTTTCTGAACAAGCACACAACCACCTCCCACCAGCGAGTGGGTTGTGGTTGTGGTTGTGGTTGTGGTTGTGCGGATGACAACCCGCTAACGATGCCGCACCAAATAAACATCGACTCATCATTAATAATAGCGATAGGCGAGTAAAATTAATCCCAGCGCCGATAAAATCGATTCAACAATATTTAATTAAAAAAAAACAAACAGGATATTAAACTGTAAAATATTTTAAAACTAGGAATGTTGGCATTTTATTAGCAACAAACAATTAAAATGTTCAAAGTTATGTTGGCGATAAAGCCAATCTATTTAACTCATTATAAAACAACGGCACCTATTTTTAGTTTAGTGGCATTTATTCTTTCGCTCGCCACACAATTATAAGGATATTGCCGTGTTTAAATTAAGCGTTGTCGCCTTGGCTACTGCTGCTGTTATTTGCAGTACCACAGCAGTGGCTAATAGCGATTTACCCTATCATACCAAAGCTCAATTTTATGGTGAGATCGGTGTGGGTGGTTACCTTAATGCCAACAGTGATTATCATCATGATGAGTTTTATCAAACCAAAAATTATGTGGATGATAGCTTTGCCAGTTTTGGCGTCAAAGGGGTGAACAACCGAGTTATTTATCGGCTAGAACTCGATTATCAGCGGCAAAACTGGCTGGGTGGTTCAGGCGAATTTGAGCTCGACATTGATAAACTTTATTTGGGCTACCAACTTACTGAGCACCAATGGTTGGAGCTGGGCTTAACCGATACCGCCTTCGATGATTTTGATCATTTTGGGGATTTTAGCTTCAATAAAGCAGCCGAAACCGGCGAGGCTGGCGATCAAGAAAACACCATAAAATATCAGGCTGAGTTTGCTCATTTTATCTATGGCATTTCCTACTCTTATGAGGGAAAACATAAAAATGGTGCTTTGCAGGGCGATATTATTAATGGTTACCTTGGCTTTATTTCTGAGCATTTTGCCATTGTCCTTGGTGGCGAGGGTCGTGGTGGTTCGCATGGCGAAAGTAAATATGGGGAACAACAACTGCTCGGGCTTGGCGTTCAATGGCATTTCAATTCCTCATTAAGCTTAGGCCTTAATGCTTTTGCTGAAGACGAAGATATTGCCACCTTACAATCAGGTGATGTTTATTTAAATTACCAACGCTATCGAAATTATGGTGCGGTTTTATCAGGCCGTTATCAACTGAGTAGCGCATTGGCATTTATTGCCGCGGCCAGCATCGAGCAATATGAACAATGGGACATTGAAAGCCCGAATTACAACAGCGAAGAACTACCACCAGCATTTGGCAAAGAACGCCGTTGGGGTAGCGCTGGCATCCATTATTGGCCCAATAAAAACACCGTATTGGCATTAGAAGGGCGCGTGGGTGAAGCCCCCGAAGCGGGTTACGCCTATGCCCGTATCTATTTTTAAGCGCCCTTTTCTCTCTTTTCCATGGAAGGCTAACCCATTATGAAATTCAGCATCACTTCGCTGGCCATTACCAGTACCCTTAGTGCCATTACTTTGGCGCTCTTATCGCCCTCAACACACGCAGGTATTAGTGACATTCTCATTACCGAATATGTGCAAAACAATAATGATATAAGCGTTGGCTCCATTGAGATCACCAACACCCACGCAGCGGAATCCTTTACCTTTACCGACGCTACTCAAGCGGTGATCCTTGGCAGTGGCAGTTATGTCAATGTCCTAAAAAATGCCGATGGCAGTCTATTGCTCAGTGGCATCACCTTAGCCGCTGGCCAATCATTGGTGCTCTTAAATAGTGGTGCCAGTGCCGATTACCAAACGCAGCTCACCGCACAAGGCGCCATTGCTAAAATTGGGGTAGGTACCGGCAATTACGATAACGTTTACGTAAATGGTAATGACAGTTTCTACCTGCAGCATAACGACAGCATTATCGATATTGTTGGCCCGAACAGTGCTGACGGTTATTGGGGTAACGATCTCACCTTGCGCCGCCGTTTAGCACAAGCAGGCGACTTACCCAGTCAAAGTGCCACGTACAACAGCGAGCAATGGCTTAGTATTACCCCAGCAACGCTAAGTGGTATGGGCGATCCAACCTTTGCTGAAGCCGCAACCGAGACGCCACAGGCCTGCAGCCCAACACATCGAATTGGCGACATTCAAGGCACAGCCGAACGCTCGCCACTCGAAGGGGAAACCGTCACCGTTCAAGGGATCGTGAGTGCCATTGGCAACATCCCATCCGATGGTTTTTTCCTGCAAGATCTCAGCCCCGACAACGATCCGCTCAGTTCAGATGGCATCTTTGTTTACAGCCGCAATGCCAGCGCCGAGATGGTTGGTCAAACCGTTTGTGTTAGCAGCGTGGTCAGCGAGTACTATGGCCAAACGCAGTTAAGTGCCAGCGACTGGGTGGTTACCAACAGCAGCCTCAGCCCCATTGTTGCGACCGACATGCAAATAATGGCTGAGGATGCGGGCTTATTTGAGCGCACCTTAGAGCGCTACGAAGGAATGTTAGTACGCCTACCCAGTGACTTAGACGCCAATCTTGATGGCGAGCAAACCATGCGTGTAAGCAAAACCTTTGGTTTTAACTACAACAGCTACCGCAATGATCTCATCTTGGCTTACCAACGCCCGAACTTACAGCCCAACCAACGCCACATCGCCGCCAGCCCAGAAGCACAAGCAGCGTTAGCGCAAAATAACGACTACCGCTTAATTGTGGAAAGCAACAGCACCGCCAGTAACGGCAACATTCCTTACTACCCCAATTTCAATGCCGATCCGGCCAATAACTACATCCGCATTGACGACAGCGTGGTTGGCATGGAGGGGCTCATCAGCTACGGCTATGGCGATTACACACTCACCGTCAGCAACACATTAGATAACAGCCACTTTATCCATAATCGGCCACGTACCGAGGCCCCCCAACTGAGCACTGAAGCGCCAGCGGATCACTTTGCCATTACCGTTGCCAGCTTCAATCTATTTAACTATTTCAACTCACCATTTGGGGGCGACCAAAATAACTTTGGCCAAAATCGTGGTGCCGACGATGTCTTGGAATACGAACGCCAAAAAGCCAAATTGGTGGCCGCCATTCGCGCCCTTGATGCGGACGTATTAGGGCTGATGGAGATGGAAAATAACGGCTTTGGTTTGGACAGTGCCATTGCCGAATTGGTAAATGAAATCAACACCTACTACAACGATGAATACGCCGATAACGCCGATAAGCCCTACTCGACGGAAAATCGCTATGTCTTTGTTGGCTACGATCACAACCATAACCAATTGCTGGATAACGCTGACGCCATTGGCTCTGATGCCATCGCCACAGGGCTTATCTACCGCCCCAGTAAAGTCAGCTTGGTGAGCACCCGAGTGATCCCCATGCCCCAGCAAAAGGCTCCCTCCATTGTGAATGACTTTAACGAGGTGATTAAAGACAACAATGACGAGATCTTAGAAAGCGGCCAAAACTATAATCGGGATGCGCTACTGGCCACGTTTTACGTCAACCAAACCGGCAAACGGCTGAACATCGCCGTCAACCACTTAAAATCCAAAGGATCAACCTGCTGGGAAGAGTGGCAAGGCGTCGAATTTGGGGCCGCAACCCAATGGAGTGACGATCCCATCGATTTAGATGGCCAAGGCTCTTGTGAACACTTGCGCGTCTCTGCCGCCGTACAGCTGGGCGAAACGCTGGCCGACATCCCAGGTGATCGCATTATTTTAGGCGACTTAAACGCCTACGCTCAAGAAGATCCCTTACTGGTACTAACTGAAAATCCCCGCAACAAAACCATTAGCAGCGCCAGCTACAGCTACATTGGTCACCAACCGCAATTCAATCTCGATGGCACCCCTGCGCTGATCACCCACAGTTATGGCTACCTCAATGCGCTGGCCATCAAAGGCCAAGAAAAAGGCATAGAGCCGTGGAGCTACACCTATAACGACGAGGTGGGATCGCTCGATTACATTCTGCTTAGCCCCAGCATGGAGCAACGTCTGATTGATGCGGTGGACTGGCATATTAACGCCCCAGAATCGAGCGTGTTTGACTACAACAGCGAATACAAACCCAGTAACTACCTAGAGCACTTTTATCAAGCCGATCCGGTGCGCGCGTCGGATCACGATCCGGCCATAATCGCTTTGGCTTACCAAGCCGGTGAGCACGACGATGGCATCGCCGTACGCCTGCCGCTGAAAGATAAACTCATGAAGGTGCCTTACCCCATCCCCAGTGGCATCGACAGCCAAGCCGGTGACATCGCCCACGTCAGTTTGCAAGCAGCCGACGACAACGTGCGTTTGGATCTCAGCCAACTGGTGCCATCAAGCGTGGTGTTAACGCAAGATCGCCCAACCCTCTTGGAATTAGAAGTGTTTGGTGCCCCTGCCGCATTTTATCACGCCCAAATGTACCTAACCCGTGATGGGGTATTGGTCGCAGGCTCCCAAACCCAGCTGTATATCGAGGTGCGCAATCGCGACGACTTAGTGGCCAGCCTCGTCACAGCGCCAAAGGACAACAGCGGCGGCAGTATTAGTGTGCTCGCCATACTCGGGGTGTTTTTGAGCGCGCTATGGCGTCGCATTCAAAGCGTTGTGCTCTAAAGGCGGTGCGCAACAGCACGTACGTTATTCAGCAGATTGCCATTGATCTGCTGAATCCACTGACGGTTTATGGATAAAGCCATTAATGAGAACCTTTTTATTTCCCTTAAGTAGCGTTGTGATTGGCTTACTCAGTAACAGCGTGAATGCGAATTTACTGCTCACCGAATACATCGAAGGCAGCAGCAATAATAAAGCCATTGAAATCACTAACCGTGGTAGCAGCTCCATTGATTTGGATGCCAACCTGTACCAATTAACCCTTTACTCCAACGGCAACACCACCAGCACGAACAGCCAGACTTTAACCGGAGTGTTAGCCACAGGGGCAAGCATGGTGTGGCACAACAGTAACGCTGCCGCTGCGTTTCAAATTGGCAGCAGTTCAAACGTCACCAACTTCAATGGCGATGATGCCCTGCTACTCACTAAAGATGGGATGGTGATTGACCGCTTTGGGCAGCTTGGCCAAGATCCCGGCAGCGCTTGGCTCGATCTAAACAACGCCACCTTTAGCACCCAAAATAAAACATTACGCCGACTCAACAGCGTAACCAGCGGCGATCTCGATGCCAGTGCGGAATTCCCAGGCAGCCCCAATCAATGGTTAACCTTTGAGCAAGACAACAGCGAGGGCTTAGGCTGCGATGGCGAAAGCGCCTGCAGCGAGCCAGTCTTGCCTAATGAACCAGAAGCACCGACTGGGCCTTGTAATGGCTGTGAAACCTTAACCGCCGTGGCCGATCCCAACACCTTCAATGGCGACATCTACTACAGCGCCATTTTAAGCGGCGATTTTGCCGATGCTGAGGCGATGAAGCACGCCCTATCCGATGTTATCCGCACCAACCACACCGTCTTAAGCTACGCCCAAGTGTGGAGCCTCGTAAGCGACAGCGACCAAGATCCCAGCGATAACAGCCAAGTGGTTGGCCTTTATTCGGGTAAATCCATTAGCCAATACGCCAATGGCGGCGACAGCAGCGATTGGAATCGCGAGCACGTTTGGCCGAGCAGCCATGGGTTTGCCGATCAGTCGCAAACAGGCTATACCGACGGCCATCATTTACGCGCCACTTTAGTGCCCGTCAACAGCGCCCGCTCAAATTTTGATTTTGCCAGTGGTGGCAGCGCCCTAGAACTGGCCCCAGAGAGCCGTGTCGATCCTGTTGCTGGCACCTTTGAACCACGCGATGCGGTAAAAGGGGATGTCGCGCGGATGATGTTCTATATGGATACCCGTTACCAAGGCGCGGCCAACGATGGCAATATGCCCGATCTGATTTTGGTCGATAGCACCAACAGCAATGCCGACGCTGCAGAGGCAGGCAAACTGTGTGAGTTATATCAATGGCACCAACAAGATCCCGTCGATGACCAAGAGCGATGGCGCAACGACATCGTCTACCAATACCAAGGCAACCGTAACCCATACATTGATTACCCTAATTGGGTGCAACAGATCTACGGCGCCCAGTGCAGTGACGCCCCAGCCACTAGCCGCTTTCAAATCCACATCAGCGGTCCGTCTCTGGCCGTTGCCGGCGAAACACTGCGCTTCATGGCCCAAATCACCCCCAACAGCGACGACTCAAGCAGCAGTGCCACCTCGCAATACCAATACCAATGGCAACAGCTCAGTGGTCCCAGCCTCACCATGACGAATACCAATAGCGCGGCGTTCACGGTCATTGCGCCAGTAACCGACAGCGAGCGAACCCTCACTTTGCAGTTAACCGTCTCCGATGGCGAATACAGCCAGAGCCAAACCGTCAGCGTACAGATCCAAGCCATGTCATTAACGTTAAGCCTAAGTGGCCCAAGTACGGTGACCGAAGGGGATGCGATCACGCTGACATCCACGCTCGCTCACATCGAGCAACTCGGCGCGGTGCATTACCAATGGCAGCAACTGAGTGGCACTCGCATCGACTTAACGAACACCAGTACCGATGGCTCACAGCTGAGCGTTAACGCACCCGCGGTAGTGGTTGATCAAACCCTGCAATTTCAACTGACGGTCGATGGTGATCACGGTAGTGTCAGCCGCACCATTAACGTCGCCGTTAAAAACCAATTAGAAGACGGTTGGCAAGCACCACAATCCAGCGCAGGCCATTGGGGACTAGGCTGGCTACTCGCCATCGGATGGGGCGTTTGGCAACGGCGTCAACAACATTTATCTAAATGCAGTACCGCAAAATGAGCGTGCCGTTAAGCGCGTCCGAACAACCACCGATGGCCATACAGGCCATCGGCACCCAAAGTGAATACAAATTCATTGTGAATGTTTTTGTCGCTATAGCAGGAAGTGTGTGATGCACGTAGCATAACGATGCTTAATTTACGCTCCTACCAATTCAAACGCGGCTAAGAAACATAAGAAATAGCACAATAAAGAATTAGATTTTCTAATGCTTTGTTCTTGAAATATCAAGCAACGCGAGCCTCGATTGAAGTGGATATTCGCACTGGATTGAATCCCAGATTGCATTGAAAAATCGCCCAGACAAGATTCTTTAAAACCGCAAATGAACAAAACTCACCAGCAGGCGGCACGCTATTAATGGCTGCAAATGTTGCAAGCTCAGGCAAATGGTAATCAAATCTAGTAAACATTTACCCCAATATAAGATTTATTTATTTAATAACAACAAGGTAGATGATTGATGAATTGCATAAATTTCAGCAAAAATGTGAGATCGCACAGGGCGAGTGCAATCGGTCGCATCAAATTGATTAAAAACACCACAAGTTACCTTCTGTAGCGTATGCAATTTAACAAACATTGACGAGCAATCGAGTGCCAATTGGCCCGTAAAACGCGATACAGCAACCAAAACGGGCGAGCAGCCACACTCTGACGCAAGCCCAGTTGTTAAATACCATAAAACCACTCAGCCGACAAATTTAACGCTTATGCGATCCACACCAAGAAAAATACCACGATGGATTGTTCCGCACACGATCGTAAGGGTAACGTCAGATTGAATAATCATTCATTAAGCCTTGGCTTTAAGCCTTTCTTATTACCAATCAAAACCCGCGTACCGCATTGTATTTCCACCCATTGGATTTTTTGCAATAAGCGTTTGATAAGTGCGGTTTAGGTTACTAACCATAATAAAAATTAACGAGGTTTTATGTCTTTGCTTACGGTAAATAAGCTACGCATTGAGTTTCCTTCGCGCCATGGTGTAGCCACCGCAGTGAACGACATCTCCTTCACTGTTGAAGCCGGTGAAATTTTGGGCGTGGTCGGCGAATCTGGCGCCGGTAAATCCACAGTGGGCAATGGCATCATCAATCTGTTAAGCAAGCCCGGTCGTGTTGCCGGTGGCGAGATCCGCTTGAATGGCGAACTGATCTCCGGCTTAACACCCAAGCAGATGCAACAGATCCGTGGCGGTCGCATCGGCTTTATTTTCCAAGATCCCATGACTTCGCTGAACGCGTTATTCACCATCGAACAACAGATGGTTGAAACCATGGTTAATAACCTTGGGATCACTCAAGACGAAGCCGTAAAGCGCGCGTTGGTGTTGCTTGAGCAAGTCGGCATTCCCGAACCTGAACATCGAATAAAACAATACCCTCATCAATTTTCCGGCGGTATGCGCCAACGGGTGGTTATTGCCATCGCCATGAGCTGTGAGCCTGAGTTTCTGATCGCCGACGAACCGACGACCGCTTTAGATGTGTCGGTGCAAGATCAGATCTTAAAACTCATTCGCACCCTGTGTGAGCAGCGGAATGTCGGCTGCATGCTCGTCACCCACGACATGGGTGTTGTCGCCAACGTTTGCGATCGGGTGGCGGTCATGTACCGAGGCGATTTGGTGGAATTAGGCACCACCGAGCAGATCCTCAATGCCCCAGCTCACCCTTATACTCAAAGTTTAATCAGTGCGGTGCCACGCGCCGACGTGAAGCTTGATCGCTTCCCAATGGTCAATTACATCGAAGCGGCCAACGCCTCTTCGAGCATCGACGTTAGCACGCATTGGCTGGGGCAATCGCAAGATTTCATTAAGCAAGAAGGGCCGTTGCTCTCGGTTCGCAATTTGGATCTGCACTTTATTATTAAAGACAGCATCTTCCCTTCCATGCGCGAGCGCCTACACGCCACCAATAATGTCTCATTCGACATTCAAGAGGGGGAAACCTTTGGTTTGGTGGGCGAGTCTGGTTCAGGCAAATCGACCGTGGCACGGATCATTGCCGGTTTACAGCCCCACGACAGTGGCAGCATCCTCTTTGAAGGGGTGGACTTAACCGCTTTTAAATCGGAGCGCGAACGCCGACCAATGCGACGCCAAATGCAGATGGTGTTTCAAAACCCTTACACCTCCATGAATCCACGCATGAAGGTAAAAGACATCATCGCCGAGCCGATTCGCTTCCATCGATTGGCAGAAAACGAAGCACAAATTCGCCAAATCGTTGCCGACTTGTTGGATCACGTAGGGTTAGGAGCACGCGCTGGTGAGCGCTACCCCCATGAGTTTTCAGGCGGCCAACGCCAACGGATCTCCATCGCGCGAGCGTTAGCCACACGGCCCCGCTTGTTAATTTGCGATGAGCCTACCTCCGCGCTGGATGTCTCGGTCCAAGCCCAGATCTTAAACCTGCTTAAAGATCTGCAAGACGAATTAAACCTCAGCATGCTGTTTATCAGCCACGACTTACCGGTGATCCGCCAAATGTGCGATCGGGTTGGGGTAATGCAAAAAGGCACCTTGCTTGAGGTTGCTGAAACCGAACAACTGTTTGAACACCCAGCTCATGAATACACCCAAGGGCTTATCAAGCTCATGCCACGAATGCGCCAAAGCGCGTAACCAGCGTGAACATCAAAAGACAATAACAATGAAGGAAGGAAAAATCATGAAAAAGGCCCTCTCAAAATTAACCTTAGCGCTGGTTGCCAGCGGCATGATGTTTGGCGCCCAAGCCGCCAGCATCACCGTCGCATTAGATTCAGATCCAGTGTCATTAGATCCTCACGAGCAACTCTCTGGCGGCACATTGCAGCTGTCACACATGACTTTTGATCCGCTGGTACGCTACGACAAAAAATTCAACATTATGCCGCGCTTAGCACAAAGCTGGACGCAAGTAGACGACACCACAGTGCGCATTACTTTACGCCCAGGCGTGACTTTCCACAGTGGTAACCCATTAACCTCTGCCGATGTGGCATGGACCTTAACTCGGTTGCACAATTCAGCCGATTTTAAAGGGATCTTCAGCCTATTTGAGCCCATTAAGATCATCGACGACTTAACCTTTGAGGTGATCACCAGCCAACCTTACCCGCTGGTTATGCAATCGCTGACTTACCTGTTCCCCATGGACAGCAAGTTCTACAGCGGTACCGATGCCAATGGTCAGCCCAAAGACGCGCTGGTTAAATTTGGTTCCACCTTTGCCTCCACCAACCAATCAGGTACTGGGCCATTCATCATTAAAACCCGTGAGCAAGGGGTAAAAATTGAATTTGAGCGCAACCCAAATTACTGGGACAAAGAGTCCAAAGGTAACGTTCAATCATTAACTTTGGTGCCAATCAAAGAATCCGGTACCCGTGTCGCGGCCTTACTGTCTGGCTCAGTTGACGTGATTGCTCCCGTTGCCCCAACCGATCACCAACGGGTTGAGTCCACCGCCAACGTGGACTTAGTCACCGTTGCGGGTACTCGCGTTATTGGCTTTTTGATGAATGGCAACACCAACCCAGCGCTGCAAGATCCACGCGTTCGCTTAGCCATTGACTACGCCATCAATAACCAAGGAATTGTGGATCGCATCATGCGTGGTTTTGCGACCACCGCCGGCCAATTAAGCCCCGAAGGTTATACCGGTTACCACAGCGATTTAGCGCCACGCTTTGATCTGGTTAAAGCCAAGCAATTAATGACCGAAGCCGGTTATGAAAACGGCTTTAATCTCACCATGATTGCGCCAAACAACCGCTATATCAACGACCACAACATTGCCCAGTCCGTCGCATCCATGCTGGCGCGCATCGGCATTAAAGTGGACTTAAGAAC